>CAVFFZ010000014.1:0-31942 GCA_963621995.1 Lachnospiraceae bacterium
CTAACTTTTCTTATATTCGAAAAATTATACTCCCAAGATTGATTAAATCAACTAAGTAGATTATATATAAATAATTATTAATTTTCAAGTGCATTATAGAAAATAATAAAAGAAAATAGTATAATCGAAGTGATATTTTAATGAATTAAAATTAATTAGTAAATAGTAGTTTATGTATGAATGTTTTTGAAAGTTGTAAAGAGTCAATTAACAATGTTGAAAATATTTATTGTTAAATAGGTATAATTACTCCAACTTATTTTTGGGGACTACCTAAAATAGTAGAAGATTTTATTAATAAAGTCCATTTTGAAAATAGTAACAAAGTGTATGTTTTTCATATTGCAACTTATGGAACAACATCAGGTGCTAGTAGTAAATATATTGAAAAATTATTAAGTAAAAAGGAAATAATTTTAAATGGCAAGTATGGTATAAAAATGGTAGACACTTGGACACCAATATTTGATGTATCTGATAAAGAGAAAAATACTAAAATAGAAGAAACAGCAAATAGAAAAATAAACAAAATATTACAACATATAGAGAAAAAAGAAAATATAAAATTTAATAATAATAGTTTACCAAAATTTATAGCAAATATTTATCGTGAAATAAGTTACAACAATGGAGGAAATACATCAGAATTCAAAGTATCTAATGAATGTATAGGTTGCGGATTATGTGCCAAAAGTTGTCCGTCTAAGGCTATTGAAATAAAAAATGGAAAACCTATATGGGTAAAAGAAAAATGTAATTTATGTTTAAGATGTCTGCATAGATGTCCTAAATTTGCAATAAAATATGGAAATAATACAACTAAACACGGGCAATATACGAATCCAAATGTAAAAATATAAACGAAAGGAAATGTGATATTATGAGTATAGCAATTATAACTGGTGCATCAAGTGGACTAGGAAAAGAATATGTAAAAGCAACTACTAAACTGTATAGTGAAATTGATGAAATATGGATTATTGCAAGAGATATTAGTGGATTAAATGAAGTGAAAAAATTATATCCAAATAAAAAAATAGTATCTATCAGTATGGATTTATCAAATGTGAATGAGTTTTCTAAAATAAAAGATAAATTACAGAAAGAAAATGCAAAAATAAAATTATTAATCAATGATGCTGGAGTTTGCTTTAATGGGTTATTTGAAGAACAAGACTTAAACAAAATGTTTACAATGATAGACTTGAATTGCAAAGGTACAACGGCAATGACAAAAGTATGTATACCTTATATTGAAGATAATGGAACAATAGTTGTAGTATCATCAACATCAGCATTCGCCCCAAATGTTAGTCTATCAGTATATTGTGCAACAAAATCTTATTTATCTTCATTATGTGTTGGATTAAAGGAAGAATTAAAAATTAAAAGTATAAATGTGTGTGCTGTAAATCCTGGAATGATGAAAACAAAGATGAATGCAGATAGCACAAAATCTGTTAGTAAATTACCAGAGGTTAATGTTGAACAGGCAGCATATAAATCATTGAAAGCAGCTAAAAATGGAAAAGGATCATATACAACAGGTGCATTTTATAAATTTTATAGAGTTTTGTGTAAAATACTTCCAAGTAGTTTGATAGTGAAGTTTGCAAAATTAGGATAGTAATAAATTACAATAAATGTGTGAGATTAATAGTAATTTAAAAGGGAAATATTATGAACTTAATTTTTAATTATAGGTGTATTATTTAGAAAAATTAATCCTGATAAATTTCAAGACTTACCTGGAATTATAATGCCTAGTTTAGGTTTAGCAATGGTAGGGCTAATTGGAATAGTAGCATATTTAATTTGATAACAAATTATTAGTTAGAAAAATACTATAATAACAACTTGCAGGTAATTATATGAAGTGAAATAGATAGATTCATTTCATATATTTACCTGTTTTTTGTGTGAAAAAACAAAAAAGTATAAAATAAATTCTATATCTGTTGTATTGAAAAAACGTAGATAAAATGATATTTTATAAACAAGGAGGAACAAAGTTATGTATAAAAATATTGATAAAAAGAAAATACTAGAATTAAAAGAAATGGTTGAATATCAACAAGGACAAGTAGTAAGTAAAACTCTAGTTCAAAATGAATTAGTAAGTGTTACTATATTTTCATTCGATAAAGGAGAAGAAATATCAACACATGCTTCTAGCGGAGATGCAATGGTTACAGTCCTAGAAGGAAAAGGAAAATTTACAATAAGTGGAGAAGAATATTATTTAGAAGCAGGACAAACAATAGTTATGCCAAAAGATGAACCACATAGTGTATATGGAGAAGAAAAGTTTAAAATGCTACTTGTAGTTTCATTTTAAGTAAAAAGGGACAAGTGTGAAATTAATTACATTTGTCCTACATTATTAAATATGAAAGAAAAAGAATAGAAAAAACTATTCTTTTTTTGTGCAAATAAAGTCTTGACAGAGTAAATAAATCGTAATACAATACAAACAATAGTTTGCAAAAAAACAAATGTACCATAATATGAAATAATAAACGTACTAAGAACTAAATCTTATAAAAAGGGAGTGTTCTTATGGACGAAAAAAAGAATGAAATTATTTTATTTGAAAACCAAGGAGTAAAATTAGAAGTAAACTTAAAGGATGAAACAGTGTGGCTAAATAGGCAACAAATGGCAAAATTATTTAGCAGAGATGTAAAAACAATAGGCAAACATATTAATAATGCACTTGCAGAAGAGTTAAAAGATATATCAACTATCGCAAAATTTGCGACAGTTCAAGAAGAAGGCAAAAGAAAAGTTAAAAGAAATGTAGAGTATTATAATTTAGATATGATTTTAAGTGTTGGATATAGAGTTAAATCAGACAAGGGTGTTTTATTTAGAAGATGGGCGACAAATGTTTTGAAAGACTATATGTTAAAAGGATATGCAGTAAATCAAAAGTAAAAAATCATGTATTTGCGGACGGAAATAAAAGAATTGCAGCAACTTTATTTATATACTTTTTAAATTTCTATGGAATTTTATACAAAAACGGGCAACAAATTATTGACAACAACACATTAGCAGCATTAACTCTGTTAATAGCAGAATCAAACCCAAAAGAGAAAGAAGTTATTATAGATTTAGTTATGAATTTTTTAAATGATGACTAGTGAGATATGATATAAACTAAAATTTTCAATTTTTTTTCAATCTTTATCTACTATACTAAAAAAGAAAGGAGAGAAGAATATGAAAAAAGAAAGGAAAATTATTTTAATTACAATTATAGTAGGTATACTCATGCTATTTATTGGAATATCAAATGCGGCAGAAAGTAGCCAAAACATAAATTATATTAGTTTAAGTGATAATAATATTACAATAAACGGAGAGAGCATAACTAAAGATGCATCTAAAGAGGTCTATTTAACTACAAGTATGAATAATGGTGGAAGTAGTAGTGATGCTGAAAATGTTAACATAGAAATTACAAACATAATAAATATTAACAAAAGCGGAACATACGAAATTACAGGTAGTTTATCTAATGGTCAAATTTCAATAAATTCAAATAATATAAATGGAGATATAATAATTATTTTGAATAATGCTAGTATAACATGTGAAAATGCACCAGCAATATTTGTTTATAATAAACAAACTAATTCTACAAATTGCAATATAACAATAAAAACAGCTAATAATAGCAACAATACAATTTCAGGAGGAAAAATAAAGCAAAGTGTAGAAGGTTGGTCTGACCAATCAAAAATATTATATTATGTAGAAAAAGGTTATGATGATGACAGACAATATTATGAAAGATATAAATATGATGGAGCAATAAGTTCAGATATTTCTTTAACATTTGAAGGAGAAGGAACTCTTACAGTAAATGCTCTTGCAAAAGAGGGCATTGAAAGTAAAAGAAATATAACAATAAATAGTGGAAATTTTATTATTAATTCTTTGGATGATGGTATAAATGCCTCAACAGATAATGAAAGTGTTATTACTATAAATGGAGGAACAATTTTAGTAAATGTAACAGATGAAGCCGAAGAAGGAGATGGAATTGACTCAAATGGTTATATTTATATCAATGGTGGAACAATATACGCGTTTGCAAGTGAAAAAGGCCAAGATAGTGGACTAGATTCAGATTGCGGAATATATATAAATGGTGGAACTGTGGTAGGAACAGGAAATATGGCAGATAGTATAAGCAATGATTCAAAACAAGAATTTATGCAATTACAATTTAAAACTAAGGTTTCAAAAGATACATTAATCACAATTACAGATGAAAGTAAAAATCCAATAGTTGCTTTTAAATCAGATAGATCATACTCTGTTCTAACAATAAGTACACCTGATTTTACAGAAGGAAATCATTATGTGTATGAAGGAGGAAGTATAGAAGGAACAAGCCAAAACGGGTTATATACAAAAATAACTTCATATACAGAAGGTACAGAAAAAGAATATACTGAAGGTTCTAACATGGAAGGACAAACAGGATTTGATAAAAGTATGGATGATATGAAAAATATTAATGAAAATAGAGATAACAAAATTTATTGTTGTACTATTATAGTGTTAGTAACTGCTTTAGTAATTCTAATAATATTTGCGATAGTGTTAAAGAAGAAAGGAAAAATAGTAACATTATTTATTGGAATATTAGTAGGAGCAATTATAACAACAACAGGACTTATGATTTATAGCAATATAACAGCAAATAAAAATTCAGAGATGCTGAATGATAGACCGGGACAAATGTCAAACGATAGTCAAATGCCTAGTGGTAATGGAATACCAAATAATGGACAGATGCCTAACGACAAAACAAATCAATAGATAAAATAAATTGTAAAAGAAGATAATTATGGTTTGCTAATTATCTTCTTTTATGGTATAAAAAAGAAGTAATAAAATTTGTACCTTGAGAAAGGAATGAATTTAACTATGGAAAGATGTAAATGGTGCAACTTAAAAAATCCACTATATATTAAATATCATGATGAAGAGTGGGGAAGATCAAACTTTGAAGAAAAGTATTTATATGAAATGCTAATATTAGAATCTTTTCAGGCAGGGCTTTCATGGGAATGTGTATTAAACAAAAGAGAAGATTTTAGAAAGGCTTACGATAATTTTGATATAGACAAAGTTTGCAGATATGATAATAAAAAAATCCAAGAGTTATTATCAAATGAAAAATTAATAAGAAACAAATTAAAAATAAATGCCAGCATAAATAATTCTAAAATATTTAAAGAGATACAAAACGAATACGGAACATTTCACGAATATTTAAAAGGATTTACAAGTGATAAAATTATTTATGAAAATGATAAAACAACATCTGAATTATCAGATAACATATCAGAAGATTTAAGAAAAAGAGGAATGAAATTTGTAGGTTCAACAATAATCTATTCTTATTTACAAGCAATAGGTGTCATTTACTCACATGGGGAAGAATGTTTTATGAATAAGAAAGGTAATTAGCATTGATAATTACCTTTTTTTGTGATATTATAGAATCTCAAAAATATAAATTATATAAGAGGTAAAAAATGGGGATAGCAGAATTAATAATATTAAGCATAGGATTAGCAATGGATGCATTTGCAGTATCAATCTGTAAAGGTATTTCAATGAAAAAAATGGATTGGAAAAAAGCTATAATAATAGGATTATGGTTTGGTGCATTCCAAGCAATAATGCCATTAATAGGCTATTTACTAGGAAGCACATTTGAGCAAGTTGTAAATAACATAGACCATTGGCTTGCATTTATTTTGCTTTCAGCTATTGGGGCAAACATGATAAAAGAATCATTTAGCAAAGATACAGAAGATGAAAATGATGATAAAAGTGAAAAAGCAATGTTTGTTTTAGCAGTAGCAACAAGTATAGATGCGTTAGCAATAGGAATAACATTTGCTTTCTTCAAAGTAAATATAATATTAGCAATTAGTTTAATAGGAATTATAACATTTGCATTAGCAGTTCTAGGAACAAAAATAGGAAATAGATTTGGCGATAAATATGAAAGTAAAGCAGAACTTGCAGGAGGAATAATTTTAATATTATTAGGATTTAAAATATTATTAGAACATTTAGGTATAATAAATTTTTAACTGTTTTTGGGGACGGAGCAAAAAAACAGCTTTAAAAGAAGGGATAAAAGATGAAAAATATATATTTTGATAATGCAGCAACAACTAAATTAGATGAAGAAGTTTTAAAAAAGATGATGCCATACTTAAAAGAAAACTATGGAAATGCATCTTCTGTATATAGCTTAGGTAGAGAGTCAAGAAAAGCAGTAGAAGAAGCAAGAGAAAAAATTGCAAAATTATTAAATTGTAAGCCAACAGAAATTTATTTTACAGCAGGCGGTAGTGAGAGTGACAATACAGCAATAAAAGGAATTGCACATAGTTATAGAGAAAAAGGAAATCATATAATAACATCAAAAATAGAACATCCTGCTGTTTTAGAAACTTGCAAAGAACTAGAAAAAGAAGGATTTGAAGTAAGCTACATTTCAGTAGATAAAAATGGAACTATAGATTTAGAAGAATTAAGAAGTGAAATAAGACCAACTACTATATTAATTTCAGTAATGTTTGCAAATAACGAAATAGGAACGATAGAACCAATAAAAGAAATAGGAAAAATAGCAAAAGAAAATGGAATTTATTTTCATACAGATGCTGTACAAGCAGTAGGAAATATAAAAATTGACGTACAAGAATTAAATATAGATAGTTTATCTTTATCTGGACATAAGTTTTATGGACCAAAGGGGATAGGTGCTTTATTTGTAAAGTCAGGAGTGCACTTTAAAAAGTACATAGACGGAGGACATCAGGAAAGAAACAAAAGAGCAGGAACAGAAAATGTGCCAGCAATTGTTGGAATGGGAAAAGCACAGGAACTAGCTTATTCTAATATGGAAGAACATAATTCAAAAATAAAGGAATTAAGAAATTATTACGAAAAAAGAGTAAAAGAAGAAATAGATAATATAAAAATAAATGGAAACATAGAAAATAGACTACCAGGAAACAGCAATATTTCGTTTGAAAATGCAGATGGGGAAGGAATACTTTTAAACTTAGATATGCAAGGAATTTGCGCCTCAAGTGGAAGTGCATGCACATCTGGGTCACTTAATCCATCACATGTATTACTTGCAATAGGAGTAGAACAGGAATTAGCTAAAAATTCTTTAAGAATTTCAATAGGAAAGTATAATACCAAAGAAGAAGTTGATTATTTAGTAGATAATTTAAAACAAATAATTAATAGGATGAGGAAAGTATAGATAGCGAAAAATAAGAAAAAAGGTCGGCAAAAAATTGTTGACTTTTTTTCATGTTATTATATAATATAAAAGAATTTAAAACAAAAGAAAGGATGAAGAAAATGACAGAATATACAGAAGAAGAGCAAGCAAAAGTAAATGTTATGATTGATGATTTGATTGAAAAAGCCAAAAAAGCCTCTAAAGAGTATATGAAATTAGATCAAGAGCAAGTAAATAATATTGTAAAAGCTATGGCTATGGCTGGGCTAGAACATCATATGGAACTTGCAAAACTTGCAGTAGAAGAAACTGGTAGAGGGATTTACGAAGATAAAATAACAAAGAATATGTTTGCTACAGAATACATTTATCATAGTATAAAATATGATAAAACAGTAGGAGTAATTAACGAAAATGAAGAAGAAGGTTATGAAGAAATTGCAGAACCTATTGGAATTATAGCAGGTGTTACACCAGTTACAAACCCAACTTCAACAACAATGTTTAAATCAATAATTGCAGCAAAAACAAGAAATGTAATTATATTTGGTTTCCATCCATCAGCACAAAAATGTAGTTCAAAAGCTGCAGAAATAGTAAGAGATGCAGCTATAAAAGCAGGGGCACCAGAAAATTGTATTTTATGGATAGAAGAGCCATCTATTTTAGCTACAAGTACACTTATGCATCACCCAGGGGTTAATTTAATTTTAGCAACTGGTGGAACAAGTATGGTAAAAGCAGCTTATTCAAGTGGAAAGCCAGCATTAGGTGTTGGACCAGGAAATGTCCCATGTTATATTCACAAATCAGCTAAATTAAAAACATCTGTAAATGATTTAGTACTTTCAAAATCATTTGATAATGGTATGATTTGTGCTTCTGAGCAATCTGTTATAGTAGATAGAGAAATTCATGAAGAATTTGAAAAGTTAATGAAAGAAGCAGGATGCTATTTCTTAAGTGATGAAGAAACTAATAGATTAAGAAGTAGTATGTTTATAGAAGGAAAAGGCTGCGCTTTAAATGCAGATATAGTTGGAAAAAGTCCGTACAATATTGCAAAAGGTGCAGGAATAGAAGTTCCACAAGATACTAAAGTATTAGTACTTCATGAAAATGGAGTAGGAATAGAATACCCATTTTCTAAAGAAAAATTAAGTCCAGTTTTAGCATATTATATTGTAGAAAATGAGGACGAAGGAATAAACTTAGCTGAAAAATTAATAGAATTTGGTGGACTAGGACATTCTGCAGTTGTTCACGCAGAAGATAATGATGTAATAGAAAAATTTTCTGAAACAGTAAAAGTTGGAAGAATTATTGTAAATTCACCATCTACTCATGGTGCTATTGGTGATATATATAACACTAATATGCCATCACTTACATTAGGATGTGGTACATTTGGAGGAAACTCAACAACATCAAATGTAAGTAGTGCAAACTTAATAAATGTGAAGAAAGTTGCAAAGAGGAGGGTTAATATGCAATGGTTTAAAGTTCCAGATAAAATATATTTTGAAGCGGGTTCAATAGCTTACTTAGAAAAAATGCCAAATATATCAAGAGCATTTATTGTAACAGATAAATCTATGGTAGATTTCGGTTATGTAGATAAAATTTTATATCATTTAAGAAAAAGAAATGAGTATGTTCACTCTGAAATATTTTCAGATGTAGAGCCAGATCCATCTTTTGACACAATAAAAAGAGGTATAGCTCTAATGAACGAATTTAAGCCAGATGTTATTATAGCACTTGGTGGAGGAAGCCCAATAGATGCTGCAAAAGGTATGTGGTTATTCTATGAACACCCAGAGGCAGATGTTGAAGGTTTAAAACTTAAATTTATGGACATTAGAAAACGTACTTACAAATTTCCTAAACTTGGAGAAAAAGCTAAAATGGTAGCAATACCAACAACTTCAGGTACAGGTTCAGAAGTAACATCATTTGCAGTTATAACAGATAAAACAATAAATAAAAAATATCCATTAGCAGATTATGAATTAACACCAGATGTAGCAATTGTGGATCCAGACTTGGTAATGAGCCTTCCACAAAAAATTACAGCAGATACAGGTATGGATGTTTTAACACATGCAATAGAAGCATATGTTTCTAACATGGCATCTGATTATACAGATGGTTTAGCAGAAAAAGCAGTAGAGATTGTATTTAAGAACTTAAGACAAGCATATAACCATGGAGATGACAAACATGCAAGAGAGAAAATGCATAATGCAAGTACAATAGCAGGTATGGCATTCACAAATGCATTTTTAGGAATAAACCACTCTTTAGCACATAAAATAGGAGGAGAGTTCCATTTAGCACATGGAAGAATAAATGCAATTTTACTTCCATATGTAATTCGTTACAATGCAAGTAAGCCAACAAAATTTGTTTCATTCCCTAAATATGAATATTTTATAGCAGACCAAAAATATGCAGATTTATCTAGAAGAATGAACTTCCCAGCATATACAAATGAGGAAGGTGTAAATTCTTTAATAGAAGAAATTAAAAAATTAAATGCAGATTTAAGTATACCAAGTTCATTTAAAGAGCAAGGTGTAAATGAACAAGAATGGCTTGCAAAAGTTGATTTATTAGCAGATAGGGCGTTTGAAGACCAATGTACAACAGCAAACCCAAGACTTCCATTAGTTTCAGAATTAAAACAAATTTTAATAGATAGTTACTACGGAAATATATAAAAACAAAAGCAAGATTTCAATTGAAATCTTGCTTTTGTTTTTATTCTTTTATATCTAACTTAATATGAACTTCTCTTAATTGCTCTTTTGTTACATTTCCAGGAGCATCCATCATTAAATCTTGTGCTTTACTATTCATAGGGAATGCAATAACCTCTCTAATTGTTTCACTTTCAGTTAAAAGCATTATCATTCTATCTACACCAGGTGCAATACCAGCATGTGGTGGAGCACCAAACTTGAATGCGTTAAATAATGCAGGGAATTTTTCTTCAATGTGTTCTTTAGAATATCCAGCAAGTTCAAATGCTTTAACCATAATTTCTGGATCGTGATTTCTTACAGCACCAGAAGAAAGTTCAATACCATTACATAAAATATCATATTGATAAGCAACAATATCTAATGGATTCATAGTATTTAATGCTTCCATTCTGCCTTGTGGCATAGAGAATGGATTATGATTAAAGGCATACCAATTGATTTAGCAAATTCTAACATTTTTTCATGGAATCCTTTAGACATATGTCCATGAACACGAATTGCACGTACTGTTAATCCATGGAAAGGTTTGAATGTACATCTTTGGAAGAATTCTGTAACATCAACTATAAATAATGGATTTCTTAAATCAGGTTTATCTGTTCCATATTTAAGCATAGCCTCTTTACATGGAATTCTAGGAAATGGATATTCGGCTACTTTTTTATTTGAAAACTTATTAAATGTGTTATAAGCGACAGGTTCAATAGCACTAAATACGTCTTCTTGAGTAGCATAACTCATTTCCATATCTAATTGATAAAATTCACCAGGAGAACGGTCTGCTCTAGCATCTTAATCTCTAAAGCAAGGAGCAATTTGGAAATATTTATCTATACCACCAACCATCAATAATTGTTTAAATTGTTGTGGTGCTTGTGGTAAAGCGTAAAATTTTCCAGGGTGAACTCTACTTGGTACTAAGTAATCTCTTGCACCTTCTGGTGAAGAACTAGTAAGAATTGGAGTTTGAACCTCTAAAAATCCTTGTTCAATCATTTGAGAACATAAGTATTGAATAACTTGTGCTCTTAAAACGATATTATCTTTTAATTTAGTATTTCTTAAATCTAAAAAACGATATTGAAGTCTTAAATCTTCACGTACATCACTATTTCCATTAATTTAAAAAGGTAAATTAGCAGTACGTTTTCCTAAAACTTCGATTTTTTCAATAGCAATTTCAACTAGACCAGTTTTAAGTTTTTCATTAACTGTTTCAGGATCTCTTTTACGTACAATTCCTTCAACACATACTGAAGATTCAATAGGAATATGTGAAGCAAAGTCAACATCAGCTTCTTCTGCAGATGTAACAACTTGTGTTATTCCATACATATCACGTATGTCTAGGAAAACTAAACCTCCTAAATCTCTAATTGTTTCAACAAATCCTGCAATTTTAACTTTACTATTTTACATAGTATGCTTGAAGAAGTCAAAAAATATACGAAAAAAACTATATTTATGAAAAAAAATGGAAAAAATTTTGTTACGATTTTTGGAATAAAATAAAAAAGTGAACATATATATTTAATAAGAATAAAATAGGGGAGGATTTTTTTATGGAATATGCAAAAGATATAATTTTAGACGTAAGGTGCAGAAGAAAGATGGGAGTTAGTAAATTAAATATTTGGGCAAAAAGGTGGACAAGCAATATGGTAAGACATATAAGCAATAACAAGTTAACATTTTCAGTACTAACTTCATTATTAATACTAATTGCAATAGATATAGCTCTAATAAATAGTTTTTTTATACTTATCACAAACTTGTAATACAAAATGAAATAAAAATGGCGTTTCTTTTTAAAACTCCATTGGGGACGTTGCTACTGCATATTTTATTCGTAACTCGCTTTCAGCTCGAACGACTAAAAAATCCTTTTGAAGCAGTTAATTATCTGTCTTGCTAAAAATATTAAAATTTGTTATAATAGCAAAAGAATAAATAAGAGAGTGAGATAAAAAATGATAGTAGCAAATGATTGGAAAGATTATGAAATAATAGATATGGCAAATGGAGAAAAACTAGAAAGATGGAAAGATATAATTTTAGTTCGTCCAGATCCACAAATAATTTGGAAAGATAAAAGTTTTCCAAATAAGTGGAAAGATGTAAATGCTGTGTATAAAAGGAGCTCTACAGGTGGTGGAGCGTGGGACTATAAAAAGAAAGTTCCAGCTAATTGGCAAGTAAAATATAAAAACCTTACATTTAATATAAAACCAATGGGCTTTAAGCATACAGGTTTGTTTCCTGAACAAGCAGCAAATTGGGATTGGATGATAGAAAAAATAAAAAGTGCTAAAAGAGAAATAAAAGTGTTAAATTTATTTGCATATACAGGTGGAGCAACAGTAGCATGTCTTTCTGCAGGAGCTTGTGTATGCCATGTAGATAGTTCAAAAGGTATGGTGTCATGGGCAAAGGAAAATGTAATATCATCAGGTTTACAAGAAAGGCCAGTAAGGTACATAGTAGATGACGTAGTAAAATTTGTAAATAGAGAAATAAGACGCGGAAACAAATATGATGCTATAATAATGGATCCACCTTCATATGGAAGAGGAACAAATGGTGAGGTTTGGAAATTTGAAGAAAATATATGTGATTTAGTAGAACTTTGCAAAGGGGTTTTATCAGATAATCCATTATTCTTTTTAATAAACTCATACACAACAGGAATTTCAAGTACAGTATTAGAAAATATACTTAATTTAAATATAACAAAAACATATGGTGGAAAAGTAACAAATGGAGAAGTAGGACTTCCTATGACAAATTCAAAATTAATACTTCCATGTGGAATTTATGGAAAATGGGAAAACTAAAACTCCATTAGGTACGTTTCTTTTTAGTTAATCTGTCCCTAATGGAGCAAAGGAGTAATAAAATGCAAAAATTAAATGTGATATATGAAGATAATCATATAATTGTAGTAGAAAAGCCAGTGAATATCCCATCACAAGGAGATAAAACAGGTGATATAGATATGCTTACTTTAGTAAAAAAATATATAAAAGAAAAGTATAATAAGGCAGGAGAAGTATATTTAGGATTGGTACATAGACTAGATAGACCAGTTGGTGGAGTTATGGTATTTGCAAGAACTTCAAAAGCTGCTGCAAGACTTAGCGAACAAGTAAGAAATAAAGATTTTAGAAAAAAGTATTTGGTAATTACAGATGGCAAGTTTGAAAAAAATAAAGGTACTTTAGAAGATTATTTGTTAAAAAATGAAAAAACTAATACCAGTAAAGTTGTTAAAGAAGGAACTAAAAATGCAAAACTTGCAATACTAGATTATGAAGTACTTAAATATAATGAAGAAATAAATTTATCTGTAGTAAAAGTTAATTTACATACTGGTAGACATCATCAAATACGTGTGCAAATGGCAAATGCAGGGCATAGTATATGTGGTGACCAAAAATACGGAACTAGAGGAAGAGGAAAACAAATTTGCTTATGGGCATATGAACTTACAATATTACATCCAATTACAAAAGAAGAAATGACATTTAAAGTTTTACCAGAATTTATAGGAGGTTGGAAACAATTAGAAGATATACCTAATTTATAATTTATGTTAATTTTATAAAACAGACTAAAACTTATATGAAAATTAATTTTAAAATTTTCATATAAGTTTTTTTGCATTTCATATATAAAATACAAAATAGTCCCGAAAAAAGAATAATATTGTTATAGAAAATAAAAAAGAGGTGAGCACATGATAGATAAAATTTGTGAATACCTAACAAATAAAATTCGAAAACAAATGCCAGAAATAGATGATGAAAAAGCAGAGGTAATAAACTATGGAATACAGCTTATAGTAGGAGAAATACCAAAAATATTTTTAATGTTTGGATTAGGAATTATTTTAGGGTTATGGTGGCAAACTATACTTGCATTTTTCTTGCTATTACCATATAAAATAGTTTCAGGTGGATTTCATTTAAAAACACATATAGGATGTTTTTTATGTACAAACATAGTATATTGTGGAAATGCTTATATAAGCACAATATGGAATTTTCCAAATGAAATTACTAAATATATAACAATACTAGGAATTTTTATATTAGGAATAATAATGGTAAGTATTTATGCACCAGCAGATACAGAGAACTTACCAATATTAACTAAAAAAGAAAGAAAAACAAAAAAAATATTGTCATATATATTTTTAATGATAAATTTACTCGTGGCAACATTTATACCTAATAAAATAATATCAAATCTAATTATAATAGGAACTTTTATACAAACACTTTCAATTACAAGATTAGCATACATTATAACTAAAAATAAATATGGATATGAAGAATATTTGAAAGCACAAAATATTTAAATTTTTTAAGATAATACAAGTATTAGCCGGCAATACTTTATTATATAATTGTAATAATATAGGGGGAATTAGTTATGTTAAAATTATTAGCAAAAATCGCAGAAAAATACGCAAAATCTACAAATACTGCATGTATTTTATTTGGAGTTTGGCACCAACCAAAAATGCCAGCATCATTAATAAAAAAAGACTAATTTATCAGTTACATATATAGAACAAAAACAAGATAGCTCTTAAACTATCTTGTTTTTACTTTTTTAATAAAAAATTTCAAATTGTTGTGTAAAGAATTCATTATTTTTAGTAGTAAATAAATTTAAATTATTATTTTTCTTTAATATTTGTCTTACTTCCCACAAGCCAAGTCCAGTATTACCTTTTTTAGTTGAATAACCTTTTTCAAAAATTTTGTCTGTATTAACATCTTTATTTGTATATGTGTTTTCTATAATTAACAATTGCATGTGTCTTCTTGAATCTTTTCTAAATATAACAGTTATTACTTTTTCATCACATTCTTTTGCAGCTTCTATAGCATTATCCATTAGAATACCAAGAACTCTTGTAAATTCATAAATTTTAATATGTAAATTATTCATATTTAAAAATGCTTCCAAATTAATTTTTATACCAAGCTGATCGGCTTTATGGTATTTAGTTGCTAAAACATTATATATAGCAGGATTATTTACTACCCCTGGACTTAATGTTGTTAAGTTATTTGTATGTTGAATATCTTCTAATAGTTGAGAATAATATTTCTTTAAACCCTTCATATCATTTTTATCTATAAAACCAGCCATACCTTGTACAATATTAGAAAAGTCATGTCTAAAAGCTCTAGTATTATCTTGAAGCATTTGTAGTGTTTTATTATATAATGTTGCTTCCTCTAAATTCATTGATGTTGTTTCAAGTTTTGAAACTGTAAACATTGTATATAAACTGATTACAAAATATGCAACTAAAGTAACCATAAATAATATTGTAATAAAAAATGGTAAATATGAAACATAAAAGGTAATCATATATACTTGTAATCCTATTAATACAACACCAAAAATTGTAGAAAATATTAGCCAAAACTTTTTCTTTTTATCTAAAACTTGTAATTTAGACAAATTAATCTTGAAATATTTTAACAAAACGTAAATAGCAAACATACAAGAATAGACAATTAAATTTCCTATTAATCTATGTAGAGGAATAGTTCCACCTATCAAGTAATCAATATTAAATATGCAATAATAAACTTTGGCTAAAATAGATTCAATTAAAGCAGCAATAATTGAAGGAAGCAACAAGCAAACAACAGCTTTTAAAAAAGAGGTTTTAAATATTAATAATATAGCTAAAAATATAACTATAAGATTAATAAAGGTGTTATAAGGATTTGGAAGTAAATACTTACTTAAAGTACCAAATATTGAAACAATAGTTATATAAATAATTTTTTGTTTTTTAGTTGTATTAATATTTAGGAGCGTTGTAAATAAAAGCATGGATACATAAGCTTCTATAAATACTAAAGGTATACATATTATATTAGTTAAAGTTGGATTCTCCGTAGTCAAACTACTCCAAATTGTTTGTAACATTTCCATCATTTTTAAAAACCTCCATTATTTTATTTTTATATTTAGGCCCAATATAACACTTCATATTAGAAGTGCTATCAAAAGAAATACTATTATCGTTAGGACTAATATCATAAATTTTATTTACATTTGCAATGTAAGATTTATGGCACCTAACAAAATTAGAGGGCAAAATTTTTTCAATTTTGTTAAAAGAGCTATAGGTTTCATAAACTCTATTATCAGTGTAAAACACCAATTTCATTCCATCTTTTTTTATAAACTTAATACTATCTTCATTAATAATGGTATTGCGATTACCAATTCTAATAAAGTTACTATTTTGGTAGTCAGTTTTTATATCATCTAAAATGCGTAAAAAAGTTTCTTCTAACCTTTCTACTGTAATTGGTTTTGGAATAAAATCAAAAGTTTTATATTGATATGCAATTAATACATATTCCAAATGAGCACTTGTAAAAATGATATAAACTTGTTTGTTAATTTTTCTAATTTGGCTTGCCAAATCTAATCCTGACATTTTAGATTTTAAATCAATGTCTAAAAATAAAACATTTACATTATTGTTTTTAACATACTCAAGTGTACTTTGAGGTGTTGTTGAAGAGAAAACTATTTCAGCATCAAAATTATGCTTAATAAAAAGTGATTGCAACATTTTGCAAAGCCTGTCTAGAATAGACTGATTATCATCACAAAGAACAAAATTTAGCATATATTTATCCTCCGTGCAAAAAAAATTAAAGAGTAAACTGGAAAAATTTACCTATTATTAAGTACATAATAATTCAAAAAAATATCATTGTCAATAGAAAAATTGATATAAAAAATAAAAAAATGTCGAAAAGTGCACAAATGCGTAAAAATAAGGAAAAAATCGTATAAAACGTACAAAGTAAATTGAATATATAAGTATAAAAAATAGAACAAAAAAGAAATTATATATAAAAATAAAGTAATAATTTAAAACAAAAATCATAAAATTTAAGGACGAAGGGAGTATTTATATGAAAAAATATTTTTATACGTTTAGCATATTAGTTATTGCTATATTTACATTTTGCATAGTAAATTCCTTAACAAGTAACAAAACTATTAATACAAGTGCTACTACGATAGAAAGCTTAAGTTCTAAAAAAATAGAATGGGGAATAAAAAGAAATGATAATCATGAGCAACCTGATTTAGGTTCGACAAATAAAAGAATAATAGATGAAGCAAAAGGAATAGCAATGGGTGGCAAAGATTCAAAGAAAGTATATCTAACATTTGATGAAGGGTATGAGGCAGGCTATACAGAAAAGATATTAGAAGTTTTAAAACAAAATGATGTAAAAGCATGTTTCTTCATAACAGCACACTATGTGAACACAAAGCCAGAATTAGTGCAAAAAATGATAGAAGAAGGACATACAATAGGAAATCATACAGTAAATCATAAAAGTATGCCATCACTTACCTTAGAACAAATAAAAAGCGAAGTAATGACACTTCATACTACTATATACGAAAAATTTGGATATGAAATGAAATACTTAAGACCACCAAAAGGAGAATACAGTGAAAAGAGTGTAGCATATTGTAATAGTTTAGGTTACACACATGTAATGTGGTCATTTGCGTATGATGATTGGGACGAGAAAAAACAGGGAAGAGAAGATTATGCCAAAAAGAAAATATTAGATAATATTCATAACGGAGCAGTAATTCTACTACATGGAAATTCAAAAGATAATACAAATGTATTAGATTATTGCATAAAACAAATAAAACAAATGGGTTATGAATTTGCCACATTAGATCAGTTTGAATGTTAAAAATGCGATTAATTGGCATTAGGAACGTTTCTATAAGGTGCATTAAGTTTCTAAAGGTATATGAAGGATATTCCAAAAGGGACAGATTAACAAAAAAGTAATGGTCCTAATGGTAATAAAGGAGAGAAAGATGAAAAGAAGAAAAAGACAGAGTCGTTTTGAAGAATTGTTAGAAATACCACAGGAAATTTCTTCAGAAAAACCTAAATTAACATTAATGGGTTTTGAAGAATTGTTGGTGGAAAATTATAAAAACATTTTAGAATATCAAGATTTCTATATTCGATTAAGTACGCATATAGGAATAATTAATATAAATGGTTTTGAGTTAAATTTAAATGAAATGACAAATGATGATATTTTAATTACTGGAAAAATAGAAGGTATAGACTTTGAAAGGACAATTGATGAATAAAAAACGATTGATAAACAAGGAGGATTTACTTTGTACATACAAATACTTAAAAATTACTTATTTGGTTATGTAAGAATAACTACAGAAGGATATTTTATAGAAAGATTAATGAATTTATGCTCAAATAACGGAATTCTTATATGGAATAGTAAAAGAAAAAAGACAACTTTATTAGAAGCAAATGTTAGCATAAAAGATTTTAGACAAATAGTTAAATTTGCTAAGCAAACAAAGTGCAAAGTAAGTATAAAACAAAAGAGAGGTCTTCCTTTCATTTTTAATAGATATAGAAAAAGAAAAATATTTTTCTTTTCATTAATATTGATTATAGTGGCAATAATTTCTTTATCAAATTTTATATGGAATATTGAAGTAATAGGAAATGAAAAAATAGATAAAGAAGAAATAATACAAACTCTAAAAAAAGAAGGATTAGAAGTTGGAACATTAAAGAATAAAATAAATACAAAAGAAATTATAAATAAAATGAGACTAGACAGAAATGATTTAGCATGGATAGGAATAGATATAAAAGGGACAAATGCTATTGTAAAAGTAGAGGAATCAGATAAAAAGCCAGATATTATAAAAGAAGATGAGTATTGTAATATTGTTGCAACAAAAGCAGGAATAATTGAGAAAGTAAATGCTATAAATGGCACACCCCTAGTAAAAAAAGGAGATGTTATAAAAGAAGGTACACCTGTAATAGGTGGGTGGTTAGAAGGAAAATATACAGGAATAAGATATGTACATGCAAATGGCAGTGTTCAGGCAAAAGTTTGGTATACTCAAAATGAAAAAGTGGAACTGAACCAAGTTATTTCAAGGAAAACAGAAAACGAGGAAACAAAATATTCCGTAAGAATAAATAATTTTACAATAAATTTTTATAAAACTCTTTCAAAATTTAAAAAATATGATACAATAGAACAAAATAAAAAAATAAAATTATTTTCAGACTTTTATTTACCTATAGAAATAATACAAAAGAACAATTATGAATTAGTAGAAGAGAATATAACTTATACTAAAGAGCAGGCAAAACAAAAGGCAGAAGAAGAAGCAAAGAAAAAATTAGATGAACAGATAAAAGTTAAAGAAAATATTTTAAATACTTATATCAATTATCAAGAAACAGAAGAATATATAGAAGCTCAAGTGATATATGAGGTACTAGAAGAAATTGGGACAAAAGAAAAAATTGTATTTTGAAAGGAAAAAGTGCTATGGAAGAAAGAAGTTTAAGAGTCTATACTGACAAAACCTTTTTTACGAAAATAACAAGTACTATCACAAAATTATTAGTTCCTACAAAAATAGGAATTAATGGAATGTTAATTTCTATGAAAAGAAATAATGTGCTAAAAGCATATGAGGCTTTTTTAGAAGTTGAAAAAAGTGAAGATACAAATAAAAAGGAAACACTTCAAAAAAAATATGAAGACACATTTAGTTTATATTTAGAAGCTATTGATAAACATATAATGGATTCTATTTATAAAAAAGTAAAAAATGATACAGCATCTGTTTTTGAAAAAAATGCACTATCTCAATATTATGAGGTAATTCGTATTAAAGAAACAGAATATTTAGAATATAAATATCGCAAACAAAAATATTTACTAGAATTAGATTATGAAACAATAAAAGAATTAGATAAACCAAAATTGATGGAAAAATACAAACCTTTCTATACAGCCAAAATGGATGCTTTATACAAAGGATTATTAAAACACTTTTCTATAAAACTTGCAGATCAACTAACATATCAAAACAAAGAAGTAATTTTTGAAAAAATATTTAATGTTTTAGAAGAATACATTACAAAAGTATTACCTCTAAAAATGGAAAAAGAAGAATCTGCTACATATAAAGAAGTAATAGAAGAATATGAAAAATTTGAAAATTATACAATAGGAAAATTAGACCAGAATGAAGGAATAGAAAAAAGAATGGTACTAATTGCAATTAGTAGAAAGCTATTTACACATAGCTTACCATTAATAGTAGCAGAACAATGCTATATAAAATTACTAAAAGATGTAAGAAGTTTAATAGTAGATACAAGAGTTATTAAAAAACAGGACAAAGCCTACTCTTTGTTAATTCGTTTAATTGAAGAATACAATGTAAAACTTCTATCTACTAGAATATATTGGGACAAGCCAGAACAAAGAGAAAAATATAAAGATTTTTGGAAACAATTTAAAGAAATTGAGAAAATTAAAGGTAAAGAAGAAAGACAAAAACAAAAAGAAATATTATTTATTAGAGCAGATTTAAAAGAAGTATACAAAAATAAAAACAAATACTATAAAATTATTAAATTTTACAAAGAAAAATTAGTATCTTTAGGAGCAATGAAAAATATAAATGGAATTCATAAAATAGAAGGTAGTTTTGTAGGAAGGAAAGTATTATGCAAGAAATAGTTGAAACATATTTTTTAGATGTAGAAGAAAATGAAGAACTAAAAGAATTTGTAAAAAATGTTGTACAAATATGTTTTAAAGTAGAAAATTTATTGGATTTGAATTTTTATTTAAGTGTAACCTTAACAACGCCAAACCAAATTCATAAATTAAATAAAGAATATAGAAAAATAGATAAAGAAACAGACGTATTATCTTTTCCTATGTTTGAAAAAAATGAAATAGATGAAATAGTAGAAAAAAGAACAAAAAATAAAGTTCCAGAAGTACTAGGAGATATTGTTATTTCTTTAGAAAGAGTGAAAGAACAAGCAGAAGAATATGAGCATAGCTTTGAAAGAGAATTATCATATATGATAGTTCATGGCTTTTATCATATAATGGGATATGACCACATAGAAGAAAAAGATAAACAAATAATGAGACCTAAAGAAGAAGCAGTATTAACAATACTAAAACAAACTAGGTAAAGGAGCAAAACATGGAAGATGAAAGACTGAGAAATAAAAACTTTATTGATGCATGGAAAAAAGCATTTAGTGGAATTTGGTATGCCGTTAAAACACAGCGTAATATAAAAGTACAATTATGTATTGCAGTAGTAGTAATTATTTGTGCAATATACTTTAAACTAAATATTACAGAGTGTATGTTTTTAACATTTGCAACAATGTTAGTTATTATTACAGAAATGGTAAATACAGCAATAGAAGAAGCAGTTAACTTATGTACCAAAGAATTTCATCCTATTGCCAAAATAGCAAAAGATGTAGCAGCAGGAGCAGTTGTACTAGCAGCATTAAATGCAGTAATAATAGCAATTTTTATATTTGTAAGTAAAATAATTTAAATATTGAAAGGAAAGATAAAATGAAAGGGTCAGTTGGAATTAAAGTATTAATAGCAATTTTAGTTGTAGTAATCATTATAGCCGGAGTGCTTGTAGGAATGAATATAATGAAAAACAAAAACGAAAATGAAGTAGAATCAAATGTAAATGAACAGAGTGAAACAGTAGTTGTAGAAAAAAAAGAACCAAAAATATTTAGTGGAACAGACAGACCAATAGCAGTAATGATAGACAATCATAAACAAGCAATGCCACAAGCAGCTTTAAATGATGCATACATGGTATATGAAATAATAGTTGAGGGTGGAGAAACAAGACTTATGGCACTTTATAAAGGTGTAAGTTTAGATAAATTAGGACCTATTCGTAGTTCAAGACACTATTTCCTAGACTATGCACTAGAAAATGACGCAATATATGTGCATTATGGATGGAGTCCACAAGCTCAAGCAGATATTACAAGTTTAGGGGTAAACAATATAAACGGAATAACTGAAAGTTCAACATCTTTCTGGAGAGTAAAAGACAAATATGCACCACACAATGCAGTTACAAACACAGAGAAAATATTAGAAATAGCAAATCGCAAAGGATATGCAACAACATCAACACAAAAAAGTGTATTAAAATATGTTGCAGATCCAGTTAATTTAAATAGCAATATAGAAGCAACAACAGTAACAATACCATATTCAACAAGTAATACTGTAAAATATGAATATGACGAAATAACTGGAAGATATACACGTTATTCTAGAGATGTTAAGCAAGTAGACTGGGATACAGAAGAAACAGTTACAACTAAAAATATTATAATAGTTAAATGCGAAAATTGGACATTAAATGATGGTGAAAATAAAGGAAGACAAACATTAGATAATATTAAGACACTAGAAGGTTGGTATGTAACAAATGGAAAAGCAATAGAAATAACAGCAGAAAAAACATCAAGAGCTGGTCAAACAGTTTATAGAGACTTACAAGGAAATGAAATAGAAGTAAATGATGGAAATACATTTGTTCAAATTTGTCCAATAGATAGCAAAGTTGAAATAGCTCCAGGAGCACCAGTAGCAGAAACTACTACAACTAATGAAGTAAATAATAACATATAAATTTTAAATATAAAAAGAACGTTTTGTTAATATTAAAACGTTCTTTTTATGTTGACATAAATATAAAAATAATATATAATGCCATTACATTTATCGCTTTAAAATTTTATTTTCAAGATAATTTAATCAAAACAATTTATATCAAATATTATTCAAAATAATTGAAAAAGTAAATAAGCAATGCTATAATAAAGGAGGTTGATAATGCCTATTATATCTCAATTTTATAGAATTATTATATATAGTTTTGTATATTTATCAAAATGATGGAGAAATAATAAAAATTAATAGTAAAAAAATAAATTAGGTGACCAAATTTTACAAATTTAGCACTTTCAATATGTTAATATAAATTAGGAGAAAGAAATGGAAGAAAAATTTAAATCAGGTTTTGTATCAATTATAGGAAGAACAAATGTGGGAAAATCAACAATTATAAATAGTTTAGTAGGAGAAAAAGTAGCAGCGGTTGCCAATAAAACGCAGACAACAAGAACTGCAATTCGTGCAATTGTAAATAGAGAAAACTCCCAAATTATTTTTATAGATACACCAGGAATACACAAGCCAAAATCTAAATTAAGCGAAGTTATGATAGATACAGCATTTACTTTTATTGGAGATGTTGATGTTGTAGTATTCGTTATAGATGGAACTTCAAAAGAAATAGGTAGAGGAGACTCAAAAATATTAGAAAAAATAAGACAAGCTGGTAAAAAAACAATTTTAGCTATTAATAAAGTTGATTTAGTAGAAAACAAAGAAGACTTATTAAAATTAATTGAATTGTACAAACAAGAGTACAATTTTACTGCAGTTGTTCCAATTTCAGCAATAAAAAAAGATAATTTAGAAATTTTATTACAAGAAATAGAAAGTAACCTAAAAGAAGGTCCTGCATATTATGACATAGACGAATACACAGACCAAACAACAAGACAACTTGTAGAAGAAATAATAAGAGAAAAAGCATTAAGGCTACTTCAAGACGAAGTTCCACACGGAATTTTAGTAGAAACAGAAAAAGTAAAATTTAGGAAAACAAAAGAAAAAGAAGAAATATACGATATAGATGCTACAATTTACTGCTTAAGAGAATCACATAAAGGAATTATAATAGGAAAAAACGGAAGCATGCTTAAGAAGATAGGAACATATGCAAGACAAGATTTAGAAGATATGTTAGGTACAAAAGTTAATTTAAAAATTTGGGTAAAAGTAAAAGAAGACTGGCTAAACAATGATAGCATAATAAAAAAATTCAAATTAAAATAGAACCATAACTTTCCAAGTATAAAATAGGTAAAAAAGTAAAAAATAAGAACAAAGAAAAAAATAGCATAAAGGAGTGTAAATGTATGATAAAACAATTAGCATGGAATACATTTAAAATTACTGGGGACATAAATTCCTATTTAGAGTTTGTGGAAGTAGAAAACGTGGAAAAAAAGATGAAAGAAAATTTACTAATAACAGAAGAAAAGAAAACACCAAATTTAGGAGCAAATATAGGAATAGATACAAACAATAAATAAAATAAGGGAAATATAATATGGGCACTATAAAAACTAAAGGAATAATAATTGCCGAAAATAATATGGGCGATTTCGACAAAATGGTAACTATATTAACACCAAACGGAAAAATTGGGTGCTCTGCAAAAGGAGCAAGGAGACCTAAAAGTCAATTAGTAGCAGGAACCCAATTTCTATGTTTTGGTGAATATATGTTATTTAAAGGAAACAATACATATACTTTAAATTCATGTGAGACAATAGAAATATTTTACGATATTAGAATAGATTTAGATAAATTAGAATATGCATCACAAATAACTAAAATAATACAAGATGTAACAGATGAAAACCAAAACACATATAAAATTTTGCAGTTGTATTTAAATACTTTATATGTAATAGCAAAAACAGATATGAATTTAGACTTTGTTATATCAATTTTCAAATTACGATTAATGTGTTTGCTAGGTTTTACACCTAGAATAGAAGAATGTGTAAATTGCAGACAAAAAGAAAAATTGTATTATTTTAGTTTAAAAGATAATGGATTAAAGTGTGAAAACTGTGGCAAACAAGACACAGGTGCAATTCAAATATCAGAGTCAACAAAAATGGCAATTACATATATAATTAAAGCACCAGCTAAAAAATTATATTCATTTGAAATATCAAAAGAAAACAAAAAACAATTAGAAATGATAAGTAAATTATATACAAACTTAAAATTAGAGAAAGAATACAAATAAAATATTGTATTCTTTCTCTTTTTATGATATATTGAAAGGCAAATAGGAGGTAAATTATGTGGGGAGATATTGCAATTGCCTTTTTACTTGCTTTTATCACATCATTCATATTAACACCTTACACAATAAGAATTGCTAAAAAGATAGGAGCTGTAGATATACCAAAAGATAATAGAAGAATGCATAATAAAGCTATGCCAAAATTTGGTGGACCGGCTATTATCATAGGTTTTTTAATATCAACAATTTATTTGATAATAACATCTTCAATAGAAGGAAATATAGATATATTTGGACTGGAAAACTACATAGTTAAACTAGTTGGATTTCTATGTGGAATACTTGTTTTAAGTACATTTTGCTTCTTCGATGATATAAAAGGAATACATCCTTTAGTAAAATTACTAGGACAAGTTATATCAGCAGGAATTGTTGTAGCATGTGGAATTAGAATAGACAATTTTGACCTACCATTTTTTGAGGAAAATATAGTAATAGGAAATGTATTTTCTATAATTTTAACAATGGGTTGGATTGTAGGAATTACAAATGCAATTAACTTAATAGATGGATTAGATGGATTATCTACAGGAATTTCAATAATTTCATGTATATCATTACTAATAATATTTGCTTTAAATGGTTCACCATTTTTAGCAATTATATTAATAACAGCACTAATAGGTGCCTTAGCTGGATTTTTACCATTTAACTTTAACCCAGCCAAAACATTTATAGGAGATATAGGTTCAAACTTTATAGGATTTACACTTTCAATAGTATCAATACTTGGAGTTGCTAAAACAGCAACAGCATTTGTTATAGTATTACCTATAATAGTTTTAGGATTACCTATATTTGATACATTATCTGCAATAGTAAGAAGATTAGCAAAAGGAAAATCATTAAAAGCAGTATTCCAAGCAGATAAAGGACATTTACACCATAAATTAATAGCTAAAGGTTTTACACAAAAAGAAGCAGTTTTATTACTATATGGAGTTAGTGCAGCATGTGGAATGTTTGCAGTTATTCTATTTGAAAGTGATATATGGAAAGCATTATCATTTGCATTAATGGTTGTAGCAGTAGTATTTGTTGGATATAGAGAATTCTTTAAATTAAAGGAAGATGAAAGAGAAATGCATAAATGTTCAGCATGTGGCTATATTTACGATCCTAAAATAGGAGACATAGAACATGATGTAGAACCAAAAACAAAATTTGAGGATTTGCCAGAAGAATGGACTTGCCCATTGTGTAAAGCCAAAAAGGATCAATTCGGAAAAATATAAAATTATAAAGATGCCTTATTTTTCAAAAAATGATAAATAAGACATCTTTTTTACGTAATACTATGAAATTAAGAAAAAATATGATATAATACCGATATCATAAAATTGAGAGGAAAATAAAATGGATAAAATAGAAAAATTTTTAGCTTATAATGGAAAAATAAATATAACTTGCGTTTCAACTACAGAATTAGTAGAAAAAGCAAGAAAAATACATGACTTAAGTCCAGTTGCAACAGCAGCACTTGGTAGATGTTTAACAATGGCTGTACTAATGTCATCTAACACAAAAGAGGCAGAAGATAGTTTAACTTTACAAATAAAAGGAAATGGACCAATAGGAAATATTATAGTAACATCAGATAGTAATTTAAAAGTAAAAGGATATGTAGCAAATCCAACAGTAGATGTACCTTTAAAAAAAGATGGAAAACTAGATGTAGGAACAGCAGTAGGCAAAAATGGATTTTTATATGTAATAAAAGACATAGGACTAAAAGAACCATATGTTGGAATGTCAAAGTTAGTAACAGGAGAAATTGCGGAAGATTTTGCAAATTACTATTATATATCAGAACAAAAGAATACTGCAGTAGCATTAGGAGTTCTTGTAGATAAAAATGGTGTAAAAAGTGCTGGAGGATTTACAGTAACATCAATGCCAGATGCAACAGAAGATGAATTATTTATATTAGAAAATAGATTAGTAGAAGCAAAGCCAATAAGTCAAATGCTAGACGAAGAAATGAGTTTATTAGATATAGCAAAAGATATAACAGGTGATGCAAATATAAAAGTGTTAAAAGATGAAAGAAAGCCAGAATATAAATGTAATTGCTCAAGAGAAAAAATGGAAACAGCCTTAAAAACAGTGGGAAAAGAAGAACTAACAAATATATTAGAAGAAGATAAAAAAGCGGAAATAGTTTGCCATTTTTGTAATAAAAAATATGAATTCAATGAAAAAGATTTAAAAAAGATTATTGGATAGGAGGAAAAATGTATTTAATAGTAGGACTTGGAAATCCTGAGGAAGATTATAGTAAAACAAGGCATAATATGGGATTTAATACTATAAACAAAATAGCAAAGGAATATAACATTGAAGTTAATAAGAAAAAATTTGATGCGTTATATGGAGAAGGTTTTATAGAAAAAGAAAAAGTTATTTTATTAAAACCTCAAACATATATGAATTTAAGTGGAAAATCAATTATTCAAGTTGTTAATTTTTATAATATTCCAATGGAAAATATTTTCGTTATATATGACGATATTGATATTGAACCAGGTAAAATAAAAATTAGAAAAAAAGGTAGTAGCGGTTCACACAATGGCATGAAATCTGTCGTTGCAGAACTTCAAACAGAAGATTTTGCACGAATTAGAGTGGGTATAGGAAAACCTGCATATAAAGACGATATGATAAATTATGTTATAGGTGCTATTCCAGAAGAAGAAAGAAAGATGTTAGATGAAGGAACTACAAAAGCTGAAAAAGCAATGATTTCAATTATAAAAGATGGAATAGATAATGCTATGAATAAGTTTAACTAAGAAAGGGAAAGTTTGAAAAATAATTACAATTTTGGATGCTTCAAATTTTGTTTAAAACGCGGTTATATACACAAAGTATGCGCCCTTGCCTTTTAAATAAAATTTTCATTGCCAAATTTAATTCTTTTTCAAACGAGGAATGAAATTAGGTATGCAAGAATTAATTGTTGTTCAAAAACAAAACATAAAAGAAATTAGTATATTAGAAGAAGGCATATTAAAAGAACATTACAAGGAAAAAGAAGACAAAAAACGCCTAGAGGGTAATGTTTATATAGGCAGAGTTACAGATGTTTTAATAGGAATGCAAGCGGCATTTGTAGATATAGGAACAGAAAAAAATGCATTTTTACATATAAGAGACATATTGCCTAAAAAGAGTAATGTGACTGGAAATAAGGAAGAAGAATTAGAAAACTATAAAATAAAAGATTATATAAAACCAAATCAAAAAGTACTAGTACAAGTAAAAAAAGACAGTAACAATATAAAGGGAGCTAGGGTAAGTACTAATATACAAATAGCAGGGAGATTTGTTGTAATTCTTCCAGAAAATGATTTCATTACAATTTCTCAAAAAATAGAAAATAAGAAAGAAAAAAACAGACTAATAAGTATAGTGGAGAGTGTTAAAAAAGATAAAAAAATAGGCATTATAATCCGAACAGCGGCAGAAGGAAAAGAAGAAAATAAAATAAAAAGGGACATAGAAAACACTTTAAAAGAATTGGAAAATATACAAAAAGAATTTTTAAGCTCAGATAATAAAGCACCAAAAATAATAAAAAAGAATGATACAATTTTAGAGAAGATTTTATTAGATATTGCAGATAATAAACTAGAAAAAATATATGTAAATAACAAAAAATTAAAAAAAGAAATAGAACAAATTTTAAGAATATTAGAAGAAGATGTAACAATAAAAGTAGAACTTGTAGAAAAAGGACTAGAAAATAAATATGATTTAATTAGGCAAATAGAAAAAATATCAAATAAAAAAATATGGATTAAATGTGGAGGATTTATTACAATAGATAAAACAGAAGCATTAACTGCAATAGATGTAAACTCAGGAAAATTTACAGGAAAAGAAAATATAGAAAAAACAGCACTAAAAGTAAATAAAGAAGCAAGTATTGAAATTGCAAAACAATTAAGACTACGAGATATAGGCGGAATAATTATTATAGATTACATAGATATGAATGAAAAAACTAGTAGAGAAGAAATAATAAAAATATTAAAAGAAAATTTAAAAGAAGATAGAGCAAAAACACAAGTAATGGAATTTACTAAGCTAAGTTTATTAGAGATAACAAGAAAGCATATGTTTAGTGAAGAATAAAAGGAGAACTAGAAAATGCCAAATCTTATTTATATAATGGGAAAAAGTTCAGCAGGAAAAGATACTATATATCAAAAAATAAAAGAAAGAATAGATACAAATTTGTATATCCCTTATACAACAAGACCTATGAGAGAAGGAGAAACTCAAGGTAGAGAATATAATTTTATAACAAGAGAAGAATTTAACAAACTGGAAAATGAACAAAAAGTAATGGAAAACAGAAATTACAATGTAATAAATAAAAATGGGAAGAAAGACATTTGGATATATGCAACAATAGCAGATAATCAATGGAAACAATATGGAGACTTTTTAAGTATAGGAACTTTGGAATCTTATATAAACATTTTAAAATATTTAAAAAAACATCCAGAAAAGGACTTAAAAATGGTACCTGTATATATTCATATAAGTGAAGAAGAAAGAAGAAAAAGAGCAACTGCAAGAGAAAATAAACAAACAAAACCAAATTTTGAAGAAATGGAAAGAAGGTTAAAAGCAGATAATATAGATTTTTCAGAAGAAAAATTAAAAGAGGCAGGAATTTCAAAATCTGAAACCTTTGAAAATTATGATTTAGAAAAATGTGTAAATGAAATTATTGAATACATACAAAGAAAAATACTAAAAGAAGTAAAAATAGAAGAAGAACGGTAAAAAGAGAGGAATGAAATAATAAAATGAACGTAGGATTTGTACATTTAGGATGTAGTAAAAATTTAGTAGATACAGAAATGGCAATAGGGCTATTTAAAGAAAATGGATACAAAATAGTAAATAATGAAGAAGAAGCGGATGTGCTAGTAATAAATACATGTGGATTTATAGAACCAGCAAAAGAAGAAGCAATAAACACTATTTTAGAAATGGCAGAATATAAGAAAAAAAGATGTAAATATTTGATAGTAATGGGATGTTTAGTAGAAAGATACAAAGAAGAACTTTCAAAAGCAATTCCAGAAGTAGATTTATGGATAAAATATAGTTCATATAACACAATATGGGATCAAATAGAAACAATATTAAAGTCAGAAAAAGTAAACAAAAATAACTTAGACTTTTTAGATAGAGTAATTACAACAGGAAACAATTTTGCATATTTAAGAATAGCAGAAGGTTGTAGTAATTTCTGTACATATTGTGCAATACCAAAAATACGTGGACCATTTATAAGTAGAAAAATGGAGGATGTAATAGAAGAGGCTAAAAAGCTTGCAAATGAAGGATATGAAGAATTAATAATAATAGCACAAGACACTACAAAATATGGAATAGATATATATGGAGAATCTAAGCTAGCAGAATTGCTTAAAGAACTTTGCAAAATAGAAAAACTAAAATGGATTAGATTTTTATATGCATATCCAGAAACAATTACAGACGAATTAATAGAAGCTGTAAAAAATGAAGATAAAATTTGTAAATACTTTGATATTCCAATTCAACATATATCTAATAGTGTTTTAAAAAGAATGAATAGAAAAAGTAATGGAGAAACAATAAGAAATTTAATAAAAAGATTAAGAAAAGAAATTCCAGGAGTAGTAATTCGTACAACAGTAATGGTAGGATTTCCGGGAGAGACCAAAGAGGATTTTGAAGAATTGTATGATTTTGTTAAAGAAGCAAAATTTGAAAGATTAGGAGCATTTAGTTTCTCTAAAGAAGAGGGAACATCAGCAGAAAAATTAAAAGACCAAATTCATCCTATGACAAAGAAAAGTAGGTATAATAAAATAATGGGTATTCAACAAGAAATAGCAAGCAAAATAGGGCAAGAAATGGTAGGAAAAGAATTAGAAGTATTAATAGAAACAAAAACATTTGACGGAAAATATTATGTAGGAAGAAGCTATAGAGAAGTGCCAGATATAGATGGATTAATATATATAGAAATGGTAGATAAAGCACTAGAAGGAAAATTTGTTAAATGTAAAATAACTAAAGCAAGTGGTTATGATTTAATAGGAAAAATTATTAAATAAAATTATAGTGTAGAAAGTAATTCAAAAAAGAGGACCAACCTATGTAGGTTGGTCCTTAACATTAATAGTTTTCGGCTTTTATTTCAAAATAAGATTGTGGATGTTTGCAAACTGGGCAAACTTTTGGAGCTTCTGTTCCAACAACAATATGTCCACAATTTCTGCATTTCCAAATAACAATACTTCCTTTTTTGAAAACTTCTCCATCTTCTAAATTAGATAAAAGCTTTTTATATCTTTCTTCATGTTCTTTTTCTATAGCACCAATTCCTCTAAAAGTAGTAGCTATTTCAGTAAATCCTTCTTCTTCAGCTTCTTTAGCAAATGTTTCATACATGTCTGTCCACTCATAATTTTCACCTGCTGCTGCATCAGCTAAATTTGATTTAGTATCTCCAATACCATTTAAATATTTTAAATGAATTTTTGCGTGTTCTTTTTCATTATCTGCTGTTTCTAAAAATATAGAAGCAATTTGTTCATAACCTTCTTTTTTAGCAACACTTGCAAAATAAGTATACTTATTTCTAGCTTGAGATTCGCCAGCAAATGCAGCTTTTAAATTAGCCTCTGTTTTTGTCCCTTTTAAGTCCATAATAATACCTCCTTGAATAATTTGTATTTATATATTTATATAATAACTATATTAGGGAAGTCAAGCAATTTAAAAAAAATAGTATGTGCAATTATTGAAAATTAATGTAATTGAAATGTAACAAAAATGTAATAAATACCTCAAACCGTTGCGGCAGTATATATATATATATATATATATATATCGGCAAGCTTATTAGCTTGCTAGAGAAAATAAATAATGCTAATATTATTAAAATAAG
>CAVFFZ010000015.1:0-29468 GCA_963621995.1 Lachnospiraceae bacterium
CAAAAAAAATTAGGACAGCTCTACATACTATGCAAAAACAAGGAAAGTGGGTAGGTGGAAAAACACCACTTGGATACATAAAAGATTTAAAAGATAAAAATAAATTAATAATTTATGAACCAGAAGCTCAAATTGTAAGAACAATTTTTAATATGGCATCTAGTGGGAATCAAGTTGGAACAATAAGAGATTATTTGAATAATAATGATATTCCAACAGTTAATAAATCAAGATATAATAAGGAAACGTTTTGGGAAAATAAAACAGTAAAAAATATATTAAAAAATAAAGCATATATAGGCACAACTGTACAAAATAAAAGAAGTAGAATAAGTTACAAAAATAGAAAAATTAGACAAAATCCAGAAGAAAACTGGATAGCTGTAGAAAATACACATGAACCAATAATAGATAAAAAAATATTTGATACAGTGCAAAAAATGGTAATAGTTCAAAATTACAATAGAAACGAAAAGAAAAATATGTTTTTATTAGATGGTTTACTTTTTTGTTACGAATGCAAACATAAAATAGGAGTAAGAGGAAAAAAGAATGGAAATTATTATATGGTATGTAATAATTATCGCAGAAATTCAAAATTAAAACTTTGCACATCACATGGTTTTAGTTATTATAATTTAGAAGAGACAGTAATTGATTATATTAAAAATTTATTCAAAAAAATAGATAGTGAAAAAATAGAATTAGAAGTAAAAAAAGAAATGACAAAATATGATTATGGAAAAATACTTCAAAAACTAGAAAACGAGATAAAATTAATAAATAACAATATTGATCAAATGTATGTAGACAAATTAAACAATAAAATAAGTGAAGAAATGTATGAAAGATTATTGAAAAAATTTGGAGATGAAATAAAGCAAAAGGAAAAAGAATACATGGAAATTAAACAGCAAAGAGAAGAATCAAAACAAGATAATACTGAGAAGATAAAAAGTGTTGTACAGGATTTTCTAAGTCTAAATGAACCAACATCAGAAATTATGAGAGTAATTATTAATAGAATAGAGATACATCAAAATAAACAGGTAGATTTATATTTCAATTTTAAACAATTAAATAACTTAAAAGAAAAAATATAAGGCTAATTTAATATTAAATATAAGATTAGCTAAAAATAAAGATTAAAGCTGCCTATTTTCACATCAACCAGAAGGGATGGCAGTAGGTGTAGCTTTTGGAGGAATAGCAAGTGGCGTACCTGGAATAACCTTAATAGGAGCAGTTATGTTGGCGCTTGGAATAGGAATACAGAACTTTCCAGAAGGTGCAGCAGTGTCTCTTCCTCTTAGAAGTGAAGGATATTCAAGATTTAAAAGCTTTATGATAGGGCAGGCATCTGCATTAGTTGAACCTGTAGCAGCTGTAATAGGAGCAATACTTGTTTTATATATAAGAAGTATGTTGCCGTTTTTATTAGCTTTTGCAGCTGGTGCAATGATAATAGTAGTTGCAAGAGAATTGCTTCCTGAGTCGGTAAAAGATTACAAAAATTTAGCTACAATAGGATTAATAGGTGGATTTGTATTAATGATGGTACTAGATGTTGCATTAGGATAATAATGTTTTAAAGTATAAACTTTTACATTTAAAAACAAAAAGAAAAATATAAGGGTAGACAATTGATAATTGTTTGCTTTTATGTTATAAAATAAATACAACAAAATCAAAAAAATAAAATAATTTTATAGAAAAATAGTAGCTAGAAGGAGAAAAAATGTCAAGTGTTAGTTGGACAAAAGAACAGAAACAAGCAATTGAAAAAAAAGGAACAAACTTATTAGTAGCAGCTGCTGCGGGAAGCGGAAAAACAGCTGTATTAGTTGAAAGAATTATTCATAAAATAATAGATGAAAAAATGGATATAGACAAAATGTTAGTTGTAACATTTACGAATGCCGCGGCAAGTGAAATGAGAGAAAGAATATTAGATGCAATATACAAAAAGATAGAAGAAAATCCAGAAAACATACATATGCAAAGACAAATTACTTTATTAAATAAAGCCAGTATTTGTACAATCCATTCATTCTGTTTAGATATAATTAGAAATTATTTTTATGAAATAAATATTCCAGCAAATTTTCAAATTGGAAGTTCAGCAGAAATGGAATTGCTAAAACAAGAAACATTAGAAGAATTGCTAGAAGAAAAATATATAAATAAAGATAAAGAATTTTTAAAATTAGTAGATACATATGCAAATTATAGAGGAGATGAAAATTTAAAAGAACTAATATTAAAGATAGACAATCAAATACAAAGTAGTCCATTCCCTAAAGACTGGTTAGAAGAAAAAGTTGAAATGTTTAACTTAAAAGATAAATTAGAACAAGACTTTTCAAAAAATATATGGGGAAAAATCTTATTACAAGAATTATTAGAAGAACTAACAGAAGGAACATTAAAGTTAAAAAAGATTGAAGTAAATTTAAGAAAATATATAGAACTTGAAAAATATGCAAATGTTATAGCAAATGATATAAATGAAATAGAAAAAATAATAAAAGTAATAAATAGAAATGATGAAAATACATGGAATAAAGTATATGGAATAGCACAAATACTAACTTTTGAAAAATGGCCAGTAGACAGAAAAGTAACAATAGACTATAAAAATGACGCAAAAGATGTGAGAGACAAAGTAAAAAAATCTGTAAATAATACTTTAGAAAAAATGATGATTTATACTTCAAAAGAAGCAAATGAGACAATAAACGAAATGTATCCAATTTTGAAAAGCTTAAAAGATATTATATTAGAATTTGAAAATAAATTTAAAGAAAAGAAGCTGGAGAAAAATCGTATAGACTTTCATGATATAGAGCATTATGCATTAGAAATATTGGTAAAAGAAGAAAATGGAGAGTATGTTTCTAGCGATATTGCAAAAGGAATACAAGAAAAATTTGAAGAAATAGCAATAGACGAGTACCAAGATAGTAATTTAGTACAAGAATACATATTAAATAGTGTTTCAAAAGGAAATAATATTTTTATGGTAGGAGATATAAAACAAAGTATATATCGTTTCCGCCAAGCAAGACCAGAGCTATTTTTAGAAAAGTATAGGAATTATAGTAAAATTGAAGATGACAGTAAAATGTACCAAAAGGGACAGATTAACCAAAAGGATTTTTTTGGCGTTCAAGATGAAAGCAAGTTACAAATAAAATATGAGGAGGTAACATCCCTAAAGGTACAGCTGTTTAAAAATTTTCGTAGTAGAGATGAAATACTTGCACTTACAAACTGGGTGTTTGAGCAAATTATGAGCGAAAAACTAGGTGATGTAGAATACAATGAGGATGAGTTTTTAAACTTAGGTGCAGATTACCCTGAAAATAGTAAAGAAATGCTTATTCCAGAATGCCATATTCTTGATTTAAAATCTGAAGATAACGAAGAAAATGACAATACTATTAGCCAAGAAAAAGCAAATGCAAATGAATTTGAAGATGAACAAGAAGAAAGTCAAATAATAGAAAAAGATGTTGAAGAAGCTAAATTAGTGGCAAACAGAATAGAGGAGTTGCTAAATAGTGATTTCAAAATTTTTGATAAGAAAATTAAAGCTTTAAGAAAATTAGAATTTAGGGATATTGCTATTTTGCTTCGTAGTACAACAAATATAGCACCAATATATGAAAAAGAATTACTTTCAAGAGGAATAGATGTATATTCTGATACTTCTACACAATATTTGGACTCAACGGAAATTCAAACTATAATCTCTTTACTTAAAATTATAGATAACCCTATGCAAGATATTCCGCTTGTATTGGTACTTCGCTCACCAATTGGTAATTTTACAGATAATGAATTAGTAGAAATTCGTATAGCAGATCAAAAAGGTTATTTTTACGAAGCTATGCTCAAAGCACGAATTTCAGTAAAAGAAGAGCTTAAACAAAAAATAAATACATTTGTAAACACGCTAGAAAATTGGAGAAAAGACCAAAAAGAAAAGCCTTTAGATGAGCTAATTTGGCAAATATATCAAGAAACAAATTATTATTACTATGTTGGCTTATTGAATAATGGAAATTTAAGGCAAGCAAACTTAAAAATGCTATTTGAAAGAGCAAAACAATACGAATCTGCAAGTTTTAAAGGCTTATATAATTTTATTTGTTTTATAGATAGATTAAAACTAAATAGTGGAGATTTGTCTGCTGCAAAGGTTATAGGTGAAAATGACAATGTAGTACGTATAATGAGCATTCATAAAAGTAAGGGACTAGAGTTTCCTGTTGTATTTTTAAGTGGAACAGGCAAACAATTTAATAAACAAGATTTAAACGATGCTATTCTAATTCACCAAGATTTAGGTTTTGGCCCAAGATTTATAGATAGTGTAAATAGAATAGAATATCCAACTCTTGCAAAAGAAGCATTAAAGCTAAAGTTAGAGACAGAACTTATTTCAGAAGAAATGAGAGTTTTATATGTAGCATTAACAAGAGCGAAAGAAAAACTAATTATAACAGGAGTTAAGAAGAATTTTGAAAAACACTGCAAAGAAAAAGAAGAAATGCTTTTCTTATATCAAAAGCAAAATACAAATAAAATAGAAGAAAGATTACTAAAAAAATATATATCTTATTTAGATTGGCTTGTATTATTGAATTTAAAAGATCCAAAACAAGAAAAGATTAAGTTTTTTGTACATAATATAGATAAAAACAAGAATGAACAAACAGAAGAAAAGCAAGAGAAAACAATAGAAGACAAAAAGATAGATATTAAAGAATTAGAAAACATAAAAAGAGAACTTAGTTGGAAATATAAGTATGATATATCTGCTAAAATTCCTACAAAAACATCTGTAAGTAAAATAAAAGAAATTAAACAAAATGAAGAACAAGAAATAGATTTAGAAGAATTACTTTTAAAAGAAAAAGTTCATAAATATGAAATACCAAGTTTTATGGTAAAAGAAAATAAACATATTACAAGTAGCAGAAAAGGAACTTTAGTACATTTATGTATTCAAAAATTAAATGAGAAAAAGGAATATGAAGAGAAAAAAATAAAAGACCTAATAAATGAATTAGTAAAAAAAGAAATAATTTTAAAAGAAGAAGCAGAGCAAATACCAATAGTAGGGTTATTAAAATACGTGCAATCAAATTTATGGAAAGAATTAAAAGAAGCAAAAGAAGTGCACAAAGAAGAACCATTCTATATGTTTGTACAAGCAAATAGAATAGATGAAAACTATCCAAAAGATGAAAAAGTATTAGTGCAAGGTATTATGGATTTATATTATATAAATAAAAATAATGAATTGGTATTAGTAGATTATAAGACTGATTATGTACAAAAAGGTGAAGAACAGAAACTTATAGATAAGTATAAGGAGCAATTAAATTTATATAAAGAGGCATTAGAAAATTCACTAGAAAGAAAAGTAGATAAAGTATTAATATATTCGACTTGGATTGGAGAAGTGGAATGTCACAATTAGGGACAGTCCACAATTGTAACATTTTCTCAATTTTGGACAATGTTTAATAATAGTTTATGAGTTAAATATATGAATTTACATAAACTATAAGAAATGTGAAAAAAATAAAAAACTTAAAAAGAATAGAAAGAAATACTTGAAAACAAATATACTTTGGTATAAAATGAAGTAGTTAAAACAATAATAAAGTAAAGAAATTTATTTTATATTTCAAAGGAGGAAAGAAAAATGAGTATAAAAATAGGAATTAACGGATTTGGAAGAATAGGGAACTTAGCATTCCAAGCAGCATTAAAAAAAGAAGAAGTAGAGGTAGTAGCAATAAATGATCCATTTATTAGTGCAGACTATATGGCATATATGGTAAAATATGATACTGCTCATGGTAGATTTGATGGAGAAGTATCAAGTAAAGATGAACATACATTAGTAGTAAATGGAAAAGAAATAAAAGTATATAATGAAATGGATCCAGTAAATATTCCATGGGGAAAAGATGGAGTGGACTATGTATTAGAATGTTCAGGAGTATTTACAACTATGGAAAAAGCAGAAGCACACTTAAAAGGAGGAGCTAAAAAAGTAATTATTAGTGCACCTTCAAAAGATGCTCCAATGTTTGTTATGGGAGTAAACCACGAAACATATGATCCAAGCATGAATATAGTATCTAATGCATCTTGTACAACTAACTGCTTAGCACCACTTGCTAAAGTTATAAATGATAATTTTGGAATAGTAGATGGTTTAATGACAACAGTTCACTCTACAACTGCAACACAAAAAACAGTTGATGGAGCATCTAAAAAAGATTGGAGAGGTGGACGTGCTGCATCAGCTAACATTATTCCTTCTTCAACAGGAGCAGCAAAAGCAGTTGGAAAAGTTATTCCAGAATTAAATGGAAAATTAACAGGTATGTCTTTCAGAGTACCAACAATAGATGTTTCAGTTGTTGACTTAACATGTAATTTAGCAAAACCAACAACAATGGAAGAAATTTGCAAAGTTATGAAACATGCATCAGAAAATGAAATGAAAGGTATTATAGAATATACAGAAGACGCAGTAGTATCTTCAGATTTCTTAGGAGATAGCCATACATCAATATTTGATGCAACAGCTGGAATTCAATTGACAGATACATTTGTTAAATTAATAGCTTGGTATGACAATGAATGGGGTTACTCAAATAAATTAGTAGATTTAGCAGTATATATTGCATCAAGAAGCTAAAATGTCTTTAAAATAAAATGTTGCTTTAATGTATTATTTATATTTTTTGAAGTGAGCTCCGTGTTGGGACCGACAAGCTTACATAGTGTAAAAATTAGTATATACTAATTTTTTACACTATGTAAGCAGTTGGGACGAACAAGAAAAATATAAATAATACATATAGTAATTATTTAATAAAAATTAGATATAAAAAACTTAAAAAATTTAAGTTTCTTATATGTAATTTTAGATTTTTATGGAGGTAATTTATGAATAAGAAAACTATTAAAGATATTGATTTAAAAGGAAAAAAAGTATTTGTTAGATGTGATTTTAATGTTCCATTAGATGAAAATGGAAACATTACAGATAATAGAAGAATTGTAGCAGCTCTTCCTACTATAAAATATCTATTAGAACAAAACTGCAAAATAGTACTTGCATCACATTTAGGAAGACCAAAGGGAGAAGTTAATCCAAAATTTTCTTTAAAACCAGTAGCAAATGAATTATCTAAATTATTAGGAAAAGAAATAAAACTAGCAGAGGATGTTGTTGGACCTTCAGCAAAAGAATTAACAAGGAATGTAAAAGAAGGAGAAATTGTTTTACTAGAGAATGTTCGTTTTGATACAAGAGAAGAAAAAAATGAGGAAAGCTTATCAAAAGAATTTGCATCTATGGCAGAAATATTTGTAAATGATGCGTTTGGAACAGCTCACAGGGCACACAGCTCTACAGCAGGAGTTGCAGAATTTTTACCAGCAGTATCAGGATTCTTAATAGAAAAAGAATTAGAATTTTTAGGAAGTGCTTTAGAAAATCCACAAAGACCATTTGTTGCAATTTTAGGTGGAGCTAAAGTGTCTGACAAAATAGGTGTAATAGAAGCTCTTTTAGAAAAAGTAGATAAATTGATAATAGGTGGAGGAATGGCATATACATTTTTCAAATCTATGGGATATAGTGTTGGAAAATCAGTATGCGAATTAGACAAACTAGATTTAGCAAAAGAATTAATGGAAAAGGCAAAACAAAAAAATGTTAAATTAATTCTTCCAATAGACAATATAATTGCAAAAGAAATTGCTCCAGATGCAGAAAATGAAATAATAGATTCAAATAACATTCCAGATGAATGGGAAGGTTTGGACATTGGACCAAAAACAGTAGAATTATTTAAAGAAGAATTAAAAGATGCAAAAACTATAATTTGGAACGGTCCAGTAGGATTTTCAGAATATGAAATATTTGCAAATGGAACAAGAAGTATTGCACAAGCTTTAGCAAAAAAAGAAGATGCTGTAACAATTATAGGTGGAGGAGATTCAGCAGCGGCTATAGAAAAAATGGGACTTTCTGATAAAATGACTCATATTTCAACAGGCGGTGGAGCATCTTTAGAATTCTTAGAAGGAAAAAAATTACCAGGAATTGAATGTTTATTAGACAAATAACAATTAAAGGAGTAAATAATGTCATTAGACAAATACAAAGTACAAAATAATGGCACAGAAGAAGAAATAGAAATAGTAAATTATTATAATGATAATTATGAGAAAATAGGCACAATTTCTAGAAAAGAAGGAATAAAACAAAATTTATTATTAGAAGCTGTACAATTATGGATTATTAATCCACATACAAAACAAGTATTAATGCAAAAAAGAAGCAACCATAAAGTAAATGATGCTTCAATGATAGATGTTAGCAGTTCAGGTCATGTAAAAAGTACAGAAACACCAATACAAGCAATATTAAGAGAAACATTTGAAGAGATAGGCTTAAAGCCAGAAGAGTTGGCACAACAATTACAAAAAATGATGATAGTAGAATGTGACTTCACAAAATTAGGAAGAAAAGGTAGATATTTTACGCATGAATATGTAGCTTATTTAGAACATCCTTTATCTTACTATACAAAACAAAATGAAGAAGTAGACAAATTGTTTTTTATGAATTATGAAGAGCTTAAAGAAAAAATAAGAAATAAAGAACCAAATGTAAGAATACCACATAATAAAGAAACAGATGAGTTACTTTATAAAATAGATGAAAGTCTATATAATTATGAAATAAACAAAGGAAAAAGAGGAGAGTTAGAATGCGAAGAAAAATAATTGCAGGAAACTGGAAAATGAATATGCTTCCAAATGAAGCAATGAGTTTTATTAATGAATTAGAACCATATGCAAAAAATGCAAAATGCGAAATAATATTGTGTGTTCCATATACAGATTTATTTTATAGTTTACTTACAGCACAAAATACAAACATTAAAATAGGTGCACAAAATATGCATTGGGAAGAATCTGGTGCATACACAGGTGAAATAGCGCCTAATATGCTTAAATGCATAAATGTAGAATATGTTATAATTGGTCATTCCGAAAGAAGACAATATTTTGCAGAAACAGACGAAACTGTTAATAAAAAAATAAAATCAGCATTAAGACATGAACTAAATCCAATTCTTTGCGTAGGAGAAACAATGAAGCAAAGAGAATTAGGATTAGAAGAAGAAGTAATTAAACAACAAATAATTGGAGCATTAGAAGAGATAACAAAAGAGCAGGCAAAAAAAATAATAATTGCATATGAACCAATTTGGGCTATAGGAACAGGAAAAGTAGCTACAAAAGAAGATGCTAACAATATGATAAAGCTAATAAGAAAAGAAATAGAATCGCTTTATAGTAAAGAAATAGCAGATAATGTAAGTATATTATACGGGGGAAGTGTAAATAAAAATAATTCCAAAGAACTATTTGAAACATCAGATATAGATGGAGCCTTAGTTGGTGGAGCAAGTTTAAAATTAGATGAATTTAACGAAATTATTAAAAATGTATAAAACATATCTCTTAGACAAAAGAAAAAATGAGAAATAAACAAAAGAAATAGAAGAAAAAATGAAGAAAAGAAAGAGGTAATACAAAATGAAAGATAAATTAACAATGTTAATGATATTAGATGGATTCGGAGAAAATAAAGAAGAAAAGGCAAATGCAGTAAAACTGGCAAATACACCCAATATAGATAAATTAATGAAAACTTGCCCAACTACAGATATACACACAAGTGGATTAGATGTAGGACTTCCAGAAGGACAAATGGGAAATTCAGAAGTAGGACATACAAACATAGGTGCTGGAAGAATTGTATATCAAGAATTAACTAGAATTACAAAATCAATAGAAGAGGGGGATTTCTTTAATAATGAAGAATTTATAGCTGCTATTGAAAATTGTAAAAAATACAATTCAAAATTACACATAATGGGTTTACTATCTAGTGGAGGTGTACACAGCCATATACGTCATTTGTTTGGCTTACTAGAACTTGCAAAAAGAAGAGATTTCGAAGATGTTTATGTACATTGTTTTATGGATGGAAGAGATACAGCTCCATCTTCAGGAGAATCTTTTATATCTGAATTAGAAGAAAAAATGAAAGAAAAAGGCGTAGGAAAAATAGCAACAATTACAGGAAGATTCTATGCAATGGATAGAGATAAAAGATGGCAAAGAGTTGAAAAAGCATACAATGCATTAGTAAGAGGAGAGGGAGAAAAAGCAACATCTGCAATTGGTGCCATTGAAAGCTCTTACCAAAAAGAAATATTTGATGAATTTATAGAACCAACAGTAATAGTAAATGGAGAAACACCAGTTGCTACAATTGGTAAACACGATAGTGTTATTTTCTATAACTATAGACCAGATAGAGCAAGAGAAATTACTAGAACATTAGTAGATAAAGAATTTAAAGAATTTGAAGTAGAAAAAGATTTAGACTTATACTATATATGTATGACAAGTTATGATGAAACAATGCCAAATGTTCATATAGCATTCAAAAAAGAGGAATTAAAAAATACATTTGGAGGATATATCTCAAAACATGGATTAACACAATTAAGAATTGCTGAAACAGAAAAATATGCGCATGTTACATTCTTCTTTAATGGTGGAGAAGAAAAACAATATCCAGGAGAAGATAGAATTTTAGTACCATCTCCAAAAGTAGAAACATATGACTTAAAACCAGAAATGAGTGCATATGAAGTAACAGATAAAGTTGTAGAAGCAATTAATTCAAAAAAATATGATTGTATAATTTTAAACTATGCTAACCCAGATATGGTGGGTCATACAGGAGTATTAGAGGCTGCAATAAAAGCTATAGAAACAATAGATGAATGTGTTGGAAGAGTTGTAAAAGCAATAAATAATCAAGATGGAGTTTTATTAATAACAGCAGATCATGGAAATGCAGAACAAATGATAGATTATAAAACAGGAGAACCACATACTGCACATACAACAAATCCAGTTCCACTAATATTAGTTGGAATGGAAAATGCTAAACTAAGAGAAGGAAGACTTGCAGATTTAGCACCAACAATGCTTGATATAATGAATTTAGAAAAGCCAGCAGAAATGACAGGAGAAAGTTTAATAATAAAATAATATAGACAAAATAGTAGAAATATCTCTCAGAATATTATAAAAAATAATGTTTTGAGAGATAAACTATATATAGAGAAAAATGTAATAGAGGAAGGGTATTATGAAAAATACACCAAGAATAAAAAGTTTATATACAAAAATACAAACACAGCTATTTTATATGATACCAGAAAAATGGGATAGAATTTATTTATATGCTTCTATAGTTGAAAAGGCAAACAATATACAAACAGGAGAAATGTTTTTTTATTATTTTCCTAAAGGAATACTAAAAAGAAATCCTATAAATGTATATGAAATACCATATATATATAATATAGATGAAGAATCATACAACATTTTAGCAAATAAATTATACGAGACAATTAAAGAGTTAAGAAGAGAATTTGAAAAAGAAGGGTTAAAATTGTGGTCTAACTTAACAATATCAATTGTAAACTTAAAATTCAACATAGAATACGATTATGAAGACCTAAGTACAAGTAAATACACAAACGGAGAAAGACATATAATTTGGAACTATAAGTATTTAGACTTCCAAATAGAAAGACTCTCTAAAAAAGATAGAAAAATGTTAGAAAATTATTTGATAGAAGAAAAACTTTTAAATAAAGAAGTAGGTACATATTCAGAAGGAATGTATAACGTTAAAGTACACAATATTATAGAATATAACAGAGAAGAATATAACTCAAATAATGATAATAGTGAGTTAGATAAGAGCAAAGCTAAAATTGGAACGACTATTAAAAAGGAAGATAAAGAATTAGACTTTGAAACAAGACATAAAAAGATAGATAAATACGAATTATATAAAAGACAAAAAGAAGCAAATAATAAAGAAAATAGAAAAATAAAGGAAGTACTTGAAACAAAAAATACAGAAAAAAACGAAGACAAACCAACAATAAAAAGCCAAATATTAAACTTTTAAGTTCCAAAATATCTACAAAAACTGGCAAAATACTTGAAAGTTTTAATTTGTAGTTATATAATAATAAAGTCTTCAATACAAATATATTTATATATAGAGTATGAATTGCGTAATGAAAGCAAGACAAGTTGATTGAAAGGAGAAATAAATATGATTTATTCAAAAGAAGTAGAAGATATGTGCAAAGTTGCAAAAGGAGTAGACCATGGACCAGCACCAATTCCAGAAGAAGGAAAATGGGTTAGGGCAAAAGAAATAAAAGATATTTCTGGTTTAACACATGGTATTGGTTGGTGTGCACCTCAACAAGGAGCTTGCAAACTAACATTAAACGTAAAAGAAGGAGTTATACAAGAAGCATTAGTAGAAACAGTAGGATGCTCAGGTATGACACATTCAGCTGCAATGGCAGGTGAAATATTAGTAGGAAAAACAATATTAGAAGCATTAAACACAGACTTAGTATGTGATGCTATAAATACTGCAATGAGAGAACTATTTTTACAAATAGTATATGGTAGAACACAATCTGCTTTCTCTGAAAATGGACTTCCAATAGGAGCAGGAATGGAAGACTTAGGTAAAGGACATAGAAGCCAAATAGGAACAATATATTCAACACTTTCAAAAGGACCAAGATACCTAGAACTTGCTGAAGGTTACATAGTAGAAATTGGTTTAGACAAAGACGACCAAATAATTGGATACAAATATGTAAATATGGGAAAAATGATGGATTTTATAAAATCAGGAATAGATGCAAATGAAGCAATTGAAAAAGCTTCAGGAACTTATGGAAGATTTGATGAAGCTGTTAAGAAAATAGACCCACGTGAAGAGTAAGAAAACAAATAAAAAATTTCGTCTTGCGTTGTTAAATTTCAAAAAAAGATCCTTAATGTACAAGAGTACACCTCTGGTATTTTGTTTGAAATTTGCCTGGCAATACTTGTTTTTAATTTGTTTTAAGAATGTAAAAGTATATATTTAGAGGAGGAACGAAAAATGGCATTATTTGAAAGTTATGAAAGAAGAATAGATCAAATTAAACCAGTAATGGAAAAATACGGAATAAAAGATTTTGACGATGCATTAAAAATATGCACAGACAAAGGATTTAATCCATACGAAATAACAAGAGGAGTACAAACAATATGTTTTGAAAATGCTTGTTGGGCATATACATTAGGTGCAGCAATAGCAATAAAAAAAGGTTGCACAAAAGCTCATGAAGCAGCAAAAGCAATAGGAGAAGGTTTACAAGCATTTTGTATACCAGGTTCAGTTGCAGACGACAGAAAAGTAGGTTTAGGACATGGAAACTTAGCATCAATGCTTTTAAGCGAAGAAACAAAATGTTTTGCATTTTTAGCAGGACATGAAAGTTTTGCAGCAGCAGAAGGTGCAATTGGTATTGCAAAATCTGCAAACAAAGTTAGAAAAGAACCATTAAGAGTTATATTAAATGGGTTAGGAAAAGATGCAGCACAAGTAATTTCAAGAATAAATGGATTTACATATGTAAAAACAGATTTCGACTTCTTTACTGGAAAAGTAAAAGTAGTAGAAGAAATAGCTTACTCAGATGGAGAAAGAGCAAAAGTTAAATGCTATGGTGCAAACGATGTTAGAGAAGGTGTAGCAATAATGTGGTTAGAAGATGTTGATGTTTCTATAACTGGTAACTCAACAAATCCAACAAGATTCCAACATCCAGTTGCAGGTACATACAAAAAAGAAAGATTAGAAGCAGGTAAAAAATATTTCTCTGTTGCTTCAGGTGGAGGAACAGGTAGAACATTACACCCAGACAATATGGCAGCAGGACCAGCTTCATATGGTATGACAGATACAATGGGAAGAATGCACTCAGATGCACAATTTGCGGGAAGTTCTTCAGTTCCAGCTCACGTAGAAATGATGGGATTAATAGGAATGGGTAATAACCCAATGGTTGGTGCAACAGTAGCAGTTGCAGTAGCTGTAGAAGAAGCTATGAAATAAAAAATTTATAGAAATATAGATAACAAATTGCCAGCGAACAAGCCTGGCAATTTATTTTGTGGTTGGTAAGAAGAATAATTCACAAAGATATGAACATACGCAAAAATTATTGTACAAATAAAAATATTTATAGTATAATATATAGGAATTTTCAAAAGGAGAAACAAAATGCAAGAAAAGAAAAAAAAGAAAATAATAAACTATATAGTACTATCAATAGTAACACTAATATTTATATTAGCAATAATTTACTTAGTACCAATAATGAAGGATATATCAACAAAAGAAGGACAACTAGCGTTTAAAGAAAAAATAAATAATTTAGGAATTTTAGGATTTTTAATATTGTTTGGTTTAGAAGTTGCACAGATATTCTTCGTAGTAATACCAGGAGAACCTCTAGAAATACTTGCAGGAATGTGCTATGGAAGCATAGGAGGAACTATTTTTATAGTAGCATCTGTATTTATTACAACAACAATAATATTTTTTACTGTAAAAAAGTATGGAAGAAAATTTGTAGAAGATACATTTGGTAAAGAAAAAGTAGACAAAATAGAAAACAGCAAAATCTTAAAAGATCCTAGAAAAGTAGAAACAATAATGACAATATTATTTTTTATACCAGGAACACCAAAAGATTTGTTAGTATATATAGGAGGATTACTTCCAATAAAATCATTAAGGTTTATACTAATATCTACATTTGCAAGATTTCCATCTGTAATTTCATCAACAATAGCAGGAGCAAAACTAGCAATAGGAGACATAAGAACAATAATTATAGTATATGCAATTACTTTTGTAATTACAGCAATATTCTTAATAATTATAAATATTTTTGATAAGAATAAAGAAACAAGAGAAGCATTAAAGGCAATAAAATAGTTTAATCTATATTACATGGAGGTAATTTCATGTACTATGTGTGCATGTTAATATGTGAAGATAATTTAATATATACAGGAGAATAGCTAAAGATTTAGAAAAAAATAGAACCATAGTAAATTTACTATGGTTTTTAGCTATTTATAGAGGAAAAAAACATGCGAACAAAAATTTGAAAAATATTAAAAAAAACTATTGACAAACTTAAAAATAAAATATAAAATATGTTCAACAAAAGCGAACAAGAATTTGTAAAACAAAATTTTATTAAGGAGTGGTTAAAATGAATATATTTTCAAATAGAAACAATGTAATAACATATACAGTAAATAAGGCAGCAACAAGCAATTTGTATATATCAGTACAAAATGGAGAAGTTGTTATTAATGCTCCTTGGTATACTACAAGTAGTCAAATTCAAAAAGTAGTAGAAGAAAAGAAACAATGGATATTAAATAAAATAAAAGAATATGAAATAGCTTGCGAAAAAAAAGACAATTATACTAAATTAAAAACTATAAAAGTATTAGGTAAAAATTATGATTTAGTTGTGAACTACAAAAAAATAAATGTACCTAGTTTAGAGTTTGCTAAAAATCAAATACAAATAACATTACCAATTAAATTTAAAAATATAGAAAGTGCAAATCTAATAAATATATTAATGGAAAAAATGTATGAAAAAATTGCTGAAAAAGAGATAGAAAGAGCAATGGAAAAAACAAGAATTATGTTAGAAATAGCACCAGAAGATTATGAAATTAAAAGTATAGAAGGTTCAATAGCTACATGCAAAGATAAAAAAATAACAATAAATCCTAATATAGCAATGTATTCTAAAGATGTAATAGACTATATAATTTTACATGAATTTTGTCATTTAAAATATAAAAACCACACAAAATCTTTCTATAATATGATAAAAAACTATATGCCTAATTATGAAGAAAAAGCAAATGAACTAAACGGGATAGCTTATTAAAATTTTATTCAACATTACCTAATAAATGAATATAATGAATAAGGAGGTAATGTTTATGGATGGAATTTATGAAATAAAATTAAATACACCAATGGGAGCTATGAGTGGAAAAGTGACACTAAAAACTAATGGAGAAAATATAGATGGTGTGTTAGAAATAATGGGGCTGAAAAATAATTTAAATGGTGGTAGAGTAAAAGGAAACCAATGTTATTTTAAAGGAAACATAAGAAACAACGCACTAAATATAGAATATGAACTAATGGGACAATTGACAGGGAATATTTTAAATATATTTGCTAAAACTAATATGGGTGAATTTAAATTACAAGGAAAGAAAATCGGTTAGCAATATAGATATAAAAAATACACTTATCCTAATAAAAAGATAAAAACTATTTGTTCTAAAAACGTATATATAAGAATAAAATATACAAAAAAGAAAGAGGAACAAGTATGGATAATCTAGATAAAAATGAAACAAAAGAGAATTTAATTCGAATAATAAAAGGTAGTGGTATAGCATTAGGAATTACAATATTGTCGCTTTTTATTTTTGCTATATTACTTACATATACAAATATACAAGAAAATACAATGATTCCTGTGGTTATAATTATTACAGCGGTTAGTATTTTAATAGGAAGTAGCTTAAGTACATTAAGAATAAATAAAAATGGACTATTAAATGGAGCATTAGTAGGAGTTATTTATATTTTATTAATCTATATAATTTCTAGCCTTACAGGTTCTGGTTTTAGTTTAAATATTATGAGTGTTATAATGTTAGTTTCTAGCATTGTTGCAGGAATGATAGGTGGAATAATAGGAGTAAACTTAAATTAAAATATAAATATGCCAAATAGAAAGTTAGACGTAATTCTATATAAAATCAACCAATTTACAATATAAATTCAACCAATTTACAAAAAATGGTTGAATTTTTTATTATTTTAATATAAAATTAATCAATAATATGGAGGAGACGAATGATGACTTTAGAAGATATTAAAAATAACAAAGAAATTGAAGAACTTATACTAAGTTCACAAAAACAATTAAATGCATTAGGATACACAGAACATTCAATAAGGCACATTTCAATTGTATCAAATAGAGCGGCAGAAATATTGGAAACATTAGATTATCCAAAAGACAGAATAGAACTTGCAAAAATAGCAGGTTATATGCATGATATAGGAAATTGTGTAAATAGAGTAGATCATGCACATTCAGGAGCGATACTTGCTTATCAAATTTTAAAAGAAATGGGAATGAATGTACAAGATAGAACAGAAATAATGATGGCAATAGGAAATCATGACGAACAAACAGGAACAGCAGTAAGCGATATATCAGCAGCTTTAATACTTGCAGATAAGTCAGATGTCCATAGAGACAGGGTAGTAAATACAAATATGTCTACATTTGATAAACATGATAAAGTAAATTATGCAGTAACAAATGCAGATTTTATAATAGATAAAGAAAAAAGAAAAGTAACATTAGACTTAACAATAGATACAGAAATTTGTCCAGTTCTAGATTATTTTGAGATATTTATGGATAGAACAATGATGAGTAAATATGCAGCAAAATATTTAAATATATGGTTTGAGCTTATTATAAATGGTACAAAATTATTATAAATTTGGGAGGAAAAAATGAAAAAGTTTAAAGGATTAAAAATAACAGTTATAGTTTTATTAATTATATTATTATCAATAATATCTTTTATTGGTATATATGTACAAGATAAAAATCAAGTTAAAAATATTTTACCAGAGTATATTTTATCAAGAGACTTAAAAGGACACAGAAGAATTGAACTTAAAGTAAATGATGAAATAGAAGAAACTAAAAAATATGATGTAGATGATAACTTGATTTCAGATGATGATACAGAAACAGTAGTAGCAAGAACAGAAGAAATTAAAGTTAATAGTGAAGAAATATTAACTAGAGAAAATTATGAGGCTTCAAAAAAAGTAATAGAAAAAAGATTAGAAGAAATACAAGTAAACAATTATGATATAAGACAAAATTTAGAAAATGGAACCATTATTTTAGAATTACCAGAAGATGATAATACAGATAGTATAGTTGGACAACTATCATTACAAGGAAAATTTGAAATTGTAGATAAAGACACAAACGAAGTATTAATGACAAATGATGATTTAAAATCAGTTCAAAGTAGCTATGGAACAACATCTTCAGGAACAACTTCAATTGTTCTTAATATACAATTTAATAAAGAAGGAACAGAAAAATTTAAAAATATAACAAATACTTATGTACAAACAACAAAAACAGTAGAACAAGAAGGGGAAGAAGCAAAAGAAGAAACTGAAACAAAAGAAATTTCAATAAAAATTGATGATACAACATTGCTTTCAACATATTTTAGTGAACAAGTAACTAATGGTTTATTACAACTATCTGTTGGATCTTCTACTAATAGTACAACAGAGGAATTACAAGAGTATGCTAAAGAAGCAAGTAGTATGGCAGCATTATTAGACTCAGGGAAAATGCCTATCGTATATGAAGTAGAACAAAATAAATATATTCTTTCAGAGGTTACACAAGACGTAATAGAAAAAGTAATAGTAGCTTCAATAATTGTTCTTACATTAGCTATTATTTATTTAATTATAAAATATAAAGGAAAAGGTATATTAGCAGGTATCTCTATTATAGGATATGTAGCATTACTATTATTGGCAATTAGATATGCTAACGTAGAGGTATCTGTAGCAGGTATTATAGAAATTTTATTTAGTACATTAATAAATTATATGCTAGTAGTTAGTGTGTTAAAAGAAGAAAAAATAAATAATGCTATTAAAAAATATAGTTTAATACTTATACCTACATTAGTTATTGCAATTGCATTTACATTTGCAAATATTGCAGTTGGAACAGTATTATTCTGGGGAATAGTTATAACAATGTTATATAATATAAGTATAGAAAAATTATTATTAAGAGATTAAACTAAAGTGAAAGGAGCAAATTATGAAGAAGAAAAATTTAATAGGAATACTACTTGGAATAATTATAATTATTGGAATTATTTTAACAGCAACTATGGGACTAAATTTAGATTTAATGTATTCAAACCATAAAAGTATAGATATAAATATACAAAAACAATTTGAAAATGAAGATGTAAACAAAATAGCAAAAGAAGTTTTTGAAAATGAAAAAGTAAAAGTGCAAAAAGTAGAATTATATGAAGACATGGTATCAGTTATAGTAAAAGATGCTACAGATGAACAATTAGAAAATTTGAATACAAAACTAAATGAAAAATATGAACTAGAAAATACAAAAGATGATATGGTAATAACAAATGTGCCAAGTGTAGAAATATTGGACTTAGTAAAACCATATATTTTACCAGTAAGTATTTCATTTGTAGTAATTATTATTTATCTAGTAATATATATGGCTATAAACAATAGAGTAAATAGAAAACTAAGCATTTTGAAAGAAATTTCAAAAGCAATATTAGTTATAATAGAAATAGAATTATTATATTTATCAGTATTTGCCATTACAAGATTAGAAGTAAATTATACTACATTACCAATAGGAATTATAATATATGCATTTACAACAATATTAATATTAATGAACTTAGAAAAACAATATAAAATAGAAGAAAAGAATAAATAATATATATATCAAAAAATAGACATTATTCATAAAATAGAATAGGATGTCTATTTTTTTAGATAATAAAATAAGGAAGTGAGAAAATGAAAATAAAAATATATGAGACATTAAGAAAAATGTTTAAAATATCAAATAATAGAGAAGAAGCTAGTATAGATTATGAAGAAATGAAAACAATTATGAAGAACGATACAAATGCCACTTTGGTAGATGTAAGAAGTCCACAGGAATATAGAGAAGGGCATTTAGAAGGAAGTGTAAATATTCCACTTTATGATCTGGAGAGAAATTGTGAAGAACTATTAAAAGATAAAAATAATACTATAATATTAGTATGTCAATCTGGAAGCAGAAGTAAAAAAGCATTAAAAACATTAGAGAATATAGGCTATTCTAGTGTATATCAATTAGATGGAGGATTAGATAATATAAAATAAAGGACATTTGGGGACGGGTCACTTTTGTCCTTTACATAAAGTAGTAATTATAATAAAAAAGCATATGAATTTTCAAAAAATGTTCGTTCAAGCTAAGTTACGCAGAAATTATAAGCGAAATTTGCACCCTTCCATTAAAAATGAACTTTTTCCACAAATTTCTTAATAATTTCTAGCTTACTTACTTTCTAATAGCGTTTTTTTTCAGATTAATATGCTTTTTATTATATTATCAAAATTTACAAAGGACAAAAGTGACCCGTCCCCAAATGTCCTTTTAAATTTAAGGAGCATCTTTACTAACATTATTTAAAATTCTATAAGTTCTACAAATATTGCAGCCATTACAAATAGAAATTCTACTTCCAAAAACTAGTCTTAATGTATTTATAAATTCGTCTTCATTACAAATTAAATGAACTTTTATTTTTTTTGGCAAAAGAGTAAGTAGAGCATTTAATGCATAATCGTTTGAAGAAAAAGAGATATCAGATAAATATTTAGCATTGAAATTATTATCTCTTAAATTAATAAGATTTTTGTGTTCATTTAGTAGAATAGAGTTACCATTAGTGTAAATTAGGTGAACAATATTAGAAGCAGGGTCTTTTGTATCTATATATAACTTTAATAAATTTATAAATTCGGTGTATTCTTTTTCAATTACATATTCATTTACACTAGTATCTACAATTTCTTCTAAAGTACTTAAATAAGTATTTAAACGAAATGTAACAAAACCATTTAAAATCATAGATTTATTAGAGTTTATATATTCTAATACAGAAGCCCAAATTTCTTGTTTTTTATATTTCAAATTACAATCTTCGTCTAAAATAATATGCTCATAACAATTTTCTTCAATAAGATTTTTTTCAAAATCATCAAAGTAAAAATATTGAAAATTTATAATTCTTCTTATTAAAATAGGTTCATAGAAAAATATAATACAATCAGCTAATAAGTCAGATAAGAAATTTAGAAAAGAACTTAAATCATTTCCTTTATAATGTATAATTACGTTATGATAACATTTGAATTTTCTGCTTACAAAATAAATATTTTCTAAAGAAGAGGTTTCTATATTTTTTAATAGATAATCTATAATTTCACTATTATTCGTTTTTATACAAAAAGACTTCATATCGCAAAAAAATCCCCCTTCTTTTATATGCAATTATTATCTACTAAAAAACTTTAGATATACATATTTTATTCGAAAGGGAAAATTTTGGTAACTTGTGCAATATTAAATTAATAATATATTTTATAATCAATTTCAGGGAATATACAATCTCTTTTTTCTACAAGTTTTAGAAAGTCTGTGTCTATATTATCCTCTTTTATTTGATCATATAATTTTGTAAAACGTCCAATGTGGTCTTTAATTCTCTTTTTAGCATAATCAACCATTGTACCGTTTGTAATAATAAATAACCAGTCGCTACTTTGAGCAAGTAAAAGCTCTCTTACACATTGATTCAAAGCTCTAATTTTTGTTTTATTTTTTTCATTGTAAAATGTATGTGCAAGTTCGACCATTTTGTCTCCAGCAACATGTAAATGACGATGAACATAGTCATTTGTTTCGTTAAGCCAAACTTGACTATAACCATTTGCACCCCAACTAGAACGACAAGGTGTACATACTTGCATTTCAGGATACATATCTATATATTTACCAGGGGTAATTAATTTGAAATCATTTTGGTCAAAATGGATTTTTTTAAATAGTATATATAACCAATATGGACCTTCATACCACCAATGACCATAAAGTTCAGCATCATAAGGGCAAAGTATAATAGGAGGCTTATCCATAAAAGATGCAGCCATATCTATTTGTTCTCTTCTGCAATCTAGAAAATGACCAGCTTGTTTTTCACAAGAGTCTTTTGCCCATTGAATATTGTAAATATCTTTTTCTTCATACTTTCCAGTAATTCTGTGATATTTAATTCCAGTATGAACTCTAACACCATCATGAGAAATATATGGCTTAATATAATCGTAAGGAGCATCATAGCCAATATCTCTGTAAAACTCACGATAATTAAAATCTCCTGGATAACCATTTATAGAGCTCCATACCTGTCTTGAAGATTCCATATCTCTACCAAAGGCTACAATTCCAGTAGGGGAAACAATAGGAGAGTATGTCCCATAAACAGGGGTAGGATCTGCATATAAAATTCCATGTGTTTCAGTAATAATATATTCTATACCAAATTCTTTTAAATATTTATCTGCCTCAGGAACATATCCACACTCAGGAAGCCATATTCCACGAGGTTTTTTGCAAAAATATTTTTCATAAGTTTGAACACCAACTGCAATTTGTGCTTTTACAGTTTGTTCAGTTAAATATAAAATCGGAAAATAGCCATGTGTTGCTCCACATGTTATAATTTCTAAAACACCTAAATCCTGGAAGTGTTTAAAACCTTTAATAATATTATCATTGTAAATATCATGAAAAACATGCAAATCGTTAGAATACCTTTCAAAGTAATATTTAGAAAGGTCATTTACTCTTTTGTCATATGTAGTTCTTTCCATTTCTTTTTTTGCAAGTTCAATGTGTTTTTTTAAATATTTAATATATCTTTTTTGCAATAATTTATTATCAAGCATATTTAAAAGTGGAGGAGTCATAGACATTGTAATAGAAAAGTCTACTTTTTCTTCCACTAATTTTTCAAAATTAAGTAAAAGAGGAATATAGGTCTCTGAAATTGCTTCAAATAACCATTGTTCCTCTAAATAATTTTCACTCTCTGGGTGATGTATAAAAGGCAAATGTGCATGTAGCACAAAGCTAACGTATCCTTTTGGTGTATTCATTAGTATTACTCCTTATAAATTTGTTAGAACTTTGAAGATGGATTTCTTAAATCTAATTTAGCAAAGCTAATTTTTTCATTTGCATACATTTTTTTATAAAACTCTTCAATAGATGAGATTTTACCAATTTTTCTAAGAAGAGAGAAACTGATAATATCCTTCTTTATAGTAGTATTTGTTTTTACATTTCTAAAATATACAAATTTAGATAAACTATCAAATAATATATGATCATTTGGGGCATCTATATTATTTGAGTTTGCAATATATAAGTAATTATTATTTATTGTTACATATTCGTTTATAGGACGTCTGCCAAGCTCTATTTTATAATCACAATTACTATCTGAAACATTTAAATACCAACTATTTGCAAAATCGTTTATATCTATTTCAAAAGAATAATTCATTGTTAAATTGTGAATTATTAAAACAGGTTTTGTATTATTGAAAAAATATTCCCCATATTCTTCAATATATTTATTTTTGTCGTCATCTGAAATATCCCAATAAACGAATAGAGTATTAGGAGTTTGAGCTAAAACTTTTACAACAGTTTGATTATAGCGATAAGGTAAGTCATAGTATTCTATAATTTCTACTTTTTCTTTCTTAGCACCTTTTTTTGTAGCAGTTGTTCTAGTTGTTTTTTTTGTAGTTTTAGTAGTAGATTTACCAGTAACTTTCTTAGAAGAGGATTTTGCTTTAGTAGCATTAGTTGACTTCTTTGAAGTTACTTTAGTAGATTTCTTGGTACTACTTTTTGTAGCTACTTTATTTGTACTAGTGTTAGATTTATTAGAAACTGTATTTTCTGCTTTTTTACTATTTTTAGAAACTTCTTTCTTTGAATTACCTTTAGATGTAGTTTCTTTTTTTGGTAATTTAGTAGTAGATTTTTTAGCTTTTTTTTCTTCAATTACTTCAGTTTTTTCTTTAGCTTTTCTTGGCATATTTTCCTCCTTAGTAAGCAATGCATTTTATTCTTAATATATACTATATCAAAAACTAAATAAATTCAATAGAAAAGAAAAGAAATAATATTACAATTATGTTACAAAATGTAAAAAAAATTGTTGACGCAAGGAAAAATTATAATAAATAAAAAAATTAAAATATTTTGTAAAAAAATGTTTACATTTATCAAAAATATGTATAAAATAGTATTCAGAAAAACAAAAGAAAATATAAAAGAAAGGGGTTAAATATAACCTATGAAAATTTTAATGCTAACATGGGAATACCCACCAAGAATAGTAGGAGGAATTGCTAGAGTAGTGCATGATTTATCAAAAAGATTAATAAAGGATGGTCATGACGTTACAGTAGTTACTTATCGTGAAGGAGAATTACCTTATTACGAGAATGACAAAGGAGTAGAAGTATATAGAGTAGATAACTATATGATTACTCCAAACAATTTTATAGACTGGATAATGCAATTGAACTTTAATTTAGTAGCAAAAGCATCAGAATTAATAGTTAAAGAAGGAAATTTTGATGTAATACATGCTCATGATTGGTTAGTTGCAAACGCAGCAAAAACATTAAAACATGCATATAATATTCCACTTGTTTCAACAATACATGCAACAGAAAGTGGAAGAAATAGCGGAATACATGATGAAACTCAAAGATATATAAATGATACAGAGTGGATGCTTACATACGAATCTACAGAAGTAATAGTAAATAGTAACTTTATGAAAGGACATATCCAAGGACTATTTGGACTTCCTTTTGACAAAATAAATGTAATTCCAAATGGAATTAATTTAACAAATTTCAATGGTATAGAAAGAGATTATGAATTTAGAAGACAATATGCTTTAGATAATGAAAAAATAATCCTTTATATGGGAAGACTAGTATATGAAAAAGGAATACAACATTTAATATCAGCAATGCCAAAAATATTAGATAACTATCATGATGCTAAATTAATAATAGCAGGAAAAGGTGGAATGATAGATGAATTAAAAGCACAAGTAGAGTATATGGGAATATCAAATAAAGTATATTTCACAGGTTATTTAGATGCTAGACAAGTTCAAAAAATGTATAAATGTGCTGATGTTGCAGTATTTCCAAGTACATATGAGCCATTTGGAATAGTGGCATTAGAAGCAATGCTTGCAGGAGTACCAACAGTTGTATCAGATGTTGGGGGACTAAATGAAATAGTAGAACATGGAATAACAGGAATGAAGAGCTATGCAGGAAATAGCAATTCAATAGCAGATTCAATATTAACATTATTATATGATCACGCATTAGCAACAAATGTAACTAAAAATGCAAAAACTAAAGTAAAAGAATTATATAACTGGAATAAAATAGCACAAGATACACACTTTACATACCAAAAAGCAATATGCCAAACAATGGCAGAAAAACAAGCAAATCAAATAGCACAAGAAAATGCTAAAAAGGCTAAAAAAGCTAAAAATAATGATACAGAAATAACAAATTTACTAGCTTTCAAGAAAAAACATGCTTATGCATAACTCCATTTGGGACGTTGCCTCTGCATATCTTATTCGTAACTTTCTTTCAGTGCGAACGATTAAAAATCCTTTTGGTATAATTAATTAAGAAAAGAGGAAATCTAATGAACGTATATGATACTGCAAATAAATTAGCAGGAGAAATAAAAACTTCAGAAGAATACTTAAAATATAAAGAAGCTAAAAAAAGTTTAGATTCTAATGTAGAATTAAAGAAAAAAGTAGAAGATTTCGAAAAATTACGTTATGAAGTACAACTTTTAGCAATTCAAGGAAAAGAAGTTGAAGAAGATAAAAATAAGAAATTACAAGAAATGTACACTATACTAATTCAAAATAAAGAAATAAAAGAATATTTTGACTTAGAAGTAAAATTTAATGTAATGATAGCAGATGTAAATAAAATAATTGCAGAGTCAGTAAAAGATGTATTGTAATGTCGAAAAGAGTCGTAAAAGGTAAAATATCATTTACGACTCTTTTATATATATAAAATAATAAAGGGAGAAAAATATGGAATTAATAGTAGTATTAATAGTTTTAGTAATTATTTTAATAATAGGTGTATTTGTTTTTGAAATTAATATAAAAAAGTTAAAAGAAGCGGGAAATAATAGAGAGTGTGACGAAATTGTTTCTAAGTTTCCAGAAAATAAAGAAATTTGTAAAGAAATTCTAGAAAAATTAGATAATAAAAAGGTAAAAATAAAAGAAAACAATGATAAAACAGCAAGTTTATATATTGCAATCATAGACACTATTTTTATTGCTAACATAAGTAAAACATATACAAGAATTCAAACAATTGCACATGAATGTTTACATTCGATACAAAATAAAAAGATGCTAATATTCAATTATATATTTTCTAATATATACATATTATATTTTATATTAAGCATAATATTAACAATTTTAAATGTATTTAAAAACTATGAATTACAAATAATTATTTTAAGTGTTTTTGGTTTTTTATATTATGCGGTAAGGTCATATTTAGAAACAGATGCTATGACAAAAGCAAAATATTTAGCAGAAGAGTATATGAAAAGTTATAATGAAAAAAATAATATTTGTGAGAAAGAAAAAATAGAAAAGGTAGTAAATGAATATAAAAAAATAAATAAAATAGGAATTCCAGCTACAAATTATATTTTATTTACAAATTGTGTAGTGAAAGTAATAATATATGTTGTTATTGCTATATGTAAAAAGTTTTTTTAGAAAATGTGCCAATAAATTTAGCACGCAGAGCAAACATAAAACGGAAAAATTGTATAGAAAGATATAGCATTTTTAATTTAACTATGGTATACTTATAAAGTATATAAAATGAGAAACATATAAATAAGTAAAAAATACCGATAGTGTAAAGGAATCTATGAAAAAATAGATTATGAAAATACTATCTAAAATTTGTAAAAATACCATAGGGGGAATAATTATGACAGATAAAAAACGTATATTAACAGGAGATAGACCAACAGGAAGATTACATATAGGTCATTATTTTGGTTCATTAAAAAAGAGAGTAGAAATGCAAAATTCAGGATTATATGATCCATATATATTAATAGCAGATGTTCAAGCATTAACAGACAATTTTAACAATCCAGATAAAGTAAGAAAAAATGTAAGAGAAGTAGCAATGGATTATTTAGCATGTGGAATAGATCCAGAAAAAACAACAATATATATTCAATCAATGATACCAGAAGTTGCAGAACTTACAGTGTTTTATTCAAACTTAGTAACAATAGCAAGGCTTCAAAGAAACCCAACAGTTAAAACAGAGATAGCTCAAAAGAAAGATTTATTTGGAGAAAGTGTTACATATGGATTCTTAGGGTACCCTGTAAGTCAAGCAGCAGATATAACATGCTTTGAAGGAGAATTAGTGCCAGTAGGAGAAGATCAACTTCCATTAATTGAACAATGTAGAGAAATAGTAAGAAAATTTAATTCAATATATGGTGAAACTTTAGTAGAACCAGAACCAGTGCTATCAAGTGCAGGAAGAATAAAGGGATTAGATGGAAATGAAAAAATGGGTAAATCTTTAGGAAATGCAATATATTTATCAGATTCAGAAGAAGAAATAACTAAAAAAGTAATGAGTGCAGTAACAGACCCAGGAAGAATAAGAAAAGATGATAAAGGAAACCCAGATGTATGTATGGTATATTACTATCATAAATTATTTAGTTCAGAAGAAGTAGTAAATACAGTATGTTCTAAATGTAAAGCAGGAGCAAGAGGATGTGTAGCATGTAAACGTGAGCTTGCTAAAAATATATCAGACACATTAAAACCAATAAGAGAAAAAAGAGCATATTATGAAGAGCATCCAGAAATAGTAGACAAAATATTAATGGAAGGAACTTTAAAAGCACAAAAAACAGCAAAAGAAACAATGAAAAAAGTAAAAAAAGCAATGAAACTAGATTATTAAAGGACATTTGGGAACGGGTTAATTAAGTCATTTACATAAAAATGACTTAATAAAGAGAAAAATATATTAAAAAAGTGATTTAGGCAAATAATTTAAAGAGCAGACTTTAATAGAAAAATATATGGAAAGTTTAGAAGAGGTAAAATAATGTTTACAGACTATGTAAAAATAATTGTAAAATCAGGAGATGGAGGCAATGGAGCTGTTTCTTTTCGTCGTGAAAAATATGTAGCAGCAGGAGGACCAGATGGGGGAGATGGAGGAAAAGGTGGAGATATATACTTTTTCGTAGATCCAGATGCAAATACATTAGTAGACTTTAGATTTAAAAAGAAATTTAAAGCAGAAAACGGAAAAAATGGTGAAGGTGCACATAGATATGGAAAAAGCGGAGAAGATTTACACATTGGAGTGCCAATAGGAACAATAATTAAAGATGCAGAAACAAATCAAGTACTAGCAGATTTATCTGAAGAAGGTCAAGAAGAACTTATACTTCCAGGAGGAAGAGGAGGAAAAGGAAACTCACACTTTGCAACATCAACAAGACAAGCACCTCGTTTTTCACAAGATGGAGAAAAAGGTTTAGAAAAAGAACTTGTACTAGAATTAAAACTATTAGCAGATGTAGGATTATTAGGATTTCCTAATGTAGGGAAATCAACATTTTTATCAAGAACAACATCAGCTACACCTAAAATTGCAAATTACCACTTTACAACATTAGAACCAAACTTAGGAGTAGTAAAATTAAGTTATGGAGATAGTTTTGTAATAGCAGATATACCAGGAATTATAGAAGGAGCAAGTCAAGGAACAGGATTAGGACTTCAATTTTTAAGACATATAGAAAGAACAAGGTTATTACTTCATGTAATAGATGTATCTGGAAAAGAAGGAAGAAATCCTGTGGAAGATTTTAATACTATAAATGAAGAATTAAAGCAATATAGCGAAAAATTAGCTTCAAGAAAACAAATAATAGTAGCAAATAAAATTGATAGTATGCAAGATGAAAATTTATATAAAGAATTGGAAAAAATGGCCAAGGAAAAAGAAATAGAAATATATAAAATTTCTGCAGTTACAGGAGAAGGCATAGAAGAACTTTTGAAACATGTATCTGAAGTTTTAAAAATACTTCCAAAGGAAGATATTGTAGAAGTGGTAGGAGGAAAGAAGGTATATAGTTTAGAAAACGAAGTTCCGTTTACAATAACAAAAGAAGATGGAATGTTTATAGTAGATGGACCAGGTGTACAAAAAATCATGAGAAGAGTTAACTTAGAAGATAACGAATCTATGTACTATTTCCAAAAGTGTTTAGACGAATTAGGAGTAAATAAAGCTCTAAAAGAAGCGGGAGTTAAAGAAGGAGATACAGTAAAAGTAGTCGACTGGGAATTAGAGTGGATGGATTAAGATATACAAAATATTTATAAACGAAATGTAACAAAAATGTAATAAATGTCTCAAACCGTTGCGGTAGTACATATATCAGCAAGCTTATTAGCTTGCTAGAGAAAATAAATAATGCTAATATTATTAAAATAAG
>CAVFFZ010000016.1:0-29270 GCA_963621995.1 Lachnospiraceae bacterium
AACACCTCCTTTGCAAAATTTTCGTATGCTATTGCTACTTTACTATTTTTATCATTTTGATTAAAAATCTTTGAATTAACTCTTTTAATGTTAAAGCTTCAATATTTTACATTTTTCAATGCTCCAAGTTGGTCGTATTAGTTTCATTTTGTGCAATAATATTTTTTTTTACACTTCTACATATCGTTCTCTGACTCTCTTCTATTGCTAAAAAAAGATTAGTTGTATTTCAAACTAATCTTAAAATAAAATATTTTATCTTCTTTTCCCTATTTTTTTACAAATTTCAAAGATAAAGTTGAGAGTCAGAAATATCTATTTAGTCTTTAAATTTATATAAGAAACTATCTATCTTATCTATAAATTCTCTATTATTTTTAGTTGTAACCATTTGATTTATTATTGTTTCTGTAACATCTTCTGTAGGCATTTTAGATAATGCTTTTCTTAAAGCAAATACTGTTTCTAATTCTTTTTTAGTTAATAATTTTTCTTCCTTTCTTGTTCCAGATTTATTTATATCTATTGCAGGGAAAATTCTTTTTTCTGAAAGTGCTCTGTTTAAATGCACTTCCATATTACCTGTTCCCTTAAATTCTTCGAAGATTACATCGTCCATTCTACTACCTGTCTCAATTAATGAAGTAGCTAATATTGTAAGGCTTCCACCATTTTCTATATTTCTTGCTGCACCAAAGAATTTTTTTGGTTTATGTAGTGATGCAGGATCAAGCCCTCCAGATAGTGTTCTTCCCGATGAAGGGACAACTAGGTTGTAAGCTCTCGCAAGTCTTGTTATACTATCTAATAAAATAACAACATCTTTTTTGTGTTCAACAAGTCTTTTTGCTCTTTCAAGTACCATTTCTGCTACTTTTACATGATTCTCAGGTACTTCATCAAATGTAGAATATATAACCTCACCTTTAATTGAACGTTTCATATCTGTTACTTCTTCAGGTCTTTCATCTATAAGAAGGACAATAAGTTCAACTTCAGGATTATTAATACTTATACTATTTGCTATTTTTTTAAGTAATGTAGTTTTTCCTACTTTTGGAGGAGCAACTATTTGCCCTCTTTGTCCTTTACCAATTGGAGATATTAAATCAATCATTCTCATAGCATATTCGTTTGGAGTTGTTTCTAAACGTAATTTTTCTTCAGGATATATTGGTGTTAAATCATCAAATTTTATACGTCTATAGGACTTTTCTGGTGCTTCACCATTAACTTCTCCAACAAATATTAATGCAGGAAATTTTTCTCCTTCTTTTGGAAGCCTAGCAATTCCTTTTATTTTATCTCCTTTATCCAATTTAAATCTTCTAATTTGTATAGGTGAAACATAAATGTCTTTAGGTGTAGATAAATAATTTTCTCCTCTTAAAAAGCCATAACCATCTGGCAAAATTTCTAATACTCCTTGAACAATTCTGTCATCTTCGCTTGTTAATTTATATCCTTCTCCTGCTTCTAACGCTGGACCTTCAGGAGTAATTTCCTCGTTTACTAAAGGATAAAATCTTCTTGTAGTATTGCTTTTCTCTGTATTTTCTTCATCTATTTCATCTGATTTATTTGTTTTATTTTCAAGAATTTCAATTAATTCTTCCTTTTTTAATTTGGATACATTTTTAATATCCTTTTCTTTGGCTAGTTGACGCAATTCTACTAAAGTAGCATCCTCTAAATTCATAAATTTTAGCCCCCTTTTTTATTTAATTTCATTTTTATTTTTATTTTTTGGTATTTAAAAAGAAAAAATAAATTATTATGATCGAATATGCATATATTATACTATAAAATTACAAATAAGTAAAGAAAAAAGAGGTAAAATATCCCTCTTTTTTCCACTATTTTCCAATATCTATATAAACTCTTTCGTTAGGTAAGTACATTCCTAACTTTTCTCTAGCAATTTCTTCAATATATTCCGGGGAATCTACATTATCTCTCATAGCAACTAAAGATTCTTTTGTTTCTTCAGCTTCTTGTTTTTGAGTTTCATATTTTCCTATTTCTTTTTGATATGTATTTAAAAGTTGTTGTTGAGAAATAAATATACTAATTATATATATGCCAACAGCAATTAATAATATTTTTTTTACTATACTTTTCATTATTTTCATAAATTTACTCTCTCTTTAATGTTTTCTTTTGTCTATAAAATATACTATATTTATATATTTCTACATTTATTTCTAAATTCCTTCTTTTTCTATATGTTTTTTCTTATTATTTCTACTTTTTTTGAAATTTAATAATATATTCTTTGCATTAATGACGAAAAATGTAAAAGGCTTAAATATTTTTTGTAAAATTTTAGCAAGAAATTGTATTGGTATTATTAATATTTTGGCTATACTTGTTACTATTTTTTTTATGAATAAAACAATTTTAACATTAACTTTTATAAAGATTTTACTTATTAAAATCATGTATAAAAGACTACCTAAAATTAATCCAATGATATTATAAATTCGTATTTCTCCATTAGTAAAATTAAATATAATAAATATTAAAAATAAACCTGTAATAAACCAAAATAAAGCATCCTCGATATATGTAATAATATCTGGAGTATGAAAAGATTTTCTAAGTATACGAAATATGTCGAAAAATATACCTATAAATATACCGCTAATAATAAAAACTAGCATAGAGTATAATTGCGTTAATATTCCATTTCCCAAATTATCACCTTCTAATTTTAAGTTTTATTTAAATATTTTATTAAAAATTCCCCCTGATTTTTTATCCATGTCATTTTCACTATATGCTAAATTATATATTTCTCCTTCAACTATAACTTCTGAAGTATCTATACTTAATTTATTAATTCTTAAATTTTCTCCCTTTATTGTAAGAAGTCCCAATTCTGTTTCAACTATTACTACTTGATCGTCAAAGCTAAGTACATCCAGAACCCCAGAAATGCTAAGTTTCTCTCTATTTTCTAATATTAAATTTTGAATTATATTCATATTATTTGATTGCATTTTTCTATCTTCTAATGCCATGGTACCTCTTCCCTTCTCTTGTTTTTGTTATATAAATATATATATTCAGGTCTTGTCTATTTTAGAACAAAAGATGCATGATTTTTAAACATAAAAAATTTTTCAGGTCTTGTCTTTGTTCACCCACCAAATTTTATGTAGTAAAATTTGTGTGGAATGTTTAGCAAAGCATTTTTCTATTCTAGGGGAGTTTGGAAAACTTTCCTAGAATAGAAAAAAATAAAGAATAAAAACTATTCTTTATTTTGTGATTTATTTTCCGTTTTTAAATATGCATCCATAAAATCATTTAAGTTGCCATCCATTACAGCTTGTATATTTCCTACTTCGTAATTAGTTCTGTGGTCTTTTACCATCGTGTATGGGCAAAATACATACGAACGTATTTGACTTCCCCATGCTATATCCATTTGATTTCCTTTTAGATCCTCTATTTTGTCTTTGTGTTCTTTTTCCTTTAAGTTTAATAGCTTTGATTTTAACATTTTCATAGCTGTATCTCTGTTTTGAATTTGTGAACGTTCAGATTGACAAGATACTACTATATTTGTTGGAATATGTGTAATGCGAACCGCAGATGACGTTTTGTTAACGTGTTGCCCTCCTGCTCCTGAAGCTCTATAAGTGTCAACTCTTAGGTCGTCTGGATTTATATTTATTTCAATATCCTCAGAGATTTCTGGTAAAACTTCTAATGAAGCAAAAGAAGTATGTCTTCTTCCTCCGCTATCAAATGGCGATATCCTTACTAATCTATGTACTCCCATTTCTCCTTTTAAATATCCATATGCATACAAACCTTTAACTAAAAATGTAACACTTTTCAAACCTGCTTCTTCACCATCTAAATAGTCTAATTCTTTTACTTCATATCCATTATCTAAAGCCCATCTTGTGTACATTCTATATAACATTTGAGCCCAGTCACAACTTTCTGTTCCTCCTGCACCAGGATGAATAGTTAAAATTGCATTGTTTTTATCATATTTTCCGGATAATAATGTATTTATTTCTAGTTTGTCAATTTCTTTTTGTAATTTTTTTATAGAATCTTTTAGTTCTTCTTCTAAGCTTTCTTCTTTTTCTTCTTGTATTAAATCATTCATTTGAATTACGTTTTGTAAATTATTTTTTATATTCTTATACGTATGTATTTTAGTTTTAATCTCATTTATTTCTTTTAATATTGCTGTTGAATTTTGAGAATCTTCCCAAAAGGAAGTATCATTTGTCTTACTTTCTAAATTTTTTAATTTAATTTCCAATTTAAGTATTTCAAAGAGATTCACCCAATTCTTCTAGCTTTTTATTTAATTGATTTAAAACTTTTTTGTTTTCATCAAAATCTAACATACTTTCACACTCCTTTATATTTCTCTATATATAATACTAAAAAAGATAAAAAAATACAAGCCACTTAATTTAGTGACTTGCATTTTCTAAGTTATGGAATAATTATACTTTTTCCATTAGATATAATTCATGAATTTTTGTATATAAAGAATTGAAGTTCTCATACTTTTTGAACTTAAATTCTTTATTTTTTGAAAATCTTAAAGGTTTTGTATCACAAAAAAAACAAGAACATACAAAACAGTAAATAATAGTCGATAAATCCAAGCTATCGGTATTCAGTTCTTCTAGTTTAACTAGATAATACTCGTTAAACTCTAAAAAGCTTACATTTGGATGAATTCCTTTATCTTTGAATTCATATATAGTTTGAATTCCAGCCTTTTCTTGTTTTTGTGTTAATCCTTTCCTCCGAAATTTTCTACTCATATCCATGCTTTCAATCCCCATCATAAGAATGACTCCCTTCTTTTGATTAATATACAGTATATATTAATTATTATATTATATTTTCCTACATGTTTCAACATTTTTCTAAAAATTTTACTATTGTATAAATTGCAATAATAAGTGTCGCACTTCTTGTAATAAAATTACAAATGTATTTAAGATGTGATTTTTGCCATTTCTAAACTAGATTTATAACCAAACATCGGTCGTAACAAATTATTTATCCAATCTTCTACTTGTTGTATAAATTCTTCTGAAATATCTGTTATGACTATTCCCTTTGGTATAAATCTTCTGATTAATCTATTTGCATTTTCATTGCTTCCTCGTTCTCCAGATCTATATGGATGTGCATAATATACTTGAACTCGTGGTTCTTTTTTTCTTTTATCATATGACTTTTCTAAAGCTTTATAGTCTCTAAATTCTCCACCATTATCAAATGTTATTGTCTTAAATTTATTTTTAAATTCTGTTTTATATTTTCTTTCCAATTTATCAATTGACTTTGCAACATTTACAGCATGTTTACTTGGTATTTTTAATATTATTTCTTCTCTTGTCTTTCGTTCTGTAAACGTTAAGAGTGCTGCTCCTTTTCCATCTTTTCCTACAACTAAATCTCCTTCCCAATGTCCGTATTCACTCCTATTATTTGCTTCTTGTGGTCTAAAATCAATACTTTTTTCTGCTGGTACCTTGCTACAGTGTGTTTTTTCTTTATTTTTTTCTTTATATTCTTTTTTATAAATCATATCTTTTTCTGTTAAATTTAATATCCTTTTATGAATACAATTCCTAATTGTTTTCGCACACACTATAACTCCAAATTCTCCTTTTTTTCTTTTTATTTCTGCTACAAGTATTTCTGGTGATTTTCTGTCCCTTTTTATCCCTTTTTCAATATATTCTACTAGCTTATAATTTGCATTTAATTTTATATTTGGACCTTTCGCTGTCATATTATATCTGTACTTTTGTTCTGATACATCTGCACTATATACATATTTTATTTCTAAAAGTGTTGTTAAATTTTCTACTAATCCTCTTTTTATTTCTCTTTGTATTGTTCTCACACTTTTATCTAATAATTTTGCAATCTCTGAACATGCTTTCTTTTCAATGTTATACCATCTTTCTATTTGTGTTTTTTCAACATAATTTAAATGTTTATATTTCTTTTCTTCTTTTTTTCTGTTATAATTATTTTGACACATATCTTACAAATCCTTTCAATGTTTTCTTGACAATCACATTGTATCATTTGTAATCTTATGTGTCTATTTTTATTTCAAAGTGCGTCACTTAATTTTATCATTTATAAAATTTTACTATTGCAATATATTAAATATATGATATAATATTTTTTGTTACTTAATTAAATACATTCTGCAACTAATTTGCAAAAAAAGTTAAAGGAGGACCAATAATGGGGCAGGTAAAAATTGTTGAAAAAACAGGTATTGAAGGACTAAAAGTTGTTGAAACCACAAGACATGGTGATAGCAGAGGTTACTTCATGGAAACATATTCTAAAAAAGATTTTGAAGAAATTGGAATTAATTGTACTTTTGTACAAGATAATCAATCTTACTCTAAAAAAGGAGTAATAAGAGGGTTACACTTTCAAAACGGTGAATTCTCACAGGCGAAACTTGTTAGAGTTGTTAAAGGTTCTGTTTATGACGTAGCTGTTGATTTAAGAAAAGATTCACCTACCTATGGAAAAGCTTATGGAGTTTTGCTTACAGAAGATAATAACCGTCAATTTTTCATCCCTAAAAATTTTGCACATGGCTTTTTAGTAACATCTGATGAAGCTATTTTTGCATATAAAGTTGATAAGTTTTATCAACCTGGTGATGAAGGAGGGCTTATATGGAATGATCCTGCACTTAAAATTAACTGGCCTATTGAAGAAGTAGGTGGACTAGAAAAACTTATTTTTTCAGAAAAAGATACAAAGTGGCCTACTTTAGCAGATTACAGCAATAAATAATTGCTGTTATGATCCCCCAAAAAAGAACTCATTATTAAATGGGTTCTTTTTGTAAATACAAATTCAATAATAAACATTTTTATTAGCATTTTTTATTTAACATATCTTCTATAGTATGCCATGCTAAAAGTGCACATTTTACTCTAGCAGGCATGTTTGCTACATTTCTAAAAGCTATGGCATCTTCTAATTTTTCTAATTTCTTTTCATCAGTTGTTTCTCTTTTTATCATTTCTATAAAAGTCTTTACAATTTCTTTTGCTTCTTCTATAGTTTTACCTTTTAGGGTATCTATCATTATAGATGTTGATGCTTGAGAAATTGCACAGCCATGTCCTGAAAAGGCCATATCTTCTATTATATCTCCGTTTAGTTTTAATTCAAGTGTTATTTCATCTCCACAATTTGGGTTATGACCAACTTCACAGTAATCTGCATCTTTAAGTTCTTTTTTGTTATATGAATTCATACTATGTTCCATTATTAGCTCGTTATAAACATCTGTTAAGTCTTCCATTTTTTATTCCTTCCTTTAAATTAATTGAAGATAATTAAATTTTGACAATGAAAATTTTATTTAAAAAGCAAAGATAGAGTATGCTTTGTGTATATAACCTCATTTTAAATAAAATTTGACACAGCAAAAATTGTAATTATTTTATATATTTTTTAAACATTTCATAAGCACTATTTATTGCTTCTACTAGCTTGTCTACATCTTTTTTTGTATTGTATAAGTAAAAGCTTGCTCTACAAGTAGAATCTATTCCTAAATATCTCATTAATGGTTGTGCACAGTGGTTTCCGTGAACGAACACATACTCCTTTGCTGTCTAATATACTTGCTACATCGTGTGGATGTACTCCATTAATATTAAATGATATTACGCTACTATGATTTTCTTTATTAGGTGTTGCATACACTGTTAAATAATCTAATTTTTTTAGCTCTTGCATAGCATATGAGACTACTTCATTTTCTATTTGCTGTATGTTGCTATATCCTACGTTTTCTATATAATCTATTGCAGCTCCTAGTCCTATTACTCCTTCTACGTTTTGAGTTCCTGCTTCAAACTTATTTGGAAGCATAGCAAATGTTGTTTCTTGTTCATATACATATTCTATCATATCTCCACCCATTAGGAAAGGAGTCATTTCCCCTAATATTTCTTTTTTCCCATATAGCACACCAATTCCTAAAGGAGCTAACATTTTATGACCTGAAAATACTAGAAAATCCGCATCTAATTCTTGCACATCTATTTTCATATGAGGAATACTTTGTGATGCATCTACTATTACTATTGCACCTTTTTTATGTGCATATTCGATTATTTTTTTCACATTGTTTATTGTTCCTAAAACATTTGAAACATGTGTAATTCCAACAATTTTCGTTTTGTCTGTAATTTTTTCTTCTATCTCTTTATCTGTTAGTTCAAACTCGTCATTTATATACATATATTTTAGCTTAGCGCCTGTTTTTTGTGTTACTTTTTGCCAAGGAACTAAGTTTGAATGATGTTCCATTATTGAAATTACTACTTCATCATCTTTTTTTAAGTTTTCTAATCCATATGAATATGCAATTAAATTTAAACTTTCTGTAGCATTTTTAGAAAATATTATCTCTTCTCTATGCTTTGCGTTTATGAATTTTGCAATTTTAATTCTTGTGTCTTCATAAATTCCGGTTGCTTCAACACTTAAAGAATATGCTCCTCTATGTGGATTTGCATTATATTTTTTATAAAATTCATCTACTGCATTTATTACTTGTGTTGGCTTTTGTGTTGTAGCACCACTATCTAGATATGTTATATTACTATTTTCCAATAAAGGAAAGTCCTTTTTTACTTCTTCAAAATTCATCTATTTATCCTTTCTAATCTAACCTTGTCTCAATTTCATCTATAATTTGATTTTTTAGTTCTTCATTTTCTATTCTTTCTAATATTTCGTTAAATCTTGCTCTAACCATTAATTTCATAGCTTCTTTAAGTTCAAAACCTCTGCTCATTATATAAAACAGCTCTTTCTCCCCTATTTTTCCTGCTGAACTTGAATGATTTCCTTCAACTTCTTCTTCTGAGCAAAGAAGCATTGGCAAAGCTAAAGATTTTGCTGTGTCAGATAAAAGCATACATGCTTCATTTTCATTTCCAGTAGCTTTTTTGCAACCCTTTTTGAAATCTATTGTACCTTTAAAATGCTTTTTAGCTTTATCTTTTAACGCTCCTTGAACTTCAATATTTATATTAGTTTTCTTACCACGTAATTCGGCAATATAGTTTAGGTCAAATAGTTGGTCTTCTTTTCCTAAATAAATAGTATTTAAAGTGTTGTCTGAAAAATCGCCTAACAAATTAGAATAATAATTCGTTATACTATTCTTTCCGCCAAAATCTACTATAGTATAGTCAACTTTAGCATTTTCTTCAAAATCATTTTGTATGCTCATAAAATTGTTTGAAAATTTATTCATAAGGTTTACTATTACTATATTTACTGTAGCATTTTCTTTTGCTACTACATTAATTATTCCATTATGAAATGCTTTTATATCTTCTTCAGACTCGTATTTTATAATAACAGTCATCTTTGAATTTATTTCTGCTTCAATTTGAATATTTTCACCCAACTCTGTATTATTTTTATCAAATTTAAATTCTATTTGAACTTCGCTTTCTTCATTTTTGTTGACTTGCAATTTAAGCTTTCTATTTGCCTTATTTTTAGTTAAATTTGTTAAGTCATCATGTAATCCGTATACAATATTAAAATCGCTTAAATCTTCATTTATATTTAAATTAGAACTATTGTTAATTATTTGCATATTATTAAATTCACGAACATTTTCTGGTATTTCAATATTTTCTAATTTAATATTGTTTATATTAAAATTTCTTGAAGTTCTTACTGGTGTTTCATTTAATTTTAATTTTTCCATATTTATCCTTTCTTCATTAGGGACTTCCCCTTTTTCTAAAAAACATTTTAATTATGTAAAGGACAAAAGTGACCCGTCCCCAAATGTCCTTTAGCCGATTGCTCCTTCTAATTCTAGATTAATTAAATTGTTCATTTCTACTGCATATTCAACTGGTAATTCTTTTGATATTGGATATGCAAATCCTCTTACTATCATTGCTTTTGCATCTTCTTCTGATAATCCTCTGCTCATTAGGTAGAATATTGTTTTATCACTTATTTTTCCTATTTTTGCTTCGTGTGAAAATTCCACCTCATCTGTTCTTATATCATTTACTGGTATTGTGTCTGATATTGATATATCATCTAACATAAGTGATTCACATGATACAGAAGATTTAGAGTTTACTGCGTTTTCGTTTATTCTTACCAAACTTCTATATGTGCACTTCCCCCCATTTTTTGATATTGATTTTGCATTTACTACACTTGATGTATTTGGTGCATTGTGAACTACTTTAAATCCATTGTCTAGGTTTTGTCCTCCTCCTGCAAATGAGATTCCTGTGTATTCTGTTTTAGCATTTTCTCCATTTAATATACTCATTGGATAAAGCATTGATATTTTTGAACCAAATGAACCTGTTACCCAGTCTACTTGTGCATTTTTTCCTACAATTGCTTTTTTTGTATTTAAGTTAAGCATGTTTTTTGACCAGTTTTCTATTGTAGAATATCTTAAATATGCGTTATCTTTTACATATAACTCAACACATCCAGCATGTAAATTTACTTTATTGTATTTTGGAGCGCTACATCCTTCTATAAAGTGAAGACTTGCTCCTTCATCTACTATTATTAAAGTATGTTCAAATTGTCCTGATTCTGGTGAATTTAGTCTAAAGTATGATTGAAGTGGTATGTCTACTTTTACTCCCTTTGGAACATATACAAAAGAACCTCCTGACCATACTGCTCCATGAAGTGCTACAAATTTGTGGTCTGTAACTGGTACACATTTCATAAAATGTTCCTTTACTAAATCTGGATATTCTCTTACTGCTGTTTCCATGTCTGTATAAATTACACCTTGTTTTATAAGGTCTTCTTTCATACTATGGTAAACAACCTCTGAATCGTATTGAGCTCCAACACCTGCTAGAGAGTTTTTTTCTGCTTCTGGAATTCCTAATTTATTAAAAGTATTTTTTATATCCTCTGGTACATCTTCCCATGAACTATTTAATTTTGTTTTTGGACGTACATATGTTGCAATTTCATCCATATTTAATTCTGAAATATCTGGTCCCCATGTTGGCATTTCTAATTTATTATATACTTCTAATGCTTTTAATCTAAATTCTTTCATCCAATCTGGATCATTTTTTTGTTTTGATATTTCTTCTATAATTTCCTTCGTTAACCCTTTTTTTATTTTAAAATCATATTCATCTTTATTTTTTATATCATAAATATTTCTATTTATTTCTTCAACTTGAGTCTTTGCCATGTTTATTTCCTTTCATTTATACAAATTAGGAACAGTGTCCCTTTTTGTGAAGTTGTCACAATTTTGATAACAGCCCCTAATTGCGAAACATACTATATCCATTTTCTTCAATTTCTGTTGCCAATTCTTGCGTACCTGTTTTTACAATTTTTCCATTTACTAAAACATGTACATAATCAACTTTTAAGCTGTGTAAAATTTTAGTATTATGAGTAATAATTAAAACGCTATTTTCATCATTTTTAAACATTTCTATTCCTTTGGAAACAGTCTTTATTGCGTCTACATCAAGCCCTGAATCTGTTTCATCTAAAATTGCAAGTGTTGGATTTAATACAAGCATTTGTAATATTTCGTTTTTCTTTTTTTCTCCACCAGAGAAGCCTACGTTTAAGCTCCTTTCCATATTCTTTGGATTCATATTTAGCTCTTCCATGTATTTTGCAAGTTCATCTTTAAATTGAAATATTTTTACAGGTTGTCCAGTTATTTTATTTTTAGCATATTTCAAAAAGTTTGTAACAGAAACTCCTGGTATTTCTTCTGGTAATTGGAAAGACATAAAAATACCTTTTCTTGCTATTTCGTCTGTTTTTAAATTTGTTATATCTTCACTTTCAAAATTAATTGTTCCATTTGTTTTTGTGTATTCTGGATTATTTAGTATTGCATTTGCAGTTGTAGTTTTACCAGAACCATTTGGCCCCATTATTACATGAATTTCTCCTTTTTTTATATTTAAATCTATTCCTTTTAAAATTTCTTTTTCTCCCGCATTTACATGTAAATTTTTTATTTCTAATAATTCGTTACTCATTTTTCTATTTCCTTTCTATCTTTCTTCTTGCACAACATCTGCACTTTTCCTTATTTATATCATAGTCACAATCTAGATTTGTTAACCCTAAAACTTTATGAATATATTTTGCAAGTTTATTTGTTGTATCATCTGATATTACAGATTTAATATTTTCCGCTTCTTTTTGTGCTTGCTCATCTTCCAAGTTTAAAACATCTTTCAAAAATAAATAAACTATATCATATGCTTCTAATATTTTTTTTGCTAATTCTTCTCCTTCTTTAGTAAGTTCTATAGTTCCATATGATTGATAGTTTACCATTTCATTTTCTTTTAAATTTTTTATTGCTTTATTTACACTTGGTTTAGTACAATTCATTTTGTTAGCAATATCTGTAACACGTACATTTTCATTTTGTTTTTTTAATATGTATATTGTTTTTAGATATTCCTCTAAAGACTTTGATATCATAATATTTCTCCTTTTTGTTAGTTTCGGTTAACATTATAATATTTTTTAAATTGTTTGTCAAGGCTAACATTGCATTTTTTGTATATTTTGCCCAATTATTTTTAATTAATTCTAACTATTTTTAGGGACAGAGCAAAAAAACAGTTAGAAAAAAACTTACACCTAAATGTAAGTTTTAATTATTCTTCTTAAATCTATTTACTATTGGTCTTAAAATTTGACCTATAAAATTCTTATTAGTAAATATGCAATATACTAATACAACAATAAACATTAATATGTTAATTATCGTATTATTTTTATAATATGTAAATAATGTTAATACTAGTAATATCCAAAATATATAATTAAATTTTCCTTTTAAATTTATATATAATTTCAATTTTTGTCTTCTATACCAATATACAATTACATTAGAAACTAGTGTTGAAAATACAGCCGCATATATTCCAAACTTAGGTATAAATATAAAATTAATTACTATATTTATAATTGCAGCTACAATTGTTGTACTTCCCATTATTTTTGTATCTTTATATGCTCCAAAAATTCCTCCAAAGAAATTTGACATATTTGTATAATATATTGAAATCACTAAAATAGGAATGTATATATATGCTTCATTATAACTAGAATCTACTAATATAGGAAAAGCAAACGGCATTACTGCAATTAATCCTATTACAATCGCTTTTAAAAAATTCTTTACATCTTTATATATGCTATTATAATAACTTTCTTTATCATCTTCCTTTAAAATTTTAGCAGCTGATTCTTTCCATGCTGTAGAGAAAAAACCATAACATGTGTATACTATATTAGGAAATTTATTAGCAATTGAATATATACCATTTTGTGCAGTTCCAGCCATTTGAGTTAGCATAAGCCTATCTGATAAACTTATTATAACCCAAGACAAATTATTTGGAACTAACGGAACTGAATATCTAATCATTTTTGATAGCATTTTTCTGCTAAAGTCCTCTTTATTTACATATCTCATTAGATGAAGTTTTGCCAATATAAATATTGCAGTAAATGAATTTGCTATTACATTTGACCACAAAAGACCATTTACGCCAAGTTTAAAGTTTACTATAAATACTATATTTAATATAATTGTTGATACTCCTAAAATAAAGTTTGATAATGAATATAACTTTATTCTGCCCATACCTCTTGATAAAGCATTGCTTAGTCCTATCAATATGTTTGATAGCATAAATATTATAAATACTAATGTATATTCATAATGCATAAATTTCATTATTAAAGTAGCAATTAGTGTAAATAGTACACTTCCAAATATGGTATATGTTATGGTTGCTGTTATAACTCTTTTCTTAGCTTTTTCGTCTTCTGCATCTATTAAGAATCTAAACATAGACTCTTCCATAAGTAATGTTATTATAGGTAACAAAAATACAGATAGTGTTACAAAAAAGTCATATGTTCCATATTCTTCTGGACTTAATTTTGATGTATATAATGGTAATAATAGGAATGAAATTACTTGTGTACTTAGCTTTCCTATTGCTATTATTATTGTATTTATTAATAATTGTTTTTTTTGGTTCATTTTACACTTCCAATTCTTTAGTTTTTTATATACTATCATACTTATTTTTAATTATCAATTTTTTTATCTAAATTTCATAAATTTTATAAAGGACATTTGGGGACGGGTCACTTTTGTCCTTTACATAAAATATGTAATTATAATAAAAAACCAGAATCAAAATTTTGTAGCAGTTTGCACTGTAAACAAAATTTTGTTTTTCATTAGGAATACCATTGCTGCTCCTAATGTTGTTCCTAAAAACGGAATTGCAAGTCCTATAACTAAATCCATTTTTTTCTCCTTTCATTTATGTAAAGGACAAAAGTGACCCGTCCCCAAATGTCCTAAATGCTCTTCAAGATATTCTTTAGAAATTTTTATTGTCGTTGGTCTTCCGTGTGGACATGTGTATGGATTATTTAATGATAGTAAACTTTGTATTAAATCGTCTACTTCTTTTTCTTTTAAATCCATATTTGCCTTTACTGCTGCTTTACATGCTACTGTTGCTATAAATCTTTCTTCTACATCTTTTACAGATGTTCTTTCATTACTTAACATTTCATCTAATATATCTAAAAATATGTTGTTTGTTTTTGCTCTATATTCTAAATCTGGTATTCCATTTATTTTTAATGTATTTTCTCCAAATTCTTCTATGTCAAACCCTATATTTCTAAATAGTTTCATATTTTCTTTTACAAATTCCATTTCTTTATGTGTCAAGTTTACTACTTCTGGAATTAATGTTAATTGACTATTTTGCTCTATATGATTCTTATAATTTTCTTTTATTTGTTCATATAAAACTCTTTCATGTGCTGCGTGTTGGTCTATTAAGTATATTTCGTTTCTTATTTCTATTATTATGTAAGTTCTAAGTAGAATTCCTATATACTTATATTCTACTTTTCTCTTTTCTTCTCTTTTTCTAAGTTCTACCTTTTGATTTTCTAATTGTCTTTCTGTGTTTTGTAAATTGCTGTTTTCTTCTATTTTTAAAGATGTCACATCTGCTTTAGGTAAATCAAGCTTATTAGTTTTATTGAATTCTCCATTGCTTTCTATTTTGTTTGTTGTCAAAAATTCAAACTCATTTTCAATATATTTTTCTTTATTTTCATTTTGATTATTTCCTAAAAACTCTGAATTTAATATTGCATTTTTTATTGCATGATACAAAATTCTAGTTATTTCATGTTCTTCATTAAATCTTACTTCTATCTTTGTAGGATGCACATTTACATCATAATAATTTGCTGGCATTTCTAAATTTAATATATAAAATCCATATTTTCCAATTCCTGTAGCACCTTTAAAAGCCTGGTCTGCACTGCTCATTAAAGCTACATTTTGTATATGCCTTTTATTCAAAAATATTATTTGGTCCTTTCTTGTATCTCTTGCTACCATTGTGTTTCCTACTATTCCAGTAATTTTTATATTGTTTTCTTCGTAGTCTACTTTTACCAAATTTTTTTTTATTTCTTTTCCGTATAATAAATAAATGATATCTTCTATTTTTCCATTTCCGTTAGAAGAAAATACTTGCTTCCCATCACTTATCAATTTGAAAGATACTTGTGAATTTGCAAGTGCTACTTTATGAACCCATTCTTTTATATACTTATTTTCAGTAGCATCTTGTTTTAAAAATTTATATCTTACTGGTGTATTAAAAAATAGTTTTTCTACTATTATAGTTGTACCAGTTTGTGCTCCGCATTCTTCTATATCTATTACATTTCCTGCTGTTGTTTGAATTTTATATCCTGTTGTTTCTTCTAGAGTTTTAGATATCATTGTCATTTCTGATATTGCAGAAATACTTGCTAATGCTTCACCTCTAAATCCCATTGTATATGTATTTTCTAAATCTTCTACTTTTCTTATTTTGCTAGTTGCATGCCTTTCAATGGAAATAGGCATATCATCTTTAGATATGCCTTTCCCATTGTCGGTTACTTTTATTAAAGTTTTACCGCCATTTTTTATTTCTATTATTATGTGTGTTGCTCCTGCATCTAATGAATTCTCTACAAGTTCTTTTACTACGTTTGCGGGTCTTTCTATAACCTCACCTGCAGCTATTTTGTTAATTGTTAAATCATCTAATAAAACTATATTTCCCATTTTTTCTTTTTCCTCTTTTCAAAACATTATAACTCGTATCAATTTTTGCCATCGAAAGGGCTGTCCCCTTTTGCAAATTTTTTCGAAAAAGGGGCGTCCCTTTTTACTCGTTTCCTTTTAGACTGCTTACCATATCAATTGTTTTGACTTTTCTAGATAATATTTTATTTACAACTAATGCTACTACAAAGCTTCCTATTGCTGCATATAAATATGAAGGTAGGCTTATCATTGCTGGAAAGTCATAGTTTTCTCCAAGTGCTGCTTTAAATATATAGTCTATCATTATATATCCTAGTGGCAGACCTGCTAGAATACCTACTATAGAAAGCCATATATTTTGTTTTACAAATATTTTCTTTATTTGTTTGTCTTTAAATCCTAATACTTTTAATGTTGCAAATTGATATTGTTTTTCTGCAAATGATAGTATTCCTAAATTGTAAATAATTACATATGCTAAAATTACTGACACTACTATTAGTATTACAACCATTGTTTTTGTAGTTTCTAACATGCTTTCTATACCTTCTCTTAGGTTTGAAATGCTTTGTATTGTTTCTACTCCTGCAATTGTTTTTGTATCACTTAAGTCATAATTAGTATATAACGAATCTGCTTTATATTCAAGTCCTAAAGACTCATAATATTTTCTAGACATATTTGAATTTTGATTTTGTGGGTCACGATTTATTCCTACTATTTTACATGTATACCAATTATTGTTTCCGAATGCATGCCAAGATATCTCGTTTCCAACTTTTAAGTCGTATTTTTCTGATAATTTTTCTGTAATATATATTCCATCATCTTTTAAATCTATATAGTTTTTGTTATGGTCTGTATATTTTAAATACTCTTTTGCGTCATTTATTGTTAAAGTATTTGTTTCTTTTTTATCTCCATTTTTTACTTCTATTGCTAGAGTTTGACTTGTAGCATTTCCGTATTTGCTTTTTGCGTCTTCTAGCTCTTCATCAGTATAGTTACTTGATAATCCTAATTTATATTCGAAATCATTTATTTTATCAAACTGCCAGTCTAAGTAAGAATTCATTGTGTCTAGTAAGCCAAATGCACATACTAAAAGCATTGTACATCCTATTATTCCTACTATACCCATTATGCTTCTTCCTTTATTTCTTCCTATATCTCTTAAATTCCATCTTGTAGAAATTGAAGCCTTTTTAAATATTCCTTTTGTTGTTAAGTCAAAGTTTGTTTTCTTTACTTTTGGTATTTCTATTCTTAATGCTTCTACTGCTGGTTCTTTTAAGATTTTTCTGCAAGATAAATATGTTGCAATAGTTACTATTATTACTACAAATACTGCAAGTATATATACTGTAGGTAATAATATTGTACTATAAACTGGAACTTCAAAATATGACATTTCCATGTTCATAAAGAATTTGCCTAATCCAAAGTTTCCAACTAATAATGCAAGTATTGAAGCTGCTATACTTATATAAAATCCATAGCCTACATAGTGTCTTATTATTTTGCTATTTTTAAATCCTAATGCTTTTAATGTTCCTATTTGTGTTCTTTGTTTTTTTACAAATCTGTTCATTGTTGTTACAACAGATAATATTGCTATAAATAAGAATAAAAATGTGAATACTTCTGAATAAGTTGCTCCTTCTTCTATTTCTGAATTGTATGTTTCGCAAGATGCGCTTGCTTCTCTATCTGTAACTGCTATTGCGGCTTTAACATCGTTTTCTATATTTCTTTTTGTTTCTTCTATTTTGCTTGTATCATCTACATCTACAATTACTTGATTAAATATATAATAATCTTCTATGTTAAAGTCTGGAATCATTTTTTCTATTGTTTCATTTGTTATGCTATCTTTCATGTTTTCCATTATAGTATTTTGGGCTACAATTTTATTTTTTAACTCATCGTAAATATATTGTTTTGGAAATTCATTTATAGAAAGATATATGTAACCATAATCTTTATGTGTTGGGAAAATTGCTGTTTCATCTTTTACAAAATACACATGGTCTGGTGTGCTTACTAGACCTCTTATTTTTTCTGTCATTGTGTAGTCTTTATATTTAAAAGTAATTTCATCTCCAACTTTTAGGTCTAAATATTTTGCTAAATAGCTATCAAACCATACACCATCTTTTTCTTTAGAAAATTCTTCTCCATCTGCAATGTACATTTTTGATATTTCATTTGATTCTATAAAGATTGTTTCTAGTTGTATGTCTTTTTCTTTTTCATTTTCTAAATCTGTTCTTATGCTTAATAATCTTTCTGCATTTTTAACATTTTCAATATTTTTTACTTTGTCTAAGTCTTCTTTATTAAAGTTTTCACCTGTTAGCCATAAGTCTTGTAAATTGTTTGATTCATAGTAATTATCTCCACTTATTTGCATACCATCCATATATGAATGGACTCCTGCAAAAACAAATACTCCTAAAAATATCATAATAAAAACATTAAAAAACTGCATCTTATTTTGTTTTATATCTCTTAATATTTTTTTGTTTAATTTAGCCATTACCATTTCACCTCGTCAATCTTTTTAGGATTTTCGTTTGCAGTTACACTTTCTATTTTTCCGTTTTTTACTCTTATTACTGTGTCTGCAATGTCTGCAAATAGACTGTTGTGAGTTACTATAATTACTGTATTTGCTCCATTGTTTCCATCACATTGTTTGCGTAATAATTTTAAAACCTCGACACCTGTTTTTGAGTCTAGTGCTCCTGTTGGTTCATCGCATAAAAGTAATTTTGGATTTTTAGCTATAGCTCTTGCTATAGAAACTCTTCCAACACAGCACAAATAGCAAAAGCTGCTGGTGTTTCTACTGGTATTGTGTATCAATATTTTAATGATAAACATGATATATTACTTGAAGGAATTAAAAGATACGCAGGTGATATTTTCTACCCTATGCTTACTATAACTGAGGGAAAAACTATCTCTAAAGCTAACATAAAAGAAATATTAAAAGAAATGATTGATAAATTTGTAGAAAATCATAAACTTTCACAATCAGCTCACGAAGAAATTACAGCTATGGTTCATTCAGATAAAGAAATAGCTTGCTTTTTTCAAGAACATGAAATGTACATGACAAAAGCACTTTATAATATATTAGCAAATAGTGGATTTAACACAGCTAACTTATATGAAAAAGTTCACATTGCAATTAATTTGATTGATGACTTATGCCATGAAATTGTGTATCATAAGCATAGTGAATTAGATTATAATGTAATGACAAGTACAGTAATTGACCTAATTTCAAGTTTGTTAATATAAAGGACGTTTGGGGACGGGTCAATTTTGTCCTATACATAAAGTATTGATTTGAATAAAAAAATAAAAACATATTAATTTGAAAAAAAAGCGCATTGAAAGTAAGTAAGCTAGAAATTATTAAGAAATTTGTGGAAAGAGTTCATTTATAATGGAAGGGTTCCACAAATTTCGTTTATAAATTCTGCGCAACTTAGCTTGAACGAGCATTTTTTGAAAATTCATATGTTTTTATTATATATTTATATTCTTCATTATGTAAAGGACAAAAGTGACCCGTCCCCAAATGTCCTTTATTTATTTCTTAATACTCTTAATGAATTTAGTATTGCTATAATAGATACTCCTACATCTGCAAATACTGCTTCCCACATTGTAGATAATCCACATGCACTTAAAATTAATACGGCTATTTTAACTACTAATGAGAAAATTATATTTTCACGTACTATTCTCATTGTCTTTTTAGAAATTTGTATTGCATTTCCTATTTTAGATGGTTCATCTGTCATTATTACAACATCTGCAGCCTCTATTGCAGCATCTGAACCAAGTCCTCCCATTGCAATTCCTATATCTGCTAGAGCTAATACTGGAGCATCGTTTATACCATCGCCAACAAAAACAAGTTTTCCTTTTTCACTTTTTTGTTTTAATAGTTCTTCTACTTTTTTTACTTTTCCGTCTGGTAATAATTCTGTATAAACTTCATCTAACCTTAAAATATCAGCTACATGCTCGCCTACTTGTTTTTTGTCTCCTGTAAGCATAACTGTTTTTTTAATGTTGTTTTCTTTTAATATTTCTATTATCTTTTTAGAATCATCCTTTATTTTATCTGCAATCACAATATATCCTGCAAATTTGTTATCTATTGCAACATATAATATAGTTCCTATGTCTGTCGATTTTTTATATTCGATTCCTGATTCAACCATTAGTTTATCGTTTCCAACCAATACTTGTTTTCCATCTATTACAGCTTTAACGCCTAGCCCTGCTATTTCCTCTGTTTGCGTAATTTTTTGTATATCTATTTTATTTTTATATGCATCTTTTACAGATAATGATATTGGATGGTTTGAATGATTTTCTGCATATGCTGCTAATTCTAAAAGTTCTTCTTTTTCTATACCTATTGCTTCTATTTTTTGTACTTCAAAAATCCCCTCTGTTAGTGTACCTGTTTTATCAAATACAACTATTTCTGTTTGTGCTAAAGCTTCTAGGTAATTGCTTCCTTTTACCAATATGCCCTTTTTAGAGGCTCCACCTATTCCTCCAAAAAAACCTAATGGTATTGATATTACAAGTGCACATGGACATGACACTACTAAAAATGTTAAAGCTCTATATAGCCAATCTATAAATATAGCATCTTTTATAATTATTGGTGGTACAATTGCTAAAAGTACTGCTATTATTACTACAGCCGGCGTATAGTATTTAGCAAATTTAGTAATAAAGTTTTCAGATTTTGATTTTTTACTACTTGCATTTTCTACTAAATCTAATATTATACTTACTGTAGATTCTCCAAATTCTTTTGTTACTTTTATTGTTAATAATCCGCTTTTATTTATACATCCACTTAAAACGTTATCTCCTACACTTACGTCTTGTGGCATAGATTCTCCTGTTAAACTTGAAGTATCTAACATAGATTTTCCTTCAATGATAACTCCGTCTAGTGGAATTTTTTCTCCTGGTTTTACTACAATTAGTTCTCCTATTTTTACTTCTTCTGGTGAAACTTTCAAAACTTCATTTTCTCTTTTTACATTTGCATAATCTGGTCTAATATTCATTAAACTTGATATAGATTTTCTTGATTTATCTACTGCGTAACTTTGAAACAATTCACCTATTTGATAAAGTATCATAACTGTTACTGCTTCTGGAAATTCTCCTACTGCAAATGCTCCTATAGTTGCTATTGCCATAAGAAAATTCTCATCAAATACTTTTCCTTTAGTTATATTTTCTACTGCTTCTAATAATATTTCTATTCCTACTATTAAATAACTTATTATAAATATTCCATTATTTATCCATTTATATGGAAATGGTATTAATAATGCCATTACAAATAAAATTGATGCTATTATAATTTTTATTAAATCTTTTTTCATTTTACAAAATCCTCCTACATATTTCAATACGTTACTATTTATGCTCTATATGCTCTATTCCTAACTCAAATAATCTACTTACATGCTCATCATCTAACATATAATATACTTCTTTTCCTTGTTTTCTGCATTTTACTATTCCTGATCTTCTTAATGTTCCAAGTTGATGTGATATCGATGACTTGCTCATTCCAAGTACATTTGCTATGTCGCATACACACATTTCATTTTGGTCTAATGCAAATAATATTTTAGCCCTTGTTATATCTCCTAATATTTTAAAAAATTCGGCAAGTTTACTAAATAAATATTCATCTGTCATTTTTTCTTTTGTGCTTGCAACTACATCTTGATGAATGACGTTACAGTCACATATGAACTCATTTTTTGACATATGCTTTCCTTCTTTCTTTTGTATTTTTTATATTATATTTAACAATAATTGAGTTGATACTCAACTGTGAGTTTATTATAGTTGAATGTATATTCAATTGTCAAGTAATTTCATAAAAAAATATTTAGAAATTTTTATAGGGGTTATAATATAGAATTATTGTTACCTCTTATGAAAAATTAACCAGTAATACATCTTTATCTTTTGTTGTAAAGAAATATACTGCTGATGATAAACTATTCATATTCCAGAATATTTCTTTTATTACTTTTTTCTTATTATCATCTATCGTAACAACATTTATTACACAAAAAATATGAGCTATTTCTAGCCCATATTTTTTTATTATTTCACATAATACGTAATCACAATACTATTCTTGTCAAGTAGTGCATCTGTCAAATTAAAGGTTAATGAATATTTTCCATCATCTTCTTTCTTATATGTTAGTACACCGTCTTCAGTAGTACCTTCTTGTGTTATTACATATTCTAGTGGATCTTCCTGTCCATCATAAGTTATTGTAACAGCTTTATCACTTGCTATTTCTTTTTCTCCAGTATAAATAACTTGTGTTGTTTTCGTTAATGTTTTCTCTACTGGATCTTCTGCTTCATAAATGATATTTTTAAATGATTCAAAAAGACTTTCTTTATTAGTAGATGAATATACCTTATTTGAAGATATTTGTTGCAATGTTTCCTTTTTTATGTCATTTCCAAAAGCTATACAATATATATCGTTTGTAATGTTATCGCCTTTTCTATTTAATTGTTCTTTAGCAATCTCTCCAAGTCCGTCAGCTGTTTGCTCTCCATCATTAGGTTCTCCATCTGATAATAAAATTATTACATCCTTGTTGTTAGTTGTTAGTCCCTTTGCATGTATTCCTTCAGAAGTATCATATAATAACTCTCCAGCTTTTTCTAATCCTGCCTGTATATTAGTTCCTATACTTGTAGTTATATTTTTTATAAGTTGGTCAATGTTATTATTTTTATAATCGCTTGCTCCAAATACAATTAGGTCATTTACATTTACAAATTTAGAATTTGAATTAAATTGTACAATTGAAAGTTTCGATGTTGTTTCTTGGTCATTTTCAAATAAGAATTTAGCTAAATCTTTAATAGCTTCCTTGGCAGCTGTTATCTTCGTTGTCGAACCATTAATTTTGTCATCCATACTCTTTGAAGTATCAATTACCAATACATAGTTTGCTCCAACAACATTTCCAGTATTTGATTTCGTTTTTATTGTTTTAACCACTGGAGTAACTACTTCTGTATTTCCTCCTTCAACTCCATTGCTTATAGAATCGCCTGGTTTTGCAGTTGCTGTAACGGTAAACTCTACTGTAGCAGTTTTTCCTGCTGGAACATTTACTTTAACTCCACTAATTACCTCATTATAATCTTTTTCCGTTGTTCTTGCATTTCCATTATCATCGTAGTCTTTTATTATAATTTTTGTAACATCTTTAACTTTGTTCTCATCTATAAGTGTCTTTAGTGTAGAATCTTTTATTGTTGCTGTTCCTGTTGCATTACCGTCGTTTTTTGCTGATAATACATATGTTATTTTTTCTCCATACTCAACTGTATTTCCATTAGCAGCTGTACCATCTGCTAATTTTCCAGATTTTGATAATTTTATTTCTGCTTTCCATTCAATTGTAGTAACATCTACTTTAGATTCCTTTGGCTCTGTTGAAGTAGTTTTTACTGTTGCTACATTTTCAATTTTGCTTTCTTTTTCTTTCATATCAGATTCTTGCACTGTATATTTTGCTGTTATTGTTGCAATGTTATTAGGTGCTATTTCTAATGTTCCAATATTTAAACTTCCTTTTGTAATTTCAAATCCTTCTTTTGTACTCATTGAATCTGTTACTGTTACTTCATTTAATACTGTATTTCCTGTATTTGTTACTGTAATTGTATATTCTATTTCGTCACCTGGTTGTACCTTAGTTGTATCAGTTGCATCATTACCATTAACCTTTTGAGTTTTAATAATTTCTACTCCTGGCAAATCTTGTATTGTAACATTTGCATCATCTTTATCTTCATCTTCTACAGTTTGTTCTTTATTATTGCTGTCTGTATATTTTGCATTTGCTGTTGCTGTATTGGTTAATAGTTGTGAACCTGATTTAGCATCTTCAGCTGTTACTTTATAATATACAGTATATGTCTTTGTTTCGTTTACATTTAAAGTTTCGTTTTCTGCTAATACTTTCGTTGTTGTTTCTGGATGATCTTTATCCAAATATACATTTAGATTATCTGTAACTTTTAGATTATTTAATGGAATTGTTCCAATATTTTCAACAGTGATTTCATATTCAATTACATCATCTTTCTTTACAGTTATTCCATTCATCTCTTTAGCATCTATGTCTTGTACTTTGCTAACAGTTTTTGTTACTTTAATTCCTGGTAATGAGTTTGTTATTTCATTGTTATTTACTGTTCTTATATATCCATCAGGGATATTTACTTCGTCAAATGTATATTTTACTTCATTACCCAAATTATCATATTTTAGTAAGTCAGTTTTAATATTGTTTTTCTCCCAAACATTACCATTTGTTGCATTTGCGTTCTCACTTGTTAATACTATATCTTCATACTCACCATTTCCTGTAACTCGAATAGTTATCGCTTCTCTTTTTGTTAGGTTATTATTATCATTCCATACTTTTTTTACAGATACAACTGCCTTATCTTCTGGAACTTCAAATTTGTTTGTTACTGTTAAATCTGTTGTATCAGTATCTGTATTAATATAGAATATTGATCCTGTTGCTTCTTCTTTTACGAAATATTTTATTTCATTTGCCTTTTCATCATATTTTTGAACATTTTCTGGTATAGTCCATTGTTCTGCTTCAAGATTTCCTGTAAGTTCAATGTTTTCGACAACTAATACTTCGTTACCGTCAACATCAATTTTATATAAATCAAATTTAACTGATGTAGGTCTCTTATTTGCTTCGTTATTATTATCATCCCAAATTTTTGTTAATGTTATATCATATTTTATATCAGTTGGAGCTTTGAATGTATTTTTTACTGTTGTTCCTTGTTCGGCTTTTTCATACCATTGTGGAACTACACTTTCAGTTGCTGTGTATTCAATTTCTTCTCCATTATCATTATATACATCAACAGTCATTTCAGTTGACCAAGTATTACCATCATTTAATACTGCATCATTTGATGTTAGTTCAACATTTTGATTATTTAGTTGCAATGTTACACTAGTTGGTCTTTTTTGTGCAGCATCACTATTGTCTTGCCATATTTTAGTTACTGTAACCTTCTTTTTGTCTATTGGTTTTTGGAATTTGTTTGTGAAATTATATGTTTTGTTTCCATTATTATCTGTACTTTCTGAATGTTCTGATTGATAGAATTTTAAGTCATTTGTGTTAATCTCTTTTTCCTGTACTGTATACGTTATAGTTGTTCCATTTGAGTTATATTTTGGTTGTTTTGCAAATGTGCATGAATCTTCTCTCTTTGTCGTATTCATATCATAATACGTAAGCGGTTGAGTACTGTTATCATCATATAGTTCAAACCTAATTTGTGAAGGTCTTCTATTTGCTTGTGTTTCATTATCATCCCATGTTTTATTTACTGTTATATCTACATATACCTTTTCAGCAGTATCAGTTGTTGAATTTGTAGGTTTTCCATCTTGTTTCGCTTGATCGTTTACAATTGTCTTTGTTTCACTTTCAAATGGTTTTATTGTTACCGTGAAACTAACTTCTACTTTACCATCAACTTCTCCTTCTCTAGCTGGTACTTCAACATTCCAAGTAATTGTTCCATTTGATTCAACTCCATCTCCTGTTATTGAACGTAGAACTAATGTTGTTCCGTCTGGTATAACATCTGTTAAAATTACTGTTCCTGTTGCATTTCCACTGTTTGTAGCAGTTAATGTATATGTTATTTTATCTAATTCATGTAATGGATTTTCATCTGTTACAGGTGTTCCATCAGCATGTTCTCCTACACTTGTTTTTACTGTTGTAATATTTGCAACTTTTGTTTCAACTTCTTCTGTTGGTGTGTTTCCAATCGTTGCAATATTTTTTACTGATTTTACAACTTCTCCTGCTGTTGTTTTTTCATTTACAACAACGTCAAAGCTTACAGAAACCTCTTCGTTTGCAGGTACAACTACGTTATTCCATGTAATTGTTCCATTTTCTTTATTAAAGTTTCCGTTTTCAGTTATACTTCCTTCTACAAAAGTTGTTCCGTCTGGAATGCTATCTTTTATTACTGTTGTTCCAGTAACTTCTGATGTGTTTTTTGCAGTAATTGTGTATCTGATTGTTTCTCCAACTTTCGCATCTCTGTTTTCTATAACTTCTTCTTTGTCAACTATTGTAACAACTTGTGCTGTTTTGCTTGCTGTTATTACTGGAGTTTTTGTTTCTGGTGTTTCTTCTCCATTTACTTTTGCTATGTTGTTAATTAAGTCTATAGAGTTTGCTATAACCTTTACTTTGAATGATACTGTTACAGTTTCTCCTGCTTTTATATCGTTTTTCCATACGATTTTTCCGCCACTTAGTTCGCCACCTTCCGAAATAGAAGCAAGTTCTGTTCCTTCTGGTATTGAGTCTATTGTACGGATTCCGTTTGCATCTTCGTTTCCTTTATTTGCTATTTTTATAACATAAGTGATTGTTTCACCTTTTTGTACTGCTGTATTTACTGGTAGTTCTTCTAAAGAATCCCCATCTAAATAAGCATATTTTTGTAAGTCTAGGTCTGGTTTATATATACTCAAATCAGCAGTTGCTGTGTATGCTTCTATGCTTATTGGGCTCCATCCTATTGTTTTTGTTTCCCATGGATTTTCTGTTATAACTGTTGTTGTTTGTGTATAATCTTGGTTTGGTACATTTGCATTTCCTGTTGTAGTAGTTCCTGTTCTGCCATTTGTTGTACCTGTTGTTCCATTGTTTGTAGTAGTTCCGGCTGTTGTACCTGTTGTTGTATCATTTGCACCATTTGCTGGTTGATTATTATCTGCATTTTGTGCGTCTTCTGCACCTGCATTTCCTCCATTTTCATCAATTATAGGTGCTACTACGTCACCTCCGTTTTGATTGCTTTCCCCACCATTTCCGTTGTCTGTGGTGGTTGCAGTACTACCGTTGTTTTCATTTGGCATGGCAGCTGCTGCAGTTCTGTTACCTTTTATAAAAGCTACTGTACCAACTACTGCTGCTATTAATACTACTAGTGCTATAGTTGCAATAATTATCGTTCTTTTACTTTTATAATTAATTTTCGCCTTCAAAGATTATTCCCCCTATCTTTATTTTATTTCTCTAGCTTTTACTATCAGTCTGTTTTTGTGTCCATTTGTGCAGGTTATTAAAGTTACTTCTCTAGTACCTTCTTCTACACTTTCTACACAAGACACATCATTTGGATTGATAGAATATATATCAAAAACTTGATATTCTAATGTAGCATTTTTTAAGTTTGTTATTTTTATAATGTCTCCTATTTTTAAATACTTTGTTTTTCCAAACATTGTACCATCTTTGTTGTTATGAGCCGCTATTGTGTAATTACCTACTTCGTTAGGTTGTGGTCCCCAAAACTTTGTAACCGAAACTTTCATTGCTGTTTCTGATGTTTGATTTAAAATAGGATATTTTATATCTATTTTAGGAATCTCTAATATTCCTTCTATTTGATACCCTTTATATGAGCTTTCTATCTGTTCTCCTTCTTGGAGATTACTAAATTGATTCTCTATATTTTCAATAGTTGCATCTATTTCTTTTTCATTTATATGGTTCTTACCATATTTTATTATTATTAATGTTCCTACAATCAGTGCTGCAATAATTAATATTGTTAATATAAGATTACATATTTTTTTCATCATAACTATTTTTTTCTTTTTTATTTGATTTTAATTTCAATATAGCAACTATTATTATTGCAAGTATTATTATAGCTAATGCTACTATTAATGCTATGCTATCATATGTAACAGGTAACTTTACTGTTTCTGTTATAGTTTTTTCTTCTTGATTTTTTCCCTGATCTTCTTCATATCTGCAAACTAAGAATTTTGCGTCTATTGTGCTTGTTTGTCCTTGATCCTCTTTAATAAACACAATGTATTTGTCGCCTTCTCTAGCTTCTTCTGGTTGTAGTATTTCAAAATTGTCTACTTCAGTCCAGTCTGTTGGCATTAATTGAGTGTATAAATCATAGAATTGCTTTGTTAAGCTTAAGTTTGCATATGTGTTGTCCTTGTTGTCTTTTAACTCTTCTGCCAATTCAAATAATTTGTTAGCTTCAGTTGTATCTGCAGTTAATTTAATTAATTGATATGAATATTTAGCATTTTCCTTTTGGTTTATTACTATTTTTCCTGTTGTGATTGTTGTATCTACTCCATTTATCATTGTATTTCTTTTTTGTATTTGTGTAGTATCTACATCAATTCTTTTTGTTGTATTATTAACCAACTCTATGCTTTTATCATCTAATGCATCTAACAAATTGATTTTTTCTCCAGATATTACAGTGTTGTCTTCCATATCTTTAACCCAAATATAAGTTGTGTTGTTTTCAACTGATTCACTATAATTCGAGTCGTCAAGGTATGCAACATATAATGCTTTTTCTGTTAATTGATCTTTTGCTGCATTTGTAAAGCTTAGTGTGCTTTCTTCTACACCTCCTATTTTAGAAAAAGCAAACTGAAATTCATTATTACAAATATCTTTATAATATATAATAAATTCTTTGTCTGCTTTTTGTAGTATTACGTTTTCTTTAGTATCTGCCAATGATGGCATTTGAATGATTGCTAATAGCATTAACATAATCATGGTTGATGCTATAAATTTGATTGTTGAACTTTTCATTTTTTCCCCTTTCTTAAAATAAAAACTTGATATATCTTTAACACTTATTACCATACTATTCCAATCTTTGTAAAATAATCACTTTTTGGAATACTCTGCCTAATAAAAGATACAGAATACTTATATCACATTTTTCATTATTTTTCAATATTATTTTACAGAATTCGGTAAAAATCGTTCGTTTTTTTCGACTTTTATGTATTTTTAAAAGTATCAACGAATATGCTGATACTTTTTTAATTAGTTATTAAATTATTTTCTTCATTAACTTGTTTTTGTAATAACTCTAAATCT
>CAVFFZ010000017.1:0-28496 GCA_963621995.1 Lachnospiraceae bacterium
ATAAATAATAAATAATAAATAATAAATATTTGAGTTATTTAAAGAAATTATATAAATTAATACATTTACATATTTTTCTTATATTACATAGAAATTTTTCTACTTCAAATAAAGAACTTAAAGTACAATTTAAATTATTACAAAAAGAATTATTTATATTTTTAAAATGAATATTATTACAATTATTATAATAATATTTATTTTTTTTATATCCATTAATATTCATAAAAATACCTCATAAAAGTGAAAATTATATAAATTGAAAAATAGATAATTATTTATTTTTTAATTTAATATATAATAAAATAATTAAATATTATAAATTAATAATAAAAAACAACTTAAAATAAATAATAAATTAATTAAATTTTTATTTGTGATTTATAATTTATAATTTATTTTTATTGTGTTTAAATAAATTTACTGTTTATATTATTATATGTAAAAAAAATAAATTAGTTCAAAAATACTCGTAAAAATATAATACTTTATTTTTTCATTATTTTATAGTATAATAAAAATCAAAATAAATAGGAGAAAAATATGAATATAAAAATAAAAGAAAATGAACGAATAGATGATTTAGAATATAAAGGATTAAAAATAATTCAAAATACAGAAGGATTTTGCTTTGGAATAGATGCAGTACTTTTATCTGATTTTGCAAAAGAAATAAAAAATAATAGTAAAGTACTAGATTTGGGGACAGGTACAGGAATTTTAAGTATTTTATTATCTGGAAAAACAAATTTAAATAAAATATATGGAATAGAGATTCAAGAAGAAGTAGCAGATATGGCACAAAGAAGTGTACAATTAAATAATTTAGAAAATAAAATTGAAATAATAAATAAAAATATTAAAGATTTAGAAAATGTTTTTAAAAAAAATTCTTTTGATGTTATAGTTACAAATCCACCATATAAAAAAATAAATACAGGTGAAAAAAATGAAAAAGAAAATAAATTAATTTCTAGACATGAAGTAACAGCCTCTTTAGATGATTTTATAAAAATTAGTTTTAATTTATTAAAAGACAAAGGTTCTTTTTATATGGTACATAGACCAGAGAGGTTAGCAGAAATTATTTATAAATTAAAACAAAATAAATTAGAACCTAAAATAATTAGATTAGTTTATTCAAATATTAAAAGTGAACCAAAATTAGTTTTAATTAAATCAGTAAAAAATGCAAAAGAATTTTTAAAAATAGAGAAACCATTATTTATATATAATGAAGATGGAAATTATACAGATGAAATATTAAAAATATATAATAAAAAATAAAATATTATGAGACGATTGTCAAGTACAAAAATGGACAGACCTACATTTAGGAAACGTCCTTAGAGGAGAATAGGAGAAAAAGATGAGTGGAATATTATATTTGGTAGCAACACCAATTGGAAATTTAGAAGATATTACTTTTAGAGCAATAAATATTTTAAAAGAAGTTGATTTAATTGCAGCAGAAGATACAAGACATACATTAAAATTATTAAATTATTATGAAATTAGTAAACCTTTAATTAGCTACCATAGACACAACGAAGAAATAAAAGTAGAGGGATTAATTGAAAAATTAAAAGAAGGGCAAAATATTGCTGTTGTTTCAGATGCAGGAACCCCTGCTATTTGTGATCCAGGAGAGGTAATAGTAAAAGAAGCATTAAAAGAAAATATTAAAGTAGTTCCAATTCCTGGAGCTTGTGCTTTTGTTAATGCATTAGTTGCTTCAGGTCTTGATACAAAAGAATTTGTTTTTTATGGTTTTCTATCTATTAATAGAAAATTGAGAAAAGAAAAATTAGAACAAATAAAAAAGGAAGATAAAACAATTATTTTATATGAAGCACCTCATAAATTAAAAAATACATTAGAAGATTTGGAGGACATATTAGAGGATAGAAAAATTGTAATTGCTAGAGAATTAACAAAAATATATGAGGAATTTATAAGAGGTACAGCAAAGGAAATATTAGAAAAATATACAGAGCCAAAAGGAGAACATATTATTTTAATAGAAGCAAGTCCTATTAAACAAGAGGGCGAAGAAAAATTAAAAATGAATAATATGACGATAGAAGAACATTATAAATATTATGAAGAACAAGGATTTTCAAAAAATGAAATTATCAAAAAAATTGCTAAAGATAAGGGAGTTACTAAAAATGAGATTTATAAATTATTTATATAAAAATAAATATTAATTATAAATTATAAAAAATTAATGTAAAGAATAAAAAATAAAAGTGAAGTAAAATAAAAAATAAATACAACAAATAAATAATAATAAAAAATAAAAGAACTCCAATTAAAATTGGAGTTCTTTTATTATTCTTCATTTAAAGCCTTAATTTGTTTTAAGCATTTATTACAAATAAGTTTGTCTTTATAATTTGATAATTTTTTTGTATTCCCACAGAAAAGACAAGATTTTTCATATTTTTTTAATACTATAGAAGTTCCATCTACAAAAATTTCAATAGGATCTTTTTCTGCGATTTGGAATTGATTTCTTAATTCAATAGGAATAACAACTCTTCCTAATTCATCTACTTTTCTTACTATTCCAGTTGATTTCATTTTATTTCCTCCTTTATTCGCCATTTTTCGACAAAATTTTCTATAACTATAATACCACAAATTAAATAAAAACGCAATAAAAAATGAGAAAAAAATGAAAAAATTGTAAAAAAATGTAAGAACAATATTGTCTTACTAATGAATAATACTTTTATATTAAGAATATTATTAAAAAAGGAAAAGGTAATATTTGTAATTTAATTATACTACTAGTAGATAAGTGAATATTAAATTATAGATAAAATAGGAATGAGAGAAAATGTTAAATATTATTTGGCCATGTTTTATTTTAATATCTTTTGTTTATGCTATTTTAACAGGTAATATAGAAAATATGAATCAATCTATATTTACTTCGGCAGCTGGTGCAGTAGAACTTTCTATTACATTTTTTAGTACAATTTGTTTATGGACTGGAATAATGAAAATTGCACAACAAACTAATTTTGTGACTAAATTAACTAAATTATTAAGACCAATAATAAATTTTTTATTTCCAGATTGCAAAAATAATGAAAAGGCAAAAGAAGAAATATCTATGAATATGATTGCAAATATATTAGGTTTAGGAAATGCTGCGACGCCATTAGGGTTAAAAGCTATGAAAACACTTCAGAATGATAATCCAAAAAAAGATACAGTTTCTCATTCTATGGCAATGTTTATAGTAATTAATACTGCTTCAATGCAATTAATTCCTACAACAGTTATTGCAATAAGAACATCTTTTAATTCAAGTAATCCTACACAAATTATATTTCCAGTATGGGGAGTTACAATTGCAGCTTTTTTAGCAGCAATAATTGCTACTAAAATATTTATATTTTTTGATAAAAAGAAATATGAAAATATTTTTAGAAAAAACAAGTAATAGTTTAAAAGAAACATGAAAGTGCAAAAAATATATTATTTAAATAGAGAAAAGAGATGAGTTTTATTTGAAAATTGTTAATTATATATCTTCAGCAGCAATACCAATTGTAATGGTAATAATTATTGTTTATGGATTATTAGAAAAAAATAAAGTATATGATACTTTTGTTGATGGTGCAAAAGAGGGAATGGAAATAGTTATAAAATTATTTCCTACTTTGCTTGGAATTTTTGTTGCCGTAGGTGTTTTAAGAAGTTCAGGAGTTTTAGATTTTATAATAAAAATAATTTCACCTATTACAAATGTATTAAATATTCCAGGAGAAATTATGCCACTTGCAATAGTAAGGCCAATTTCAGGAAGTGCATCTACAGCAGTAGCTACAGATATAATAAGTAAATATGGGGTAGATTCAAAAATAGGCTTAATTGCATCTACAATTATGGGCTCTACAGAAACAACTTTTTATACTATAGCTATTTATACAAGTGCTGTAGGAGTAAAGAAAATAAAATTTGTATTAGCAGCAGCTTTAATAGGGGATCTTGTTGGAATGTTGACTTCTGTAGCAATTTGGGGATTTTTGTCGTAAAGTTTTTCTTGACAAACTGGGAATATCGTTGTATTATGTATACACAATTTATTCAAGGAAGTTAAAAAATGTTTATTCAAATTTTATTATTTATTTTAATTTATTTTTTTATTCGAAAATTTATTATCTTTATTTTGTATAAAAAAATCCAAAAAAAAATAAACAAATAATGTTTATTAATTTTATCTTGAAAAATTTATATTTTTAAATTATTAATAAATTAAAAATAATTATAATTTATTAATATAGTATAATTTATATTAAAAATCCAAAAGTGTTATTAATCTTGTAGAGGGATTTCTTCTAAAAAAGTATATTAACCCCTATTAATATATAATTTATAAAAATAATTTAGATTAAGCCCCTATTTTATTTAAAAAACTAAACTTAGGAAATCTAAGTAAAAAATTCTTTTTTTATTAACAAATTTACCTAACTATAAAATCCCTCTACAAATAAAATATATATTAATGATGATAATTTTCCCCATTCATTATTTTAAAACCTCTAAATAATTGTTCTAATAAAAATAAACGAATTAATGGATGTGGAAAAGTCATTTTAGAAAAACATATTAACTCTTTAGTATTAGATAAAAGTTCTTCTGTCATACCTAAAGTACCACCAATTAAGAATGTAATATGAGATGTAATTAAAGATAAATTTTGTATTTTATTAGAAAATTCAATAGAATTATAATTTTTACCTTTTAAATCTAAAGCAATAATATAACTATCTTTTTTTATATGAGACAAAATTAAATTACTTTCTTTTTGTTTTATTTCAAAAGATATACTATCATTCAATTTAGATGGAAGTTTTTCATCTGGAAGCTCTATAATGTTTAAAATACAATATTTTGAAAGACGTTTTTTATATTCGTCAATTGCATCTTTTAAATACTTTTCACGTATTTTTCCAATACAAACAATATCAATATGTAACATATAATCCCTTTCATTATCCTACATTTATAATAGGACTTGTTTCGTAACGATTTGCAATGCTTAGACTTAAGCTATTTTCATTATAATTATGGTCTATAAGTTCTTCAATTACTGTTTTATAAGCAAGTTCTGGAAAATTATTTTCTCTACTTAAATGTCCAAGCATTGCTTGGGTTAGTCCATGGTTTACTAAATAAGAAATAGTTTTTCCAGCATCTGAATTAGAAAGATGTCCATTTGGACCTTTTATACGTTCCTTTAACATATATGGATATGAAGAACATTTTAAAATTTCAGGTTCATAATTTGCTTCTAATAAAAGAAAAGAACTATTACTTAAATTAGTAATTACTTCTTTACTCATGTGACCGATATCTGTGGCAATACTCATTTTTTTGTTATCATGGAAAAGATTGAATCCGCAAGGATTTGCGGCGTCATGTGGAATTGAAAATGGGTTTACCTCAATATCACCAATTTTAAATTTATTAAATGTAAAAGTTTTAATATTTTCTTCATTTAATTTTTCTTTATATTTTTGCATTGCATTCCAAGTTTCTACATTTGCATAAACAGGAACATTATATTTTTTTGAAAACACAGATAAGCCTTTAACGTGGTCAGAATGTTCATGTGTAATTAAAATTGCATCAATAGAAAAAGGGTCAACATTAATAGATGCTAGGGCTTCTGTTATTTTTTTAGCACTTTCTCCAACATCTACTAAAATTTTAGTTTTATTACTCTGTACAATAGAAGAATTTCCTGTACTACCACTATATAAACTACAAAATTGAAACATATTATTTTTCCTTTTTAAAAATCTTCTTCAGTTATTCTTTGAATATTTGCACCAATACCTCTAAATTTTTCTTCTATATTCTCATAGCCACGATCAATATGTACAAGATTTGTAATACTTGTTTCACCTTTGGCTACTATTCCAGCAATAATTAATGCTGCACCAGCACGTAAATCTGTTGCTTCAACAGGGGCACCATATAATTCTTTTACACCTTCAAAAATAGCAGATTTACCTTGATCTGTAATTTGAGCTCCCATTTTATTAAGTTCGGCAGTGTATTGAAAACGAGATTCCCAAATGCCTTCTTTTATAATACTTGTACCATTAGCTAATGCTAAACATACGCCAATTTGTGGTTGTAAATCTGTTGGAAAGCCTGGGTATGGTTGAGTTTTTATATTAGCCTTATTGGGTCTTTTATTTGTCCAAACATGAATAGAATCATCATAATATTCTACATTTGCACCCATTTCTAATATTTTTGCTGTTAAACAATCTAAATGTTCTGGAATACAATTTTTTATTAATAAATCACCTTTGGTTGCAACTGCAGCAAGCATGAATGTTCCTGTTTCTATTTGATCTGGAACAACACTATATGTAGCATTTCCAGTAAGTTTTTTTACACCATTTATTTTTATAATATCAGTTCCTGCACCACGAATATCTGCACCCATTGTATTTAAAAAGTTTGCAACATCAACGATATGTGGTTCTTTGGCAGCGTTTTCTATAATAGTAGTTCCTTTTGCAAGGACACTAGCAAGAATAACATTTATAGTCGCTCCAACAGAAACCATATCCATATAAATTGAAGTACCAACTAAATTTTTGGCTGTAGCTGTAATTTTACCTTGTGAAACCTCGACTTTTGCACCTAAAGCCTCAAACCCTTTAATATGTTGATCTATAGGTCTAGCACCTAAATTACATCCACCAGGAAGTCCAACTGTTGCAGATTTGCATCTTCCAAGAAGAGCACCAATTAAATAGTAAGATGCACGAAATTTGCTAGTCATATCTATAGGAGCATTAGCAGAAGTAATATTTCTTGTATCTATAGTAACTTCGTTAGGAGTATTCCAAGTTAAAACAGCTCCTAATTCTTGTAATATTTTACAAGAGATTTTTACATCACTTATAGAAGGAATATTTGAAATAGTGCAAATACCATCTACTAATAGTGTAGCTGGTATTAAGGCTACTGCTGCGTTTTTAGCTCCGCTTATTACAACTTCTCCTTTAAGGCGTGTACCACCATTTATAACCAATTTATCCAAAAAAATTACCCCCAAGTTATCTATTCTTATATAACATTTTCAACTATATAAAAAATAGAATATATTAAATATATTCTATTTTTTATTTTAACATAACCTTTATATCACATTTTATTGGATTTTACAACTATTTTTTTGCAGTTAATAAATCATTGTTCATAAACCATTCTATTAAGCCTATTTTAAATTGAATATTTGAGCTTTCTTCTTTAGTTACAATAGAGAATTCTTCATCATTTAACTCTTGTTTTATAAGTTCTTTAGATTCTTCGGGAACTATACCAGAGCTTATATTAACGAAGCATAGGGGAGGAAACATTACACACCACCAATTTTGCCCTTTAGCTTCACCTATTTTTACGCGAAGGGCATCATAATAACCTGCTGGAAGAGATATATCTCCATAGTCTTTAGTAGGAAAAGAAAAGTTACCAAATTCTATAGTTACAGGGTAAGAATAACCATTTTCTTTAATAGTATTGTTTGCTATATTTAAAAAATCTTCCTCATGCAATTTACTTATTTTAATAGCTTCTTCTTTACTTGTTATGTCCTTACACAAACTATTCATATATTCAATTAAATTATCTCTTACTTTATATTTAAGGTCTTGATCTTCTTTTGTATCACTATTTGCAATAACATGAAGACGGAAAACACTATTTTCAATATCGCTAGAAACAGCATTTACGTAAGAGATAGCAGATATTGATATATACAAAAATAATAAAAATAGTAAAATTAAGGAATTTTTTACTTTTTTACTGCATATAATAGATAATATAGATTTCATATTACAATCCTCCAAAAATGTATTTCGTTTCTTTATAATTTAAGTATTTACAATAAAAAAAAATATATACATATTTGGAAAAAATTTATTTTGAAAAAAGAATAAAGCTTTGAAAATGTCGAAATATAGGGAAAAGTTTATTTGTAATATGATTGACATATTTGTGAAATAATGGTAAAATTTACCAAAAGAAAAACAAAAGAGGAGGCTAAAAAATGGAGGTTCAAAAAAATAATTTAACAAAATTATGTAGTTTTTATGTGAGTGATTGGCATTTGGTAACAATGCTACTTCCTTATATTAATCAAAAAATAAATGAACAAGCAAAAATAGCCACAATTCTAGAAAAAGATATACGAGAAAATGTAGAAACATTAGTTGAAAAATTAAATTTGAAAAATAGAGAAAAAATTTTAAATTTAAATTGGAGTACAACAGAGAAAATAAAACAAAGCATACATACATTAGAAAAAAATCAAGAATTAATAATATTTATAAATGGAAGTAAAGAATTTATTAAAGAAGAAAATAGAAAATTAGAAAAATATTTTTCTACACATTTTGTATCTGGACCTATAAAAATAATTAATTGTTATGAAATTATTGAATTTAATGGAAGTATACAAGAAATATTAGATAATCATAGCAAAGTATTGAATACTTCAAGAGAAAGAGAAATTAATGAAATTTTTTCAGATTATGAAAAAAGTAATAACAAAAAAATAAAAGCAGTTGGCTAGATGAATGTTAAAAATCACTTCATATTATAGAAGTGATTTTTTTGTAAATATAATTTAAATTTTTTTGACAGATGGAATGTAAATGTATATAATAGTAATACTAAAATAAAAAATGGGAGGAAATTATGATAGAAAAATTTGAACAAACGAAGAAAATATTAAAAGAACAATTGCAAGAACAAATATTAGAGTATCCAATAAGAAATAAAGAAGAGTTTACAAGTGAAGTTTTAAAAATTGATTTTGAAGAATTAAATAAATTATATAATAAAGCAATAAAAAATAAAAAAGTAAAAAATAGTAAAATTGAACCTATTCCATATATAGAAAAAGATAAATTAAGTGAAGAAGAAAAAGAACATTATAAAAAAATAGGTGAAAATATAATAAAAAATAATGAATATGCAGTAGTAACAATGGCAGGAGGGCAAGGTAGTAGGCTAGGTCATAATGGGCCAAAGGGTACTTTTGATTTTGGCCTAGAAAGTCATAAAAGTATTTTTGAAGTGCTATGTGATAGATTAAAAGAAGCTTATGAAAAATATAATGTTTATATTCCATGGTATATAATGACTAGTAGACAAAACAATGAAGATACAATTAATTTCTTTGAAAAAAATAATTATTTTGGCTATTCAAAAGAAAATATTTACTTTTTTAAACAAGGTGAATTACCAGTATTAAATGATCAAGGAAAATTAATGTTAAATAAAGAAGGAAATATAAATACTGCAGCAGATGGACATGGTGGAATTTTTGTTTCTATGGAAAAAGAAAAGATAACAGAAAATATGAAACAAAGAGGAATTAAATGGGTATTTATAGGCCCAGTAGACAATGTTCTAATAAAAATGGTAGATCCAATTTTTATAGGAATATGTCAAGATAAAAACATGTTAGCAGGCGGAAAAAGCATAATAAAAGCATATCCAGAAGAAAGAGTGGGAGTATTTTGCAAAAAAGACGGGAAACCAGGTGTAATAGAATATACTGAAATTTCAAAAGAAATGTCAGAAATGAAAAATGACAAAGGTAAATTAGTATATGCAGAATCTCACATAAATTGTAATGTGTTTAACATTGATATAATTGAAAAGATAAGCAAAAATAAATTGCCATATCATTGTGCACATAAAAAAATAGAATATTTAAATAAAGAAGGACAAGTAGTAAAACCAGAAGAACCAAATGCTTATAAATTTGAAGCTTTTATATTTGATGCATTTAAAATGCTAGACGAAATGGCAATATTTAGAGTAAAAAGGGAAGAAGAATTTGCCCCAATAAAAAATGCAGAAGGAAAGGATAGCCCTAAAACAGCATTAGAATTATATAAAAATTTTTATAGTAATAGATAGGAGGAATTAATTAATTTAATAATTCATTAAATTAATTATAAGAGAAAAAATGAGTTATAAAGAAAATTATAAAAATTGGTGTGAAAGTTCAGTCTTTGACGAAGAAACCAAAAAAGAATTGTTAGAAATAAAAAATAATGAAAAGGAAATAGAAGATAGATTTTATAAAGAGTTAGAATTTGGAACAGCAGGATTAAGAGGAATAATGGGTGCAGGATTAAACAGAATGAATAAATACACTGTAGGTAAAGCAACCCAAGGATTAGCAAATTTTATAAAAAGTAAAAATGGTGAGGAAAGAGGAGTTGCAATTTCATATGATTCAAGGAATAATTCAAAAGAATTTAGTGAGATTGCAGCATTATGCTTAAATGCAAATGGAATAAAGGCATATGTATTTGATAGATTATCACCAGTTCCAGAGTTATCTTTTGCTGTGAGAAAATTAAACTGTATAGCGGGAATAATGATAACAGCAAGTCATAACCCACCGAAATACAATGGATATAAAGTATATGGGGAAGATGGAGCTCAAATAGTTTCTCCTATTGATAAAGAAGTAATGCAAGAAGTAAAAAATATTAAAGATTTTGGTGAAGTAAAACAAATTTCCAAAGAAGAAGCGATAAAAGAGAATCTTTATAATGTTATTGGAGAAAAAATACATACTTTATACATAGAAGAAGTAAAAAAATTATCATTAAATAAAGAAACAATAAGAAAACAAGAGAATTTGAGCATTGTATATACACCATTACACGGAACAGGGAATATTCCAGTACAAAGTATTTTAAAAGAAATAGGGTTTAAAAATGTTTATATTGTTAAAGAACAAGAAATGCCAGATGGAAATTTCCCAACAGTAGATTACCCAAACCCTGAAGATAAAAAAGCATTTAAATTAGCTTTGGAATTAGCTAAAAAAGTAGATGCAGAAATTGTGTTGGCAACAGATCCAGATGCTGATAGATTAGGTGTATTTGTAAAAAATGAGAATGAATATATTCCTTTAACAGGAAATATGTCAGCTCTTCTAATACTAGAATATATTTTATCTCAAAAAAGTGAAAGAAATATGTTGCCTAAAAATTCAATTGTTGTAAAAAGTATAGTTTCATCAACAATGGTAAAACCAATGGTAGATTTTTATAATGTAAAATTAGAAGAAGTATTAACAGGGTTTAAATACATTGGGGAAAAAATAAAAAAATATGAAGAAAATAAGGATTATAATTTTACTTTTGGATATGAAGAAAGTTATGGATGTTTAGCAGGAACTTATGCTAGAGATAAAGATGGTATTGCAGCAGTAGCTCTTTTATGTGAAGCGGCAGCTTATTATAAAGAAAACGGAATTTCTTTATGGGAACAAATGCAAAATATTTATAAAAAATATGGATTTTATAAAGAAGGTGTTAAACAAATTACATTAGAGGGAATAGATGGGGCAGATAAAATAAAAAATATAATGTCTAATTTAAGAGAAAATGCACCAAAGAAATTTGGAAATTTCCAAGTAGAAAAAATTAGAGATTACGAAAATCAAACTATTTTAGATTTAAAAACAAATAAAATAGAAAGAATAGATATGCCAAAATCTAATGTTTTATATTATGACCTTTCAAATGATGCATGGCTTGCAGTTAGACCTTCAGGAACAGAACCTAAAATTAAATATTATATAGGTGTTAAAGGAAATACACAAGAAAAAGCAGATAAAATGTTAGAAGAATTAGAAAATAATATATAAAATAAATATGTTAAACTTTAAAAAAGTAGTTTATCAAACTGATAAACTACTTTTTTACTATTCATGCCAGCCTTTTAAATGATTTCTTTTAATAACTCCAAGTAAATTTGCTCTACACATAGGGATATCCATATTTAAATTATTTAATAAATTTTTCATATATTCTCTTTTTGAGACACCATCCATAGGACAAGCCTTTTTCATTACTTCAATATTCTCTCTTTTAACGAATTTTCTAATTTCTTTTTCAGGTGTATAAATTAAAGGTCTAATAACTGTTATTTTAGATCTATCCATATAAGAGGTAGGACCAAATGTAGAGAAAGAACCAGTTAATAATAAATTCATTAAAAATGTTTCTAATGCATCATCTTCATTATGGCCTAAAGCTATTTTATTACAACCTTCTCTAACTGCAACTGAATTTAAAATGCCCCTTCTAATATTTGCGCATAAAGAACAAGGTCTTTTTTCTTCTCTTATATCAAATACAATTTGCTTAATATCACTGTTTTCTATAATTAAAGGAACACCAATATTATCGCATACCTTTTGTAAAAAATCACAATCAAAAAATTCAAATCCAGGGTTTACACTAACTGCAACTATTTCAAAATCCTTATCAAAATATGTTTGAAGTTGTTTTAATCCCATAAGCATTGTTATTGAATCTTTTCCGCCAGATAAACATACAGCAATTTTATCGCCATCTTGAATCATGTCATATGCTCTAATTGCTTTTCTCATATAACTTAATATTTTTTGCATAATAATTTTCTCTCCTTACTATATTTAAAAGTATATATATTAATAAAAATTAATTATTTTTTTTAACAGGGCAATTATAACATAAAAATAACAAAAATCCAATTGCTTTTTTAAACAAATTATAGTAAAATAAACAAAGCAAATGTTCCAGTAGCTCAGTAGGATAGAGCGACAGTTTCCTAAACTGCAGGTCGGGGGTTCAATTCCCTTCTGGAACACCAATTTTTATATAGTAAGAAATTTATGGATTTTCTAACAATTTTTATTGTGTAGAAAATCTTAAATTCATTTTTTATTTGGCTTAAATGGAGGTAACATATGTCAGAAAAATTTATGAAGGAAGCTCTAAAAGAAGCAAAAAAAGCATATGAAAAAGCTGAAGTGCCAGTAGGAGCTGTAATTGTAAAAGACGGAAAAATAATAGCAAGAGCACATAATTTAAAAGAAACCAAAATAGACACAACATGTCATGCCGAAATTTTAGCAATAAAAAAAGCAAGTAAAAAACTAGATAGTTGGCGTTTAGAAAATTGTGAAATGTATGTAACACTAGAACCTTGTTCTATGTGTGCAGGAGCACTAATTCAATCTAGAATAAAAAAAGTATATATAGGAACTATGGATTATAAAACAGGAGCATGTGGAAGTGTTTTTAATTTATTAGAAGATTATACTTTTAATCATAAAGTAGAATGTGAAACAGGAATTTTAAAAGAAGAGTGTGAAAAAATTTTACAAGATTTTTTTAAGGAATTAAGAAAAAATAAAAAATAATATATCATAATTGGACAACTTGTGAATATATATAACTAAAGAAAACGTGAGGTAATGGACGTGGAAGAAAATAGAAAGAAAGAAATAATAAAAGCTTTTGTTGCTATAACATGTATAATACTAATTATAATAATAGCAGCTTTAATTAATTTTAAATACAATATTGAAGGGGAAACAAATATGCCTTTTACACTTTCAAAAATAACAATTGTTAGTACGGCAGAAGGTGTTGAAAATGAAGGAGCAGAAGAAAAATGGAATTTATCAATTTTTCAAAACAATGATGTATACTTTTCAATAGAAAAAAATGAAAATAATAAAGAAGATGAAATAATACAAAGTATTTCAATAGAAAATATGCAAGTAATAAAAGCACCAAATATTGGAGAAATTAAAACATATATGCCTAATAGTTCAGAAGGAAGAACTTTTGCAATGAAAGACGAATATATTGTTTCAGAAGGTAAATTAACGTTTAAAGGAGCTAGCAAAAGTAATTCTAAAACATTAGAAATAGGAAATCAAGGAGGAACAGCAGTAGTAAGGTTTGCAAACACAGGTCTTGGAAAATATATTTCTAATGAAGATGAAGAAATAGTTCACGATGGTAGTTTAATTTCTAAAACAGAAGCAAAAGACGAAGACTTAGAATTTACAGTAACTTTTGATTTTATAATAAATTTAAGAGACAAAAGTTATGTTTCAAAAATTTCTTTAACAATGCCTTGTTCTGAAAATTTAATAGAAGAGGGTACTAGTAGCAAAGAAATAAAAGATAAGTTTGTTTTTAAAAGATTAGTAGATAAAAAATAAAAAAGTACATAGTAGAAAATTAGATAAAAAACACTTGTCAACAATGTAAAATAAGTATATAATACAAAAGGTATAAGAATTAAATTCGTTTTTGTATGGAAGATATTCAATGTAAGCCTATGAATCTTGTCAGGTCCGGAAGGAAGCAGCAATAAGTAGTCACTTATGTGTGAAATATCTTCCATAGAGAAACGAAAGTAAAAATTCTTATACCTTTTTAAAAATTAAAATAGATGTGGTAGAATTTAGAATTTCTAATAGTTTTGTTAAACAGAAATTCTTTGCTATAGTCTTTTATAGGGGTGAAAAAGATGGCATATACAGCATTATATAGAAAATTTAGACCAACAACATTTGAAGAAATGGTAGGTCAAGAACATATAACTAAAACATTAAGAAATCAAATTATTGCAGGAAGAGTTGGACATGCTTATTTATTAAATGGAGGTAGAGGAACAGGAAAAACATCTACAGCCAAAATTTTAGCTAGAGCAATAAATTGCTTAAATCCTAAGGATGGGGAACCATGTAATGAATGTGAAATTTGTAAAGAAGCCTTAAATGGTAGCCTAACAGATATAGTTGAAATGGATGCTGCTTCAAACAATAGTGTAGAAGACATTAGACAAATACGTGATGAAGTAAATTTCTTACCAACTAAAGCAAAATATAGAGTATATATTATAGATGAGGTTCATATGCTTTCAACAGGAGCTTTTAATGCACTTTTGAAAACACTAGAAGAACCACCAGAACATGTAAAATTTATTTTAGCAACAACAGAACCACAAAAAATACCAGCAACAATACTTTCAAGATGTCAACGTTTTGATTTCAAAAAAATATCAGAAGAAGATATAGAAAAAAGATTAAAAATAGTTTGCAAAGAAAGTAATATAGAAATTACAGAAGAAGCACTTAAAGTAATAGCTTTTTTAGCAGAAGGTGCTATGAGGGATGCATTAAGTGTATTAGAAAGATGTATTCAAGATGGTGATTCAAAAATTGATGAAGAAAAAGTAAAAGATTTAGTAGGAATACCAAAATTAATATATATTTATCAAATAACAAAAGCAATAATAGAATATAATTCAGAAGAAGCATTAAATGCTATAGAAGAAGTTATTAAAGAGGGGAAAGATTTAACGAATTTATTGTGGGAAACAATAAAATATGTAAGAGACATTTTAATATATAAAACAAGTAAAAATACATCTATTTATAATAAAGAAGAAATAGAAAAAATAAATGATTTATCTACAAAAGTTGAAAAAGATAGATTGTTAAATATAATTTATGAACTTTCAAATTTAGAAAATGAAATGAAATGGTCCACACAAAAAACAATTTTATTTCAAGTAGGAATTTTAAAATTATGTGCAGGTGAAGTAAGCAGTAGTTCAGGAAATGTAGAAAATTTACAAATTAATGAATTAAAAAATAAAATAGCAGAATTAGAAAGTCAAATAAGACAAATTACAAGTGGAAATATCCACATAAAATCACAAAATGTGGATAATACACCTAAATATTCAGTAAATACTGAAAATAAAAAAGAAGAAAAAGTTTTGAAAGCACAAAAAGAGGGAAGGCTAAGCTATAATATTAAAGTGGGAAGCGGAATTAAGGCATGGCCAGAAATTGTTGCAAATTTAAAACAAGAGGGAAAAATAATGTTATATACAAATTTAATGAATTCTAATGCAGAAGAATTAAATGATATGACAATAGGAATTTCATTCCCTAGGGGGTTAACTCCATTTGGTAAAACAATTCTAGAAAAAAGTGAAAATGTTCAAGAACTTGAAAAAAGAATTTCTATGCAATATGGAAAGCCAATGAGAGTAAAATATATACAAGATAATCAAGAAAGTAAAAAGGAAGAAAAACCACAGGCAAGTGAATTTGAATCATTAGCACATGATATGGATTTACCTTTTAACATTATAGATTAAAAAGGGATATAGGTAACCTTTAAAACCTAAATATTATTATACAAGGAGAGAATACAATGTCAAAAAGAGGAGGATTCCCAGGAGGCATGGGAGGATTTGGAGGAATGAATCTAAATCAATTAATGAAAGAAGCAAAAAAAATGCAAGCTGATATGGAAAAATCACAAGAAGAATTAGGAGCAAAAGAATTTGAAGCAACAGCAGGGGGAGGAGCAGTTTCAGTTAAGGTATCAGGAAATAAAGAAATAAAAGAAATAAATATAAAAAAAGAAGTATTAGATCCAGATGATGTAGAAATGTTACAAGATTTAATTTTAACATGTGTAAATGAAGCGTTAAGAAAAGTAGATAGTGCACAAGCAGCAAGTTTAGGTAAATACAATATTCCTGGATTAATGTAATTAAAAGAGGAGCATAAAACATGTCATATTATTCACCATCAATTGAAAAACTAATTGAAGCATTTGAAAGATTACCTAGTATAGGAAATAAAACAGCTGCAAGACTTGCATTTTATATGCTAGATAGATCTGAAGAAGAGGTAAATGAATTTGTTTCAGCAATTGTAAATGCAAAAAAGAATTTAAAATATTGCTCAAAATGCTTTAATATATCAGATACAGACCCATGTAATATTTGTGGAAATCCTAAAAGAGATCCAAGTACTATATGTGTTGTAGAAGATGTAAAAGATGTAATTGCAATGGAAAGAACACATGAATTTAAAGGGTTATACCATGTATTACATGGTTCAATTTCACCAATGAATGGAATAGGACCAGATGATATAAAAATAAAAGAACTTTTATCAAGAATTATGGAAGGTGAAGTTAAGGAAATTATTTTAGCTACAAATCCTAGAGTTGAAGGTGAAGCAACTGCAATGTATATTTCAAAACTAGTAAAGCCATTAGGAGTAAAAGTTACTAGAATAGCACATGGAATTCCTGTAGGTGGAGACTTGGAATATACAGACGAAGTAACATTAAGCAAAGCATTAGAAGGAAGAAGAGAATTATAAAGTAAAAGTAAATGTCACAATTGGAGATAGTCCATAAATGTGACATTTATTTTTTATATTCTAGGAAACTTTCCTAGAATATAAAAAGCTTCGCTAAACATTCCACACAAATTTTATTACATAAAATTTGGCGGTCGAACAAAGACGTGTCATGAAAAGTTTTCAAAAATGTCTAAAAATACTAATCATGCCTCTTTGGTTCTAAGGAGGATTTACAGATAAAGCTGCTAAACTATCTCCAATTATAGTAAAAAAACCGGCATAAGCAACAATTTCGTCTGAAGTTAAGCCTTGTGAGATAGTAATTGCAATGATATTTGCAAGAGTTACTAATTCACAACCATTTAAATTATTTATATTAAACATAACCTCACCTAAAATATTATATTAAGTGAGGTTGTTATTGGTGCAAAATACAATTAGGAATATTATTTAAAAATGATAAAATAAAATGCATAAAAAGTAAATGTATTATTATAAGGTGGTTTAGTCATTTTGTGAAAATTATGTGAAAAATATTGATAAAACAAAATTGTAATGGTAATATGTTAAAGTAAAATTTATAAAACGCTACGGAAATAGCACTTTAAAGAAAAATGTCGATTTATAAAAAAAGGAGGAATTAAATTGATAGAAGTAAAAAATGTGACTAAAAAGTATGGCAATTTTACAGCGGTAGATAATATTACTTTTACTGTAAAAGATGGAGAAGTAGTAGGCCTTTTAGGGCAAAATGGAGCTGGGAAAAGTACAACTATGAACATGATAACAGGTTTTATAGAGCCAACAGAGGGAACTATCATAATTAATGGATATGATATTATGAAAAAATCCTTAAAAGCTAAAAAACAAATAGGTTACATGCCAGAAAATGTTCCTTTATATCCAGAATTAACTGTAAAAGAATTTGTTTCTTATATGGCAGAACTAAAATTAGTAGGAAGAAAAGAAAGAAAGCAAGAAGTAGAAAATGCTATAAAAGAGACAGGACTAGAGACAGTAAAAAACAAATTAATACGCAATTTATCTAGAGGTTATAAGCAAAGAGTAAGCATGGCAGGTGCATTAGTAGGTAATCCAGAAGTTTTAATATTAGACGAGCCAACAGTAGGGTTAGATCCAAAACAGATTATAGAAATTAGAAACCTAATTAAAAATTTAGGGGAAAAACATACAGTAATAATTAGTTCACATATTTTATCTGAAATAAGTCAAGTATGTGAAAGAGTTATTATTTTAAATAAAGGAAAAATTGTGGCAATAGATACTCCTGAAAACTTAGAGGAAAAAACAAAAGAACAAAATGTTTTATTCGTTACAGTGGAAGACAAAGAGGAAAAAATGCCAGGGGTAAAGGAAAAAATACCAGATATTGAAAAACTAGAAATGGTAAAAGATAATGAAGATGGAACAAAAAAATATAAGATAGTTTCAAAATCAGAAAAAGATGTAAGAAAAGCATTATTTGAGACTTTACCAAAAGAAGAAATTACAATATTTGAACTAAAAAAAGCAGAAACAAGTTTAGAGGATGCATTTATTAAATTGGTAGATGATGCAACAAATAAAACAGATAATGTAGAAGGAGGTAATAAATAATGTGGGCAATTATTAAAAAAGAATTCAAATCATATTTTTTATCACCTATAGGGTATGTAGTAGTAGGAATTTTACTATTCGTGTTTAGTATATTTTTCTATCTTATAAGTGTGCAGACAGGTTCAGTAGATTTAAGTTCTTTATACTATTATATGGCAATATATGGACTTATTATAGGTGCACCAATTTTAACAATGAGAATGTTCGCAGAAGAAAGAAAAAATGGTACAGAACAATTAATATTAACATCACCAATTAATATAACAAAGGTTGTTTTAGGAAAATTAATTGCAGCATTAGGTGTTATATTAATTACCCTAATATTTTCTTTAGGATATTATGCTATAGTAAGTACTTTTGCAGAAACAAGCATAATTCCAATTATAACATCAATGGTAGGATTTATGTTAGTAAGTATGGCTGCTATATCTATTGGAATGTTTGCTTCAAGTATTACTGAAAATCAAGTAATTGCAGCAATAATTACAATTGCATTTTTATTGATGTCAATATTTATGGAAAATATTAATACTATATTTTCAAACATATCTATAGTACATTTTTATGAAAAATTTCCATCAGGACTTATTTCTTGGACAGAAGTTGCAGGATTAGTATCTTTTTCTTTAGTTTTTATTTTATTAACTATTCTTGTAATGCAAAGAAGAAAATCTGTTAAATAAATTCGGAGAGGAGTAAAAAAGTGAAAAAAGAGAAAAAAGAAAAAAAAGGAATTGAAATTATAAAAAAGAAATGGCTAAAAAATACTTTTTTAACAATTTTATTAATTGCCATAATTTTTGCAATATATTTTGGAATTAATTATGGAGTTGAAAAATTAAATTTAGAAGATATAGATCTTACAACAGATAAAATTTATTCAATATCAGAAGGTACAGAAACTAAATTAAAAGATTTAGACAAAGATGTTCAAATAGAATTAGTAAATATGAGTAATTATGTGTATTTATTAGATTTTGCAAATAAATATACACAACTAAATTCTCATATAACAATGGAAAGAATTGATGATTTAACACAAAGACCAGATATAATGAATACATATAATTTAGATTCTACTGATTGTTTAATAATTGTAAAATCTGGAGAAAGAGAAACATATATTTCTTTAAGTGATTTATATACTTATGACTATACAACAGGAGAACAAATAGATACAACAGAAGAAGCAATTACAAATGCAATAATAGAAGTAACAATAGAAAATAAGCCTAAAATATACTTTTTAGAAGGTCATAATTATTATAATGATAATTATTTTCAATTAATAAAACAAGATATTACTGCAGAATCTAATGAAGTAGAGAGTTTAAATATTTTAACAAAAGGCAGTGTTCCAGAAGATTGTAATTGTTTGGTAATTACAACTTTAAAAGAGGATATTACAGAAATAGAAAGAGACGAATTAATTGCGTACAGTAATAGAGGCGGAAAAATATTGTTATTAGCAGATAGTAATGTTTTAGGAACAAGTACACCAAACTTTGATGAAATATTAAATTTATATGGGTTTAACATTTCTGATGGAATATTAATGGAACAAGACGAAGATAAAATGTTTTATAATTTACCAGAATTTGTAATTGCAGAAATAGAGAGTAGTGAATTGACTCAAAATTATAAAATGAATATAAATGCATGCTTTATAGATGCCGGAAAAATTGAATTTAAAGATGAAGAAACATTAGAAAATTTAGGAGTAGAATATACTACTATAGCAAAAACAAGTAGTGAGGCATTTTTAAGAACAAATTTAAATATATCAACTTTATCAAAAACAAATCAAGATACAGATGCAGGAGATAGTATAATAGGTGCACTTGTAACAAGAAGTTTGGAAGATGGAAATAGTGCGGAAATGATTGTTTACTCAAATGCAATATTTGCAACAAATCAACAAGTAAATATAAATAACAATTATGCTATGTATGCAAATATGCTTTGCAATAATGATGATGTTGTAATTAACTCAATATCATATTTAACAAAAAGAACAGATACAATTACAATTAGAAAAGATTCAGATAGTGTAAGTTACACAGTAACACAAAAAGAACATAGTATAATAGTTGGAATAATATTCTTAGTTCCTGCATTCATTATAGTTTGTGGAATTATTGTATGGCAAATACGTAGAAGAAAAAAATAGAATAAATAGGAAAATCTCTCATAAAATTGAATGAGAGATTTTTTATATAGTAGGAGAAATAACTTGAAAAATATAGCTAAAGTAATAATGGTTATAATGGGGACTTTAATAGGTGCAGGTTTTGCTTCTGGTAGGGAAATATATTTATTCTTTTTAGAATATGGATATTATGGAATAATAGGAATATTTATATCTGGAATATTTACTAGTTTCATTATTTATATTGCTTTAAATAGAATAAATAATAAAAATATTAATACATATTCAGAACTACTAGAAAATAATAAAAATAAAAAAATAGGAATAGGAATAAATATAATAGTAAATGCATTTTTACTTATTTCATTTTTTATTATGATAGCAGGATTTAGTGCATATATGAAACAAGCATACGAAATTCCAATTTATGCTTCTAGTTTTTTATTTGTATTAGTTTGTTATATTATTTTTAGAAAAAGTCTGCAAGGAATGATGAAAATAAATGAATATATTGTTCCTATCTTATTATTTTTTATTGTGTTTTTAGGAATAAAAAATATTCCATATATAATAGAGAGTAAAGCTGTTCTTGAAATTGAAACAAAACAAATGGGGTTTATTATAAATAGTCTTTTATATACAAGTTATAATAGCATAATATTAATTCCTATTTTAGTAAATATAAAAAAATATTATAATTCAAAAAAAGAAATAAAATTAATATCAATTATTAGTGGGCTTTTTATAATATTATTATCACTTTGCATATATGGCTTATTATTAAGAGGACAATTTTTTGTAAAAGAATTAGAGTTACCATTACTTCAAATAATTTCTGAATTTGGAATAATATTTAAATATATTTATAGTTTTATAATAATTGCATCAATTCTTACATCAGCTATTTCAACAGGATATAGTTTTCTAGAAAACGTAAGTAAAAGTAAAAAAAATTATCAAATAAATTTAATAATAATATGCATGGTGGGAGTATTAGTTTCCAATATAGGTTTTTCTAATTTAGTACAAATTTTATACCCACTATTTGGAATATTAGGCTTTATACAAATTATTTTTTTATTAAACAGAAAATAAGCAAAAATACTTGAAAAAATCAACAAAAACTGATATAAAGAAATAGAAGGAAAATAAAAAATAGGAGTAACAAATGAAGATAATTGGAATAGATGAAAACCAAGAAAAAACTAGAAAATTAAATAAAAAAAAATTAATATGGGCAATTATCATAGGAATTATAGCTATAATTATTATTACACTTATTTGCATATATATGGGAAATAGAAATTTTAGAGATTTTATAGATAAATATGTATTAATGAAAAATGTTACAGAAAATAATCTTAATTCTATTACATTAGATGAGCCAGAAAATATACAGGTTTATGCATATGATAAGTACATAAGTATTTTTTCACAAAATAAATTAGCAGGTTATAACTCTACTGGGAAAAAAGAATATGAGCTTTCAGTGGAAATGAGTGATCCTATAATAGATACAAATAACCGTTTCTTACTAGTAGCAGAAAAAGGAAAGCAGAGAATCTATTTAATTTCTGGAAATAGTATAGTTTGGCAAAAAGATTTGGAAGGAAATATAAGTAGAATAAATGTAAATAAAAATGGATATGTATCTGTTATATTAACAGGAACAACATATAAATCAATAATTCAAACATTTGACAATCAGGGAAATGAAATATTTACAACATATTTATCTGGTTCAATAGCTATGGATAGTGATATATCAGCAGATAATAAATATTTAAGTTTTGCAGAAATAAGTACGAATGGAACAATGGTGCAATCTAGAATAAAAACAATTTCAATTCAAGAAGCAAAGGAAAAAGAAAAAAAGTCGGAAACTATTATAAATAATGTAACTTCTCAAAGTGATAGTACAATATTAAATTTAAAATATCAAGATTCAAATAAATTAGTTTGTATGTACGATGATTCAGTTCATTTAATACAAAATGGAACAGATGAAGAATTATTTAGCTTAAATGAAGATGGGCAGAAAGTTGTTTTTGCAGATGTAGAGTTAAGTAATTATGCATTTAGAATATTAGAAAAAAATTCATTATTAAATACACAAAGTACAGTTGAATTTATGAATGTGGGAAGCAAAAAAACAAATATTTACACAGTAGATAGCGTAATAAAAGAAGTATATGTTAATAGCAATTTAATAGCTTTGAATTTGGGTTCAGAAGTATATTTTGTAGGAACAAATGGATGGCTTAATAAAAAATATACATCAAGCCAAGAAGTTAGAAAAATAGTTATGAATAATGAATTTGCTGGTATTGTTTATAGAGATAAAATAGAAATTATAAATTTATAAAAATAAAAGAAGAAAGGGGAGTATGATATTTTAATATCATACAAAGTAAAAGATGTCTGTTATAATTGATTTAATAATTGTAGGAATTATATTATTATGTGTAGGTTTAGGCTACAAAAAAGGATTAGCAAAATGTGCAATAAAAATATTATCATTTGTTATAGCGTTAGTAGTTGTAGCAATTTTATATAAACCAGTCAGCAATTTAGTTATACAAAATACAGAAATAGATGAGAATATTCAAAATTCTGTTATTAATTTAATAGGAAAAGATGTAGCTGAAGAAGGAAAGGTAAAAGAAGATTCAAATCTCCCAAAAACAATGGTAGAGCATATAAATAAAGAAGTAGAAAATGCAGTAGGGGAAGCAAGAGATAATATAGTAAAAAACGTAGCTCGAGAAATATCTGTTGTAATTATAAATATTGTAGTAGCAATTGTATTATTTATACTTGTAAGAGTAGCATTAATTTTTGTAAGTGCTTTATCAAAAATAATAACAGACTTACCAGTTATTAAGCAAGTAGATAAGCTAGGAGGAATTGTTTATGGAGTATTAAAAGCAGGAATTATAATATTTGCAATATTTGCATTCATTTCATTTATTAGTCCAATGATAGAACAAACAGGAATAGTAGTAGCAATAAATAAATCATTTATAGGTGGAATGTTATATAATAACAATTTATTATTAAAAATAATATTTTAAAATAAAATAAAAACTTCTATTAAGCAAAAATAAATAGGAGTTTTTATTTTTTTAGATTATAAAACTAAAATAAATTGCAAGATTAATATAAAAAAATAAGCTAAAATATTGATATTTTTAGTTTTGTTTGTTATACTTTTACTATGCAAAATTTGGGAGTGAATAAATTGAAAAAAGAAACAAAAGTTGATAATAAAAATAAGGAAAATAAAAAGAAAAAAAGTGTAATAAGAAAGATATTTAAATTTATATTATTACTATTGTTAATAGCAGTAATAGTATATGTAATAAATTTTGCAATTCAATACTTTAAACATACTAAAAATATGGAAGGTAAAGAATATGATCCATTATCTGCAGTAGCATTAGGAATTGATCCTCAAAAATTGAAGGAAGTAGAAAGACTTAATGTTTTAATATTAGGAGAAAGTGGTATACCAGGGGAAGACTATAAATTAACAGATAGTATAATGGTAGCATCTTATAACCCACAAACACAACAAGCATCTTTATTATCTATTCCTAGAGATACATATGTAGGAAAAAAAGATAAAAATACAGCTACATCAAATTATTTAGCTAGTTATAAAATAAATACAGTATATCGTAATGGAACTAATATTTCAGAAACAATAGAATGTGTTAATAATATTACAGGCTTAAATTTGGACAAGTATTTATTAATAGATACAGATGCAATAATAGAAGTAGTAGATGCCATTGGTGGAGTAACATTTAATGTTCCAATAGATATGGATTATGATGATCCAGCACAAGATTTACACATACATTTAGAAGCGGGAGAACAATTGATAGATGGAGAAAAAGCAGAACAATTGCTTCGTTTTCGTCATAACAATGATGGAACAAGTTATCCATCTGAATATGGAGATAATGATATTGGTAGAATGAGAACACAAAGAGAATTTATACAAGTAACAGCAAAACAACTATTAAGAGTTGAAAATGTAACAAAAGTTTTAAATTTAATGGATATAGTTTTTAAAAATGTAAAAACAAATTTAGATATTGAAACTTTAAAATATTATATACCATATATATTTAAATTTGATACATCAAATATAGTTTCAGATACACTTCCAGGAATACCTGAAAAGTGCAATGGAATATGGATTTATACAGCAGATAAGGTGCAAACAAAACAAGTAATACAAGACTTATTTACAGATAAAATAGTAGAAGAAGAAAACGATGTAGAAAGTACAAGCACAAATACAATAGATGGAGAAAATACAACTAAAGAAAGTAAGGAAATTACAATAGAATTGCTTAATGGTACAGGAGATAAAGAAATTTTAACAGAAGTAAAAGAAAAGTTAAAAGAAAAAGGCTATGTAGTAAGCAAAAGTGGAACAACTTCTTCAACAGATAAAACAACAATAATAAATAGAACTAGTCAATCAAATCAAAAATCAAAAGATATTAAACAGTTATTAGGGGTAGGAACTATTACAAGTGGTTCAGATAATACAAAAGTTGATTTTACTATTATTATTGGAAAAGATTATGAATAAAAATTAAAAAAATAAAGGGCTTAGATTTATTTACTAAGCTCTTTTTTTTTTTATTAATTAAGAATTAGAGTGATTATATTAAAAAAAATAATTTTACCAATATAAATAATTGTCTCTATCATTTTTTTTTGAAGAAGTTTTCTTTTTAGATTTTCTTTTCTTTTTCTTATTAGATTTCATCAATTTACCTAAAAATAGTAGAACAAGAAAGATAGATAGTATAGTTAAAAATGTTGTAAGAAGGTTTGATTCTTCTACATCTTCTCCAGCTAATAAATTTGAAGTATAGGTATTTCCATCTACATCATAAGTAATAGTTCCAATAATAGAATTCTTTTGAATAGGTGCTTCTAAATTGGCAGAAAGATCAACTTTTGGAGTAATAGAACTTATATCAGTATCTTTTTTTAATAGCAAAGTTATTTTATCTTGAACAATCAAATCTAAATGTTTAGTAGCAAGTGAGGCATTAGAAATATTTACTTGTTTTAAAACACTATTTTCTTCATTAATAGTATAAGTTTTATAGTTTTCAAAAGCATAATTAAATAAAGTTTTACAATCAATATATCTTGCACTTAAGCCATTTTCTAATTTTTCAGCTCCAAGAATTACAACAATATATTCAACATCATCCTTTTTAGCACTTGCAACAATACAACTACCAGCGGCATTAGTATAGCCAGTTTTAATACCAGTTGTGTATGAATAATAGTAATTATCTACGCTATCTCTATTATCAGGAGCAAGAAGTTCATTCGTAGTCTTAAAAGAACGAGTTGGTTCCGGAAATTTATTTGTAGCAGGAAGTGTGTACTTTGTAGTAGAAACAATTTTTCTAAAAGTTTCATTTTGCATAGCATATCTTCCAATTAAAGCTAAATCGTAAGCAGTAGAATAATGATTTTCGTTATGTACTCCGTTAGGGTTGAAAAAATTCGTATCTTTACAACCAATTTCCAAAGCTTTTGTATTCATCATAGTAGCAAAACTACTAACAGAACCCGCAATATGTTCAGCTAAAACATTTGCTGCATCGTTTGCGGAAGGAATTAAAAGAACATTAAGCAACTCCTCTATAGTAAGTATTTCTCCTTCTTCTAAAGATGCATGTGAGTAACCAACAGGAACGGAGTAAATAGCTTCGTGGCTGACAGTTGCAGTGTCTGTTAATTTACAATTTTCTAAAGTAAGAATTGCAGTCATTATTTTAGTAGTGCTAGCAGGGTAAACCCTTTCGTATGCATTTTTTTCATAAATAATTTTTCCAGTAGAACTTTCAATTAACAAACAATGTGGAGAATAAGTAGATATATCTACATTACCAGCAAAGGAGGTGGTAGAAAAAATAGATATTACAAAAGATAAAATAAATATAAATATTATAAGTTTTCTATTTTTAGCTTTCATATTTTTCCTCATTTCTTTGTTTATATTTTATTATTTATTTTGTTCATTTATGTTACTAATCATATTATAACTAGTAAGAAAATTCAAGGGGTTGGGAGAATATTGTGGGAAATTGAGGTTAAAAGCTTTTGGAAAATATGAGTAAGTTAAAATGTAGAGTTTTTTACAAATATATTTTGTAGTTAAGAATAAGTTAAGGAGGTAAATATGTTTGAATTTAATAATAAGAAGAAAATTATAATTGTAGTAAGTATAGTTTTAGTAATTTTGATAGGAATTATTAGCTATATTGTTATAAGTAGTTTCAATTTTTGGGGAGAAGAAAATCAAAAAGATTTTGAGTTAGAGGAATTGAAAGAAAATGATTTAAATTCTGTAGAAATACAAGAATGTGTTGCTAATTCTACTTCTGTAGAAGAACAAGAAGGAACTAATTTAAATGAAGAAAATTCTATAAAAATAAGAGAAAGTACTAACTTGAATGGAAGTAAAAAAATAATTGTACATATTTCAGGAGAAGTCGTATCTCCAGGAGTTATTTCATTAGAAGAAGGAGCAAGGATTGTAGATGCAATAAATATGGCAGATGGAGTTACGGAAGAAGCAGATTTATCAAAAGTCAATTTAGCATATGTTCTAGAAGATGCTCATAAGATTTATATTCCTAATATAAATGAAAAGGAAGAAAAAGAGATAGTTGAGAATATGGAGGATGGTGTTGTGATTAGTGGAAGCGGTATGAGTGACGGAAACGATGCTAATAGTGGAAATGACTCTAAAAACGAAAATGTGAGAATAAATATAAATACAGCAAATGTTAAGGAATTACAAAAATTATCTGGAATAGGCGAGGCTATTGCATTAAGAATAGTGACATATAGAAAAGAAAATGGTAAATTTAATTCTATAGAAGATTTAAAAAATGTAAGTGGGATAGGGGAAAATAAGTTTAATAAAATAAAAAATAATATTTTTGTGAAGTAGATGACAATGTTCGACAAACAAAAGTAACATAATATGCTATACTATCACCTAGAGGTAATAAATATGTTAGAAATGTATAGAAAATCACTACAAATGATAAAAGATTTACAAAGAGTACCAACGCCAGAAGAATGGAATAGTATTGCGAAAGAAAAATGTTTATTAAGCTTTACATCATTACAATACATAGAAAATAAAAGATTTAGTAGAATTTGCAAGAAAGTAAGAAAAGCTAGTTAAAAAATGTTGTTAATATATGCAAATAAATATGAATATTTTTTATTTATTTGCATATATTACAAAAAAGAGTTAAGTTGAAAATTATTGAAATTAATAAAATTGTGTGAAATATAATAGGATGAGATGTGTAATAGAGTTGTAAGTTTTTTATTATAATTAATAGAAAATGTAAGAAGTAGTTAGATAAAAAATAATTTAAGTTAGAAAGGTTTAAATACAATAACTTAGTGAATGCTATAAATGTAAGGAAATAATAAGTTATAAAAGAAAAAATAAATTCACGATATAGGAAAATGTGAAAAAAATTTATGTAATTATGAAAAAGTTTGCGCAGGTGCTTGACTTTTTGGACTTTTCGAGTTATACTTAAATGCAGTTAAAAATTTAATTTAATATATCGCGGGGTGGAGCAGTTGGCAGCTCGTCGGGCTCATAACCCGAAGGTCGTA
>CAVFFZ010000018.1:0-26056 GCA_963621995.1 Lachnospiraceae bacterium
CCTAGCACTAAATTTATACTTACTCCTGCTAAAATTATTAACACAATAATCGTTACTACCAGTGCTATTAGTGTAATTCCTTTGTTCAGTCTTTTTTTAGTTTTTAACATTTTTCCCTTTCCTTTAGCTTTTTCTTTTGTCTTTTTCATTGTTTTATTCCTCCCTTGACATTTTAAATTTAACTGTGTAACTATTTCCTTAAGAACTTTCAAATTTAACCATATACTTTTTTTCTTAGAATATAAAATCTAATTTTTCCCATATTCATCTTCTACAGAAAGTAATCATTCTATGCAAAACTTTTCTAGAATAGAAAAAAGATAGCTTTAAAAAACATGCTTATTTACTTAGCTTCTAAACCTATCTTCTCTTTTTCTATTTTTGTTTTTTAAATGAACTATAAGTGTGTGTGTACACAGCCGCAAGGCTTACAGTCATTACCATTTTCATGTTTTCTCCTTTGTTTTCACTTTATTACATTTTTATTTTATAATTAAATATATTAATTGTCAACATATTTCTAGAAAAATAAGCTTACACTGTTTTATTTCTTTTGTTTTCTCTAAATTATAAGCTAATATTATTATTCCTATTACTTTATTTAGTTTTTTATAAACAAAATCTGGTTTGACTTAAAACTTTTAATAATTTTCACAAATATTTTCGATTTGTTCACAAAATGGTCAAATAACTTTAGTATATTATATTTGTAGTTAGTAAATAAATTTTACCCTTTTATTTACGAAACATCCCCTTTTATTTTCTTAAAAGCAGCCTCGTTTATACGTAGGCTGTTTTTTTATCAAAATTACCCCAAAAGTACCTGGTACTTCTGGGGTAATTTGTTTTTTTATTTATATAAATATTTCTGTGGATTTACTTGTGCTCCATCTTTACGTATTTCAAAGTGCAAATGATTTCCTGTTGAATTTCCTGTTGAGCCAACTGCTGCTATTGTGTCACCTGCTACTACTTCATCTCCTTTTGAAACATATAATTTACTACAATGTCCATAATATGTTTCTACTCCATTTCCATGTGAAATAATAACTAAATTTCCATATCCACTCATCCACCCTGCAAATTTTATAGTACCATCTGCTGCTGCTTTAATTGGTGTTCCATTTGGTGCTGCAATATCCATTCCCATATGTGTATGGTCACGTACACTTTCCACTGCACCAAAACGTGAAGTTATATTTCCTGTTACTGGTTTTACTGAAAAATATATACCATTAAATGTTGATGACTCTATTTCTTCATATTCTTCTTCTAATTTTGTTTGTACATTAGAAGCTACTTCTACTTTACTTTCAAGTTCTTCTAAATTTTGTGTGTATATTTCTTGCATTGAAATTTCTGCATCTTCTTGCTTTTCTTTTATGCTATTTATAATTTCTTCTGCTTCGTTCTTAGAAGATACATATGTTGTACTTCCTTTTTCTAGAGTAACTGCATACATTCTATATGTTACAACTGCTGATTCTTGAATTTTATTAAATATTTCTTCCTCTGATGTCTCTTCATTATTTTCTATAAGTAATAATTTATATTTTGGCATTTCTTCAACATCTACATATGCTACATTTTCTTGATCCATATTTAATATTTCATCATTTATTAGTTGTTCAAATTCATTTTTATTCAATATATATCCAACTTCTTCTCCTGAAATTGTTACTTTATATGCTGGCTTATATTTAAGTAGTATAAATGCAACAATTAGAATAAGAGCTACTGCTATAATACTAATTAGTCTTACTATACACTTTGTATAGTTTTTTAATTTAAAGTTTAAAATATAAATTCATCTCCTTCTTGTTTCGCACGACAGTATTTATTATACTATATATTTTAAACATTTGCAAACAAAGTATTCCATTTTAACTAAATTTTATTTCTTTTAACCAGTATATATTTATATTATTTGAATTTATTGGTACTTTTACTTTATTTTGCTATTATTTCCTTTATTTTGCTTTATATTTTATCTTCTATATTGTTTTTTCTTCATGTTTATATATTACTTTTCCAAATTTAAATTCATTAAATTTCTTTTGTAGTTCCATTATAACTATTGGCATTATAGATATTAATGCTGTATACATCCATTGCGTTTTGTTCAATGGAACTAATTTAAATACTTCTGCTACAGGAGGAATAATTACTACTCCCACTTGCATAATTAAGCCTAAAATAAAGGCTCCTGCAAGGTATTTATTTTCTAAAATTCCTGTTTTAAATATTGATTCTTCTGTTTTAATGTTAAAGCTATGTACAAGTTCTAACATTCCAAGTGATACAAATGCCATTGTCCTACCCACTTCTAAGCTATATAAATTGTTTCCTATACTAAACGCAAATAATGTAAGTATTCCTAACATTATACCTTCTACAAATATTTTCCCCCACATACCATCTGCAAATAGTGCTTTGTTTGAATCTACTGGTTTTCTGTTCATTATGTTTGGTTCTGGCTTTTCTAACCCTAGTGCAATTGCTGGAAAAGAATCTGTTACTAAGTTTATCCAAAGTAATTGTATTGCAAGAAGTGGTGATTTTAGTCCTAATACAATTCCCATAAAAATAGTTACTATTTCTCCTATATTGGTAGAAATTAAAAAATGTATTGATTTCCTTATATTATCAAAAATATTTCTTCCTTGTTTTACTGCCTCTACTATAGTTACAAAATTATCATCTGTCAATACCATATCTGCTGCATTTTTAGCAACATCTGTACCATTTCTTCCCATTGCTACACCAATATCTGCTTTTTTTAGTGCTGGAGCATCATTTACTCCATCACCTGTCATTGCAACAACTGCTCCTGTACTTTGAAATGCCTTTACTATTCTAACTTTGTGTTCTGGTGATACTCTTGCAAAAACGGAATAATTCATAACATCTCTTTCTAGTTCTTTTTGACCTATTTTATCTAATTCTGCTCCTGTTATAGCTTTATCTCTCATTTTTAGTATTCCAAGCTCTTTTGCTATTGCTTTTGCAGTTGTTATATGGTCTCCTGTTATCATAACTGTTTTTATTCCTGCTCTTCTACATGTTAAAACTGCTTCCTTTACACCTTCTCTTGGAGGATCTATCATTCCTATTAGTCCCACAAAAATTAAATTATTTTCTATTTCTTTACTTTCAATGTTTGTAGGTAGTTTTTCTATTTCTTTGTAACAAATTGCTATTACTCTTAATGCTTTTTCTGCCATTTTATTGTTTGCTTCTTCTATATTTCTTCTTACACTATTGTCCATGGGAGCTATTATATTCTCTTTTTTATAATACAAACATTTTCCTAAAATGATGTCTGGCGCACCTTTTGTAATAACCATGTATGAATTATTATTTTTATGAATTGTAGACATCATTTTTCTACCAGATTCAAATGGAATATCTGCAACTCTTCTATTCATTTTATACATTTCAAATTTGTCTATATTATCTTTTAAAGCATCCTCTACTAAAGCTACCTCTGTTGGCTCCCCTACTGCTTTTTTCTTACTGTTTTCGTAACTTATTTGAGTATCTGTACACATACATGCAAATGTTTTTAATTCTCTTTTACCTGCTCCTAAAGTATAATGCTCTACAACTTGCATTTTATTTTGTGTTAATGTTCCCGTTTTATCTGAACATATAACACTACTACTTCCTAAAGTTTCTACTGCTGGCAATTTTCTAATTATTGCATTTTTTCTTGCCATTTTTGTAACACCTATTGAAAGCATTATTGTAACAACTGCTGGAAGACCTTCTGGAATGGCCGCAACAGCAAGTCCTACTGAAGTCATAAACATTTCCATTGTTGGTATTTTCTTAAATATTCCTATTATAAATATAAATAGGCAAATTACCAAACAACCTATTCCTAATGATTTTCCTACTCCCGCTAACTTCTTTTGTATAGGTGTTTGTGGTGCTTCATTTGTTATAATCATTCCTGCTATTTTACCTACTTTAGTATTCATCCCAGTTTCCGTGACTATTGCTTCTCCATGTCCATTTACTACTATGGTTGAAGAAAACACCATATTAATCATATCTCCTAATGTTTGTTCCTTATTTAAAATAACATTTGCATCTTTTAATACTGGGAGAGTCTCTCCCGTTAAGCTAGATTCTTCTACTTTTAAATTTGAGCATGAAATAAGTCTTGCATCTGCTGGCACATAATTTCCCGCTTCTAATAAAATTATATCTCCAGGAACAACTTCATTTACTGAAATAGTTTCTATTTTTCCATTTCTTCTTACTTTTGCAACAGGTGCAGTCATATTTTTTAATGCTTCTAGAGATTTTTCTGCCTTTGCTTCTTGAATTAATCCCATTATTGCATTAAATACTACTATAGCAATAATTATAATAGAATCTATGTAATCATTTTCTCCATTCATTTTGGTAATTATTGCTGAAATTATAGAAGCTATTATTAATATAATTATCATAAAATCATTAAATTGTTTTATAAATTTTATAAAAATATTTTCCTTCTTTTTATTTGCTAGCTTATTTTCTCCAAAATGTTCTAGTCTTTTTTTAGCTTCTTCTTTCTCAATTCCATAAAGTCTGTTTGTCCTAAAGTTTTTCTCTATTTCTTCTATTTCCTTAGTATGCCACATAAAAAACACTCTCCTTTGTTAATTAAAAATTCATACTAATATATATGCACTTGTCCATATTTTATGAATCTTTTTAATTAATTTTGAAAAGTGTTTTATTTCTACTTTTGTGACAATTTCATAGAAAGAAGCTTACTTATACCATTTTCTTCCATTGTTACTCCATATACTGTATCTGCTGCTTCCATAGTTCCCTTTCTATGAGTAATAACCAAGAATTGTGTTTCTTTACTAAACTTTTTCAAATATTCTGCATATCTGTATACATTTACATCATCTAGTGCTGCTTCAATTTCGTCTAATATACAGAATGGTGCAGGATTTATTTTTAATATTGCAAACAATAATGCTATTGCTGTAAGTGCTTTTTCACCACCAGATAGAAGCATCATATTTTGAAGTTTCTTTCCTGTTGGTTGTGCTTGAATATCTATTCCACATTCTAATATGTTTGATTCATCTTGTAATATAAGTTCTGCTTTTCCTCCACCAAACAATTCAACAAATACTTCATTAAAGTTTTTATTTATTATTGCAAATTTTTCTGCAAATTGAGTTTTCATTGTTTCTGTCATTTCTAAAATCATTTTTCTTAATTTTGCACTTGTATTTTCTAAATCTAAACGTTGTTCACTCATGAAATCATAACGTTCTTTTGTTTTCTTGTATTCTTCAATTGAATCTACATTAATACTTCCTAAATTTTTAATTTGATTACGTAAGCTATTCACTTGTTTTTGTGCAACCGCTATATTAGTTGGTCTTTCATATTCTTCTGCATTATTAGGAGTTATTTCATACTCTTCCCAAAGATGATTTACTAGTTGCTCTTTATCTTGTTCTATTTTAGTTTTCTTTACATCTATTTTCACTAGTTGTTCTTTTACATCCTCTAGTATTTTAAATTTATCTGTAATATCTTGTTCTAATTTAGCTAATTGCTCATTATTTTTTGTTCTATTTGCTTTTAAGTCTTCTACTATTTGAGAACTATTTGAAACTTCTTGTTTTATTTTTTCTATTTCTTGTTTTGAAGTTTCTATAGAAGTCTCTATTGCATTATTTTCATTTCTAATAGTATTAATTTGAATTTTTTTGTTGTTTATACTTGTGTTGCTATTTTCAATATCTTGATTTATTCTTTCTATCATTTCGTCTATTGACATATTACTTTCGTCAAATGAAGAAACTGATATTTTTAAATTAGTAATATCAAAGTTTAAATCATCTATATAAGTTTGATTATCTTTATTTGCTTTTGCAAATTCTTCAATTACTATATTTAATTCTTCTATTTCTTTTGTTAAACTTGCTATTTCATCTTCTTTTTGCTTTTTAACTTCCCTATTTACCTTTTTTTCTTCTTCAATATTTGAAGTTTCTTCTTTTAGTTTATTTAGTCTATTCTCTGCTTTTTCTATATTTTCTTCTACAGAAACCATTTTTTGTTTTTCAGTTGCATATACAATATCAATTTCTTGCATATTTTTTTCTAATTCTTCTGATGTCTTTAAAGTAGTTTCAATTGATTTTTCATATTCTTGTTTTTCTTCTTCTAAATCTTGTTTTTGTTTTTCTAGCTTTTTAATTTGTTTTTCTAAATCTTCAATTTCTCTACCTCTACCTAAAATATTTACTGTTTTAGATATAACACTACCACCAGTAATTGCACCTGTAGGATTAATTAAATCTCCTTTTAAGGTTACAATTCTAAATTGATAATTGTTCTTTTTAGCTAGAGCAATAGCTGTATTCATATCTTCTACTACAACTGTTCTTCCAAGTAAATTTAATACAATTTGTTCATATTTATTTTGATATTTTACTAAATCTGAAGCTATTTCTATAACACCATCAATTCCACTTTTTTTAATGTTTTCTAATTTTTTACCTTTTACAGATGTAATTGGTAAGAATGATGCTCTTCCCAAATTTCCATTTCTTAAAAATTCTATTAATTTTTTAGCATCTTCTTCTGTGTCTGTAATAATATTTTGAAGTGTAGCACCTAAGCACATTTCTATTGCTGTTTCATATTCCTTGGGTGTAGAAATTAAATTTGCTAAAACACCATGCATACCTTTTTTTAAAGTAGCATTTTTTTCACATTCTATAAGTAAATTTTTAACACTCTTTGTGTATCCTTCTTTTTCTTTTTCTGTCTCTATTAAGAATTTAAGTCTAGAATCTTTCATTCTTGTGTCATAAATAATATTGTTAATTTTACTATCAAATTCTTTTAATTTTGCTGATGCTTTTTCTTTTTCTTCTTTAATTTTTTCTACTTTAGAAGCTGCAGCATTTCTTTTAGCTTCAATATCATAAAATTCCTTAGAAAGTTCTTGCTTTTTCATACGAGCACTATCCAATTCAGAAATTGCAGTTTGAATCTCTTGTTTTATAGTTTTTTGTCTTTTTTCTAAATTTTCAAAGTTGATATCTTGTGTATTAATTTCAGATGCTACTTCATATTTTTTATCTACATCTTGCTCAACTTTTTCCTTTTTTGCTTCTATTTCTAATTCTTTTGAAGTTAATTTTTTAGTTATTTCTTCTAACTGTGCTTGTTTTTCTGCAAGTTCTTTTTTAAATTTTTCTCTATTTTGATTTAGTCCTATTTTTCTATCTTGTTTTTGTTTTTTCTCTTCTTCTAATTCTTTTATTTTTTCTGTTATTTCTTCTATTTCTTTTTCAAATCGTTTTGCATTTTGTTCACTATTTATTTTTCTTTCTTGCATAACATTAATATCAGAATTAATTTTTTCAATTTTATTTGAACTTTCAAAACCAATATTTTGCATTTGTTCTATTTTTTCTGTTATTTCGTCTACTTGTGTTTTTAGATATTCTTTTATTTTTTTTACTTTTTCAAACTTTTCATTTTCTTCATTATATTGATTTTTGAATATCTCTTCATCTTTTATAATTTCTTCTAATTTTGTTTTATATGTTTCTATGTTATATAAAAATAAGCCTACTTCAATACCTTTTAATTCTTCTCTTAAGTCTAAAAATTTCTTTGCCTTTTCAGATTGAATTTTTAGTGGTTCTATGTTTCCCTCTATTTCAACTAAAATATCATTTATACGAAGTAAATTTAATTTAGTTTGTTCTAATCTTTTCTCAGATTCTTGTTTTCTTGTTCTATATTTTACAATTCCTGCAGCCTCTTCAAAAATACGACGTCTATCTTCAGATTTGTTACTTAATATTTCATCTATTTTACCTTGTCCAATTATAGAGTATCCGTCTTTTCCAATACCTGTGTCCATGAACAATTCCAATATATCTTTTAATCTACAAGGAGTCTTATTTATAAAGTACCCTGTTTCGCCACTTCTATAAATTTTTCTTGTAACAGTTACTTCATTATATTCAATAGGAAGTTTTCCATCTGAATTGTCTATTACTATAGACGCTTCTGCAAAACCTAATGATTTTCTGTTTTGTGTTCCAGCAAAAATAATATCAGAAGAAATAGCACCTCTTAGAGATTTCATGCTTTGTTCCCCTAATACCCATCTAATACTATCTGATATGTTACTTTTTCCAGATCCATTTGGTCCAATTACAGCAGTAATTCCTGGTTTAAATTCTAATACTGTTTTGTCTGCAAAAGATTTAAATCCTTGTAGTTCTAGTCTTTTTAAATACATTTTTTTCACCCTTACTTGCTTTTTATAAATTTCGCTACAATATGCTAAAATTATATATTTTTAGCATATTTTTGTCAAGTTTCTTTTGGCTACTTATTGCATTATATTTTCGCATGTGTTAATATGTATTTAACATTTAATATATAAAGGGGCTAACAAATGAATAATGGAAAAATAGATTTTTATAGTTCAACCAATTTAAAATCATATAACTTAAATGATGTAATGAAGTATCAATTATCAATGCTTGATAGATTAGATATATTTACAAGACAACATAGTGAAAATGTAGCTAACTTAGTATGCCGTATTTGTGAATATTTACATTGTAAAAAATACTTTACTATTCATGCTACAATTTGTGGCTACTTACATGATATTGGGAAATTATTTATACCACCTGAAATATTAAATAAACCTGATTCTTTAACTCCAGAAGAATACGAAATAATAAAAACACATACTACTTTAGGTTATGAGATGTGTATGAAGGATCTAAAATTAAGACCATATGCAGAAGGTCCTTTATATCATCATGAAGCATTAAATGGCACTGGCTATCCTCAAGGTTTAACCAAAAAGGACATTCCATATGTAGCTCAAATTATACGTGTTGCAGATGAATATGATGCAATTGTTACCAAAAGGCAATATACTACTCACGTTAATATTTCTGAAACATTAAAAGAATTAATTCGTGATGCCAGACCAACAGATTATATAAAAACAGTAGCTTTAGATTCATTAAAACAAGATTGTCATGTAGGCAAAATCAATAGTACTGTATTAAAAGCTCTATTTAAAGTTGTTATAGATGATACCTTATATGAAATAAGTTGTGTAATGGACTACCTTAAATATTTAAAAGAACAAGTAAAACGTTTGGAAGAAATACAAAAATATGATATAAAAAGTCAGAAAACAAAAAAAGATAAAGAAAAAGAATATTATAGAAATGGAATGCAAATGTTATTCCAAACTGGTGAAAATTTTGATAATTATGAACATGTTTTATCTGAATATCGCCAAGCAATTATTGTTAGAACAGACGTAAAAGATAAACTATGGAAAGAAATAAGAATTATTAAAAAATTGAAGATTTAAAAAATTCTATAATATTAATTTTTTTTACTATATGAATCTAGCTTAATAGAATTTATTAGAAAAACGCGGATAATTTATAAAGTTATCCACGTTTTTTATTCACTTTTTATAAATTTAATTTTATCATTTTTAGTAAATTTATAAAGCTAAAATTTTAAGTCTGACACAAGTATTAGTCTAATCCAAAACTTACACCTAAAGCATTATTAATTTTATTCATTACTGTATCATCATTAATATGCCCTATTTTTTCCTTTAATCTACTTTTATCTATTGTTCTTATTTGTTCTGCAAGAACTACTGAATCTGCCTTTAACCCACTATTTTCTACAGCTAATTCTATATGAGTTGGCAATTTATTTTTTCCAGTTTGTGAAGTAATTGCAGCAGCAATTACTGTTGGGCTATGTTTATTTCCTATATCATTTTGAATAATAACAACTGGTCTTATTCCTCCTTGTTCAGAGCCTACAACTGGACTTAAATCTGCATAAAACATATCTCCTCTTCTTATCATCATTTGTCTATCACTCCCACTATTTTTCCATATCGAAAGTTCTTTTAAGATATATTTTAAATATTAATAAATATTTAAGAGATTGTTATCTCAGTATATAATATGTAGACTAGCATCTTTTTGTTAATATCTTCTACTTGCAATTTAGTAGGTTTTCCTGTCTTTTTATCTATATATAATTTTTTATAAGTATTATATGGGTTTTCTGTGTTACTTACTTCTAATATTATTTCGTTTTCTTTACTATTTACTTTTTTATTACTACTTTCTTTAAATTCTTTTATAAAAGAATTTAACCACAATCTATTTTCTACAACATATTGATAATTTTGAAAAGTAGTTTCTAAATTTAGTTTATTATTTTTTATTTTCAAATTTGTTCCATCATATTCTGTTATTATTCCTGCAATATTCTCTGGTTCTAATACTTCTTGCATTGATTTCTCATTTTCTACTTTTTGACTTACAACATATTTAGTCGTATTCTTATTTGTCTCAATACTAACATCTAATTTCGCACTATAGGACTTAATATTTAAAATAGAATCTACAATTTGTTCTTCCGATTTGTTAATTATAGTGTTTCCTATTTTTCCATTTTTATAATATAAAATCAAAAAAATTGAAACTGAAATAATAATTAAAATTATAATAAAAATTATTATCATCTTTTTTGTTTTCATATAATTCCTCACTTTCATATAAAAAAGAATAGGTATTCACCTATTCTTTTTTATTATATTCTTTACATATTAAAGTATTCTTTTAAACAAGCTTCTAATTCTTTTTTAGTTTCGATTTTATTAATTTTTTCTCTTAGCGTAGTTGCATTTGGCATATTTTTAATATATGCTGACATATGCTTTCTCAATTCTTTAATTCCAACTACTTCGCCTTTTTCTTCTACTTCCCACTCTATATGTTTTAAAATTGTTTGTAATTTTTCCTCTTTAGATATTTCTTTTGTCTCTTCTCCTTTTAAATACGAAATTATTTCTTTAAAAATCCATGGATTACCTAGGCTAGCTCTACCTATCATTATGCCATCTACTCCAGTTTGTTTAAACATTTCAAGGGCATCTTCTTTGCTTTTTATATCTCCATTTCCTATAACAGGAATACTAACTGCTTGTTTTACTTTTCTTATAATCTCCCAGTCCGCTTTTCCTGAATAAAACTCTTCTCTAGTTCTTCCATGAATTATAATAGCAGATGCTCCCATCTTTTCTATTATTTTTGCTGCTTCTACTGCCACTATATTTTCTTCATTCCATCCTTTTCTCATTTTTACTGTAACAGGAACTCTTGACTTTTCTACTACTTCTTTTACAATTTTCCCTACTAATTCTAAGTCTAATAACAATCTACTTCCATCACCATTTTTCACAACTTTTGGTGCTGGACATCCCATATTTATATCTACAATATCCGCTAACTTTGAGACATACTCTGCTGCATACCCCATAGTTTCTACATCACTTCCAAAGATTTGCATAGATATAGGTCTTTTTTCTTCTTTTGTATCTAATAATAGTTTTGTTTTGTCATCTTTATAATACAAACCCTTACTACTTACCATTTCTGTACATACTAAACTAGCTCCATATTCCTTGCAAACTCTTCTAAATGCTTTATCTGTTATTCCAGCCATTGGAGCTAAAATAATATTATTTTCAATTGTTACATTTCCTATTTTTAATTCTTTTAAGTACATGTATTTTCCTCTTTATCTACAAGAAGAACATGTGAATTTTTCATGTTCTTCTTTATTTATATTTTATTCAACAAATATTGTTTTTTGTCTTCTACCACTAATATTTAATAATAATGCTATTAATATTAAATTTGTTAAAAGTGAGCTTCCTCCATAACTTACAAAAGGAAGTGGAACACCTGTAATAGGGAGAAGTCCAATGGTCATTCCTATGTTTTCTACCATATGGAATAAAAATATTCCTGCAATACCCATAGCAATATATGACCCTAAATCATCTTTAGCAGTTTTTGCAACGTATATAGCTTTTGTAATTAATATTATATAACATATTACAATTCCCGCTGTAGCAACAAATCCCATTTCTTCACCTATAACTGCAAATATAAAGTCTGTAGTTTTTGGGTATAAAAATCCTAACTGAGTTTGATTTCCCTTTAATAAGCCCATTCCAAATAATTGGCCTGAACCAATTGCAAGTTTCGATTGAATTATATTATACCCTGCACCTCTTGGATCTAAGTCTGGATTTAAAAATACATCTATTCTTGTTTTTGCATGCTCTGGTAATACAAAAAAGTATAATAATGGAGCAGCAATTAGAACTATTAATATACTTGTAAATATATATCTTTTTTTAATTCCTGCTGAAAACAAAATAAGTACTATTGCTACTAAAAATGCTAATGCAGTTCCATAATCTGGTTGTTTTATTATTAATAATACTGGTACAATTACAACTAATAATGCTAATGCTAATCTTGTAGGCCTACTAATTTCATCTCTACCCCTTGCTTGAATTTTTGTAATAACATATGAGAATGTTAATATAACAAATATTTTTGCAAATTCAGAAGGTTGAAATGAAAATTCTCCTATTTCAAACCAACTAGTAGCACCATTTACAGCTTTAGTAAATAATACTACTACTAATAATACTAAAAAAATCCCATAAAAAATTGGTGATATTTTTGCAATCACCTCATAATCTATGCAAATAACAAGTATCATAATTGGAATACTTACTATTAACCATATAATTTGTTTTTTTAATTCATCACTAGTTGTCTCTTGTGTAGCAGTATATAGGGCAACAATTCCTACCGCTATTAATATAATAGTACAAATTAAGATGCCCCATTCCATATTTCTTAAGAATCTTCTTTTCATTTATTAAACCTCTATTATTCTTAATTTATATTTATTCTACTTCTACTTTTTTATCTGTCTTTTCTGTTATATCGTCTTCCGTTTTTTCTTCTTTTTTTGAATCTTCTATAACTTCTGATGTTTCTTTATTTTTTATTTCAGTTTTCTCCTCATTTGCTATTTCTGCGACTTCTTTATTTTCTGCTTTTTCTTCTTTTTTCGTTGTTTTATTTTCTACCTTTTCGCTTTTTTCTTCACCTTGTTTTTTCTCTTCGTCTTCAGCTTTTTTTAATTTTCTTTCTATATTAATTTGTTTTGCATCATCTTTTACATTAAGGATTGGAATATTCGCATACAAAATTGGAGCTCCTGTTGTTCCATCACTATTAACTTTATTAGTAAGTTTTACATCTATAGAATTTTCATCTACATTTATATATTTTTTAATTACTTCAATAATCTCTTGTTTCATAAGCTCCATAAAATCTGCTGATACATTTGCTCTATCTTGCATCAACACTAAATGTAATCTTTCTTTTGCAGTGTCCTTAGAATCCTTTTTTTCGTCTTTTGAAAATTTTTTAAGAAACTTTATAATATTATCGAACATCCTATTTCCTCCATTATTTAAATTTGTCTATTTTTTTGAGAAAATACTTTTTAACTTAGCAAAAAATCCTTTCTCTCTTCCAGGAATTGAAACCTCTATATTTTCACCTAAAATTCTTCTTGCAATTTCTGTATATGCTTTTCCTGAAGGAGCTTTGTGGTTCGATACAACTGGTTCCCCTTTATTTGTTTGTGTAATAATGTATTCATCATCTGGAACTACTCCAATTAAATCTATAGATAGTAAATCTACTATATCTTCTACATCCATCATTTCACCTTTTTTTACCATGTTTGGACGTAGACGATTAATTACTAATTCTGGATTTTTAATTTCAGATGATTCTAATAATCCAATAATTCTATCTGCATCACGAATAGCAGATATTTCAGCTGTTGTAACAACAACTGCTCTGTCTGCACCAGCTATTGCATTTTTGAAACCTTGTTCAATACCTGCTGGGCAATCAATTAATATGTAATCAAATTCTTCTTTTAGCTTGCTTGTTAATTCTTTCATTTGTTCTTCATTTACTGCACTTTTATCTCTTGTTTGCGCTGCTGGAAGTAAGAATAATTCATTAAAACGTTTATCTTTTATTAAGGCTTGTCTTAATTTACATTTTTCTTCTACCACGTCAACAATATCATATACTATTCTATTTTCTAATCCCATTACAACATCTAGATTACGAAGACCAATATCTGTATCTACTAATACTACTTTCTTTCCTTTTAATGCTAACGCTGAACCTAAATTTGCTGTAGTGGTTGTTTTACCAACTCCACCTTTTCCAGATGTGATAACGATAACTTCTCCCATAATTTCCTCCTTGAACGTGTATGTTCTTTTTATTAAAAAGTGCATATTTTTAATACCTATATCATATAATGAAAAAGGCAAAAAGTCAATGAATTGAATGGAAAAAAATGAAATTGGTAATTAAAGCAAAATTTTCATTGCCAATGCAACAACTTTTTTCTAAAATTTCTTCCAGCTCCCTTCTAAAAAAATACCTTCTAAATTCGAAGGTATTTTTCATTGAGATATGATAGTGTATTAATTTAAAAATTTACACACTAATCTTGACAAGATAGTAAAGCATCATACACATAATCTATATTATCTACATCTTGTGCATAAATCTCCTTTATTCTTATATCACTTTTAATCTGGGCTTTTTGCCTTGCTGTTACTGTTAAATATACACTCATTAAAATAACAATAAACATTAAAACAGTAAATAATACTAATGCTGATACTGCACCATTTTCATTTTTTATTATACTTTTAATTTTTTTCATATAATAATTCCTCTCTTTTGTAATTTATTTAATTTTACCTTACTATTTATTTATTTTCAATCCTTTTTTATATTTAATTCTATTTTTTGAGACATCAATTTACTTTAGTTATTATAATCACTTTTCAACTTTTTAATCCATTCAATTCTTTCTTTTCTAAGAATTTTCCCTACTTGCTCTTTATTATTTATTTTATATTTTTCTTCTATATATTTCCCATTAATTTTTGAAGTACACTCTTTGCCTATTTCAGCAAAGTTTACATCTGTCGGCATATCTTCATTTCTCCATCTGTCGCAAATAACTACTATTTTTAATCCTTCTAACCCCAGCAAGGATTTATTTACTCTTGTAATAAAATCTACTTGCTTTTGTGGTGTCATTCCATTAAAATTTCCTCCAATCATGTGCTCCTTTGCAGATACTTTTCCACATTTTATCCAAGAGTTGGGGATTTTTAATCTATTTCCTAAATTTCCTACTAATTTAACTCCATTTTTGTCATGTCCATAATGATGTGGTAACATCTCTTTTGGTGTTATGCCTTTTCCTAAGTCATGAACTAACGCACTAAAACGAATTTCTACATTATCTGTTAAAATAGCTGCTTTATCTACTACTACCATTGTATGGTTATAACTATCTCCTTCTGGATGATATTCTACTGGCTGAGTTTGCCCTATCAAATCATATATTTCTTTAAAATGTACATCTAATATATTTGCTTTTTTTAGTACTTCAAAGAATACAGATGGTTTATTGCTTTTTAATGCTTTTCTAAATTCTGTAAAAACTCTTTCTGGCGATAATGTTTTTAATTCTTCTTTTATCTTCCTCATCATTTTTATCGTTTTCTCTTCCACCACAAAATTAAGCTCGCTTGCAAACCTTGCTACTCTATATACCCTCAAAGGATCTTCTATAAAGCTATCTGTTGTTGCTCTAATTATTTTATTTTGTATGTCTTCTATTCCTTCATATGGATCTATTATTTCTTCTGTTAGTACATCTTTTGCAATACTATTTATTGTAATATCCCTTCTTGCTAAATCTTCTTCAATTGTAATGTCTTTTCCATTTTGAACTTCAAATTCTTTATGACCTTTTCCTATTTTTTTATCTTTTCTTGCTAGTGCAAATTCTTTATTTTCTATATCATAAACACAAAATGACTTTCCTCTTTTATATGCTTTTGGAAAAAGTTTTTCAAATGTTTCTTTTCCTATTCCAGTAACGCAATAATCTTCATCATGAACTTTTCTATTCATTATTTCATCTCTAACTGCTCCACCTACTAAATATAAGTTTCCACCATTTTCTTTAATTATATTTGCAATTTCTATTATACTCATAATACCCTCTTTTTATTTTATATTAAATTCATTATTTATAATATACTTTTTTATCATTCTTAGTCAACTCTTTTACTGTAAATCACATTTTTTTAATAACTTTTCACATACATTTCACATTTTGTAAAGGATTTTTTATGTTTTATACACATTTTTCTAATTGCTTTTGAATTTTAAAAAGATTGTAATATTTTGAACTTATCTTTTCATGTATTCTGTCCTATTCTCCTTGACTTTATAACCTTTTAGGCATATACTAAACATATAATTTTTATATAAATGGAAGGAAGGAATAGCATGGATAACATGATAGAAATAAGATGGCATGGTAGAGGTGGACAAGGCGCTAAAACAGCTTCTCTTCTCCTTGCAGATGCCGCATTTAATACTGGAAAATACATTCAAGGTTTTCCTGAATATGGTCCAGAAAGAATGGGAGCCCCAATTACAGCTTACAACCGTATTAGTTCGTCTCCTATTCGTATTCATAGTAATATTTATGAACCTGACTATGTAGTTGTTGTAGATGATAGCTTATTAGAGTCTGTACCTGTTACTGCTGGTTTAAAAGAAACTGGTGCTATTATTATAAACACAACAAAAGATGCTAATGCTTTAAACCCTTTATTAAATGGTTATAAAGGAAAAGTTTATACTATAGATGCTAGAAAAGTTTCTATAGAAACTCTTGGAAAATATTTTCCAAATACTCCTATGCTTGCAGCTATTGTTAAAGTTTCAAACATAATGAGCGAAGAAGAATTTTTAAAAGATATGGAAGGTTCTTTTAAACACAAATTTGCTAAAAAACCTGAAGTTATTGAAGGAAATATGAAAGCATTAACTTTAGCATTAAAAGAAGTTAAGTTGGTTTCCTAAAAATAAATTTAAAGTTTAATTATGAAACTAATTAAAAGCTGTATAATCTAATAAGTCAGAAAGGAGATTTTTTATGTCAGTAAAAATAAATAAAGAAACACCTTGGCAAGATTTAACCCCAGGTGGAACAATATATGATGCTGGAAATTCTTTAGAATTTAAAACTGGTGACTGGAGAAGTACTAGACCTGTATTTTTAGAAGAAAAATGTAAACAATGTGGTTTATGTTTTGCAGTTTGTCCAGATGATGCAATTCCAGTAGGAAAAGACCAAAAAAGAAAAGATTTTAATTTTGATTATTGTAAAGGATGCGGCGTATGTGCTAAGGTTTGTCCTTTTTCCGCAATCGAAATGAAAGAAGAATAATCCCTTAAAAAAAGAATTACCATTTGGCGTCGTTACATTTCCAAATAACAATTCTTTTTTAGGGAAACAAAAGGAAGGATGAAAAAAAATGAGTATAAGAGAACGTTTAAGTGGAAATGAAGCATCTGCTATAGCAATGAAACAAATAAATCCAGACGTAGTTGCAGCATTTCCTATAACTCCATCTACTGAAATTCCACAATACTTTTCTACTTTCGTAAGTAATGGAAAAGTAGATACAGAATTTATTGCAGTAGAAAGTGAACATAGTGCAATGAGTGCTTGTATTGGTGCAGAAGCTGCAGGTGCAAGAGCCATGACAGCAACTTCTTCTAATGGTTTAGCATATATGTGGGAAATGATATATATAGCATCTGCTAGTCGCCTACCAATAGTTATGCCGTTAGTAAATAGAGCAGTTTCAGGACCTTTAAATATACACAATGACCATTCAGACGCAATGGGAATTCGTGATAGTGGTTGGATAATGTTATTTTCAGAAAACAACCAAGAAGCATATGATAATTTAATCATGGGCCACAGAATTGCAGAGCATAAAGATGTTATGCTTCCTCTTGCAGTTTGTCAAGATGGATTTATTACATCACATTCAATAGAAAATATTGAATTAATAGAAGATGACAAAGTAAAAGAATTTGTTGGAACATATAAACCTGAACATTACTTATTAAATTCAAAAGAACCAATTGCTGTTGGTCCAATGGATTTACAAGCATATTTATTTGAACATAAATATGGGCAATCTCAAGCAATGAAAAATGCTAAAAAAGTAATTTTAGAAGTCGCCAAAAATTTTGAAAAAATGACAGGTAGAAAATACGAATTATTTGAAAGCTATAAATTAGAAGATGCTGAAATTGCTATAGTTTGTATGAATTCAACAGCAGGCACAACTAAAGTAGTTGTAGATGAACTAAGAAAAAAAGGCACAAAAGCAGGTCTTCTAAAATTAAGAGTGTTTAGACCATTCCCTGCTGAAGAAATTGCAAAAGCATTAAAAAATGTAAAAGCTATAGCAGTCCTTGATAAAGCAGATTCTTTAAATGCCTGTGGTGGTGCATTATTTACAGATGTTACTTCTGGTATGTATGTAAATAACTGCAGTGTTCCTACTGTAAGCTACATTTATGGTATTGGTGGTAGAGACACTACTACTAAAGATATTTTAAGTGTATACGAAGATTTACAGGAAATTGTAGAAAATAAAAAAATAGATAATCCTTATCGTTATCTTGGAGTAAGAGGGGTGAATAAATAATGGCTTATAATGTAAAAGAAGTAGTGGCAAACAAACCTAGCATATTTAATGCAGGTCATAGAATGTGTGCAGGTTGTGGTGCACCAGTAGTTGGTAGAATGGTAATGAGAGCCTTAAAAGAAGGAGATCATGCAGTAGTTTCTAATGCAACTGGATGTATGGAAGTTTCAACATGTATTTACCCTTATTCTTCTTGGGATTGTTCTTATATTCACACAGCTTTTGAATGTGCATCTGCTACTTGTTCAGGCGTAGAAGCAGCATACAAAGCAATGAAAAAAACAGGAAAATTAAATGAAGACGAAACTTTTAAATTCATTACATTTGGTGGAGATGGTGGAACTTATGACATAGGTCTTCAAAGTTTATCTGGTGCAATGGAAAGAGGACATGACATGACTTACGTATGCTACGATAATGGTGCATACATGAACACAGGTATTCAACGTTCTTCTGCAACACCACACTTTGCAGACACAACAACATCACCAGCAGGAGAAAAAATTCCTGGAAAAATGCAAGTTCGTAAAGATTTAACAGAAGTTATGGAAGCACATCATCTTCCATATGTTGCACAAACTGCTGCAGTTATGAATTTTAAAGATTTATATGAAAAAGCCGAAAAAGCAATATATACTGAAGGTCCAACATTTTTAAATGTACTTGCTCCATGCCCTAGAGGATGGGGGTACCCTACAGATATGTTAATGGAAATGAATAAATTAGCAGTAGACACTTGCTACTGGCCTTTATATGAAGTTGTAGATGGTAAATATAAAATCACTTATAAACCTGCTAAAAAACTTCCAATAGAAGAATTTTTACGTCCACAAAGAAGATTTAAGCATATGTTTAAACCAGGAAACGAATGGATGATAGAAGAATTCCAAAAAGAAGTAGATAAAAGATGGCAAGCCCTTCTAGATTTAGAAGAACAATAGGGACGGTCCTTTTCGTTCCGATTTCGGAACACTGGGACACTCCTTCATTAATCAAATTTTAAAATAAAAAATAGAAAATCAACTTATAATCGGCTGATTTTCTATTTTTTATTTTAAATTATACTAAACATTTTATCTTTAAAATTTATATTTTAGCAATTAATTAAATTTCATAGTAGATAAAAGTTAAAACATGAATAATTGTTTTAAATAATTTATATATTACAAGGAGTGTCCCTGCGTTCCGAAATCGGAACGAAAAGGACCGTCCCTATTGTTCCTCAACTGGAGCCGAAACTGGGCAAACTCCTGCACAAGTTCCACATTCTATACATCTTTCTGGATCTATAACATATTTTTCATCGCCTTCTGAAATACATTCTACTGGGCAATTTGCTGCACATGCTCCACATTTAATGCATGCATCTGTTATTTTATATGCCATTTAATTCACCACCCTTCTACTAATTTTAGTTTTTTATATATCATCTTCTGTAGTATTCTTTTTATCTAATTTTTCTAGTTTTTCTAATTCTTCTAGTTCTTTTAAATGTTCTTTTTCTTCTGGATCTACAGTATTTGATTCTATATTTTTAATAATTTTTACATCTTTAGCATCATATTTTTTAAAGTAATATTCTCCATTGTCATCTTTTAGTTCTACTCTTAACTTTTCTTTTAGAGTTTCTACGCCTTCTACTGTACCTTCTCCATCTTCTGTTTTGACAATTGCACCTATTTTTGGAAGTCTATTTATTTTTTCTTCATATACTTCTTGTTCATATTTTAGGCAACACATTAATCTGCCACAATTCCCAGATATTTTTGAAGGGTTTAAAGACATGTTTTGTTCTTTTGCCATTTTTATAGAAACTGTTTCAAAATTTCTTAAAAATGAGCAACAGCATAATTCTCTACCACAAATTCCATTTCCACCAATTCTTTTTACTTCATCTCTAACACCTATTTGACGAAGTTCTATTCTAGTTTTAAATATTGTTGCTAAATCTTTAACTAACTCCCTAAAATCTATTCTTCCATCTGCTGTAAAATAAAATAACACTTTGCTATTATCAAATTTAAATTCTACATCTGTAAGAGTCATCTCTAATTTATGTTCTTTTATTTTTTTGTTACAAATATCAAAGGCTTCCTTTTCCTTTTTCTTATTTTCTTCATTATGCTTTTTATCTTTTTGAGTAGCAATTCTAATTACTTTTTTTAGTGGCTTTAAAGCACTTTCGTCTTCAACCATTCTACTTGCTACTGCTACTTCTCCAAATTCTTGACCTTGTGATGTTTCTACAATTACAAAATCTCTATTATTTATTTGTAAGTCCCCTGGATCGAAAAAGTAGATTTTACCTGGCTTTTTAAATCTAACACCTACTATATTTTTCATTTATTTCCTCCCATAATTTCATTAATAAATAATCTATACACATATCATAATTACTATTTGCTAGTAATCTCTTTTTGACTTCTTCTACATATTTAATGCAATTTAATTTTTTCATATCTTTTTGATTGTATAAGTATACATTTATGTATTCTAATATTTCTTGTATTTTTTCTCTTTCCTTATATAGAACTTCTGCTTTATTTATTAATGTAGTAAAATTATATCTTTCTATATTATCTAATAAACTATTGAGCACAGTATATATTTCTTTATCTTCTTCTATTTCTAATAACTTCCCAATACTTCCTTCACATATTTTTATAAACTCTTTTGAAAGATTAAGATTTAACACATTTTTAGCATATTCTTCTAGTTCATTTTCTTCTATTTTTTGAAAAGGTACTTTCATACATCTAGATTTAATAGTGTTTAGCAATTTACTTTCATTAGAAGTAGTTAATATTATTGTAGCATATTCTGGTGGTTCTTCTAGAGTTTTTAGTAAACAATTTTGAGCCTCTTTAGTCATGCAATCACTATTTATTATTAAAAATACTTTTTTATTTGAAACTATTGGTTTTACACTTATTCCTTCTTGCATATTACGAATTTGTTCTATTTTTATAGTATTATTTTCTGGCTCTATTTGCAAAAAATCTGGATGATTATTTGAATCCCATTTTATGCAAGATTCACAACTATCTTCTTTTCCATTTAAGCATAATATCTTTTTAGCAAACTCGCGTGCAAAAAGAGTTTTACCAATACCATCAATTCCTACAAATAAATAACTATGTGATACATGTTTTTCATCTATTGATTGATTTAAAAAAACTTTTATTTTATTATTTCCTACAATATTATTAAAACTCAAAATTAATACCTCTTATTATCTTCAAGTTGCTTATTTTTATTTTAGCATATTTTCCTTATTTTACTTTTCCAAATAAATCGAATGGCCAAAATCTAATCCATACTTTACCTTCAATTTTTTCAAATGGAATACAGCCAAACGCTCTACAATCTCCACTATATTCTCTATTATCTCCTATTGCAAAAACATAACCTTCTGGAACTGTAAAATCTGTTAAATATATACTTTTAGCTTCTGTTACTACATTTTCTTGTAAATAATCTTCTTTTAATTCTTCACCATTAATGTATATTTTTCCATCTGCTATTTGTACATGTTCTCCTGGAAGCGCTACTACTCTTTTTATATAACTTATTTTATTAATTTCTAATACATAATAGCAAAATTTCTCAAATATATTTTGTGGTTCATTATCATATACTGCCTTAACTCCAGTTGCAACAGATTGGCTTGGTGCTTCAAATGTAATTATATCTCCTCTTTCTGGTGTATTATGAAATGTTCTATATAAACGGTTTAAAACTAGTCTTTGGTTTTGTTTTAGTGTTGGATACATTGAAAATTGTTTTACAACTGTTGGTGTACCAACAAAATATCTAATTAGTAAAGCAAGAGCAACTGCAATTACAATGCAATATGTCCATTCTAAAACTTCCATTATAACAGCCTTTTTATCTACCATTATTCATTCCTCTTTTCTATAAACTAACACATTTATTATATAAACTTTTAACTAATTTTTCAACCTTTTTTAATATCTTTTTTTGAAAGGACATTTGGGGACGGGTCACTTTTGTCCTTTCAAAATCTTTTTATTTAGTTGGAATTCTAATTACAACTTCAGTTCCTTTTCCTTTTTCGCTCTTTATGTCTATGCTTCCTTTATTTTGATCCAATATTTCTTTTGCAATTGAAAGTCCTAACCCTGTTCCTCCCATTTCTCTTGTACGCGCTTTATCCACTCTATAAAAGCGTTCAAAAATTCTGTTCAAATCTTCTTCTGGAATTCCTATTCCATTGTCTATTATTTTTATATAAGCATCATTATATACAAAACCTACATATATTTTTATATTTCCATTTTCAGGAGTATATTTAATGCTGTTTGTCATTATGTTTAAAACTACTCTTTCAATGCCATCTTTATCTGCTTTTACTGGTGGAACATTTGCAGTTACAAAACATTCAACTTCATGACCTTTTTTGTTTATTTCTAATTGCAATTTTTCTTGACATTTCTTTACTAAATCTCCCAAATCAAATTCAGTAATTTCTTTTTTAACTTTGTTATTATCATAACGAGATAATATAAGTAAATCTGTAACTAATTTTGCCATTCTTCTTGCTTCAGAAGCTATTACATTTAAGAACTTATCTTGTGTTTCTTTATCATATTCACATTCTAGCAAAGTATCTGCATACCCCATAATTGATGTAATAGGTGTTTTTAATTCATGTGATACATCAGCCACAAATTCTTTTCTCATATTATCTAGTTTTACATGCTCTGTAATATCTTGTATAACTGCAATAACCCCTGCTGCTATTTCTTGTTCATCTTTAAAAGATGCAAAGAAAATATTTAAATATTTATCTTCCACCTGAACCCTTTGTTCTGATGAAGTCCAATTTTCTAAGTATATTGTTTTTTCCAAATTTATATCCACGTTTAATTTATTAAATATTTTATCAAATGTATTTTCATTTTCTGTCAAATTTAATAATTCAGTAGCTGCCGGATTTATATGCATTATGTTTCCCTCAATATCAAATGCTATAATTCCATCTGTCATATGAAGTAGTATTATTTCTATTTGTCGTTTTTGTCTATTTACTTCTTTTAAATTTTCTTTTAACTCATTTGTCATTAAATTGAATGCACCTGTCAAATCATCTACATTTGTTTTTTTGCTATTCTCTATTTCTAAATTTTCACCTGCTGCTATTTTGGGTGCACTGTCTATTAATTTAGCAATTGGATCTAATATAACTTTTGCGACAAAAATTCCTATTAATATAGAAATAAAACCATATACAGAAATTAAAATTATTGTAATTAATTTTATAGTATGTGTTTGGGTAGCTATCAATTCCTGATATTTAATTAGCTCTTCTTCGGTTTGTACAAGTAAACCTAAATCAATGTTTTGTAAATTATATATTAAAGCTATTCCTATTCCACCAATTAATACAATTCCAAGTATACTAAAAATTAATATTATTTTTAATTGTACATTTTTTATCATGTTTGCTCTCCTTCTTTCTTAGAACAAATCTGAAAATTTTCAATTTTCAGTCTCAACTCTACTTTTTGTCATACTCAATAAAATTAAAATTTTCATTAAATTTGTTCGTGTGTAAAAATTTATGAAATAAATTTTCTGTGCAATGTAATTTTATATATTAGGAAAGTTGCATAACTTTCCTAATATATAAAAACAAATGCACAAAAAGGAATGTTCCTCTTTGTGCATCCTTTTTATTCTATTTTGATGCTATATAATAGCCTACTCCTCTTTTAGTAATAAGTATTTTTGGATTTGATGTATCTTTCTCTATTTTTTCTCTAATTCTTCTTACTGTAACATCAACTGTACGAATATCTCCATAGTACTCGTACCCCCATACTTTTTCTAATAAAACCTCTCTTGTAACAACTTGTCCTGGTTGATTTGCTAAATATTTTAGAACTTCAAATTCTCTTAAAGTTAAGTCCATTACTTCTCCTCTGACTTTAACTTCAAATTTATTTAAGTCTAAACTCAAATCTCCTACAGTTATTACATTTGAGCCTTCTTTACCATCATTTTCTTCGCCTTCTGTAGCTATATTGGCTAATTCTGCTTTTCTTAAATTTGCTTTAACTCTTGCCATTAATTCTCTAACACTAAATGGTTTTGTAATATAATCGTCTGCGCCTAACTCTAGTCCTAATATTTTATCTATTTCCTCATCTTTAGCAGATATCATTAAAATAGGAATGTTTAAAGTTTGTCTTATTCTTTTACAAACTGCTAATCCGTCCATTTTAGGTAGCATAATATCTAATAATACTAAGTCTGGTTTTTCGTTTAATGCTATTTTTACTGCCTCTTCTCCATCATTTGCTTCTAAAGTATTATACCCTTCTTTTTGTAGATTGTATACAAGCATATCAACTATTGTCTTTTCGTCATCTACAATCAAAATTGTTTTTTTACCTAAATTTTCTTCCATAAAAAAAATCCGCCTTTCTTTTCCTAAGACATTATTTTACTATATTTATATCATAATCTTCTTGATTGTACAAGTATTTTGCAAAAGTTTTTTATATGAATTAACCTTTACATTTGAATATTAAAGGTGTAATAAAAAAGACTTACCAACATATAATAAAAAGAAAAAGGACGTTAGTTAACGTCCCCTCCCTATTGGATTATTGATTATTTCTTTCTCTTCTTCTCCTTCTCCTTCTCCACCACCGTCTAATCTTGTATTTTATATATCTTGCTCCTGCTTCTATAAAGCAGATAGATATAAAAAATACTATTGCACATACAAGGTATATTTCATACCTTAATATTTGGTTTCCAACTACATAATTTCCAGCTATATACACCGGCAAAATGTTTGTTGTACACCACATGTATGTGGCCGTGGCTATTGTTGCTACAAAAAGAACCATTCCCACAATAACGTACAAAAGTGCAATTGCTGTTGTTTTTCTCATAAAGGTTCTCCTCTTATACTATAATTTATATACAATTAAAACTAAACATATTATATCATATTTTTATTTACTTTGCAAGTCAAATAATTATTTTTATATTATATATGCCTCCATTTTCACTTAATTCGACCTTTTTATCTTCTATTACATAACCATTTACAATCATTGTTTCTACTCCTGTATTTTTTCTATTGTAATTTTCAACGTTTATATTATAAATGCTATTTCCATATTTATACCTTATTTTATACTCTTTCCAATCCGCTGAAACACATGGATTTATAGATAAATAGCCTTTATTTATAGTTAGTCCTAAAATATAATGAAGTCCCGCTTCATACATCCACGAACTTGAACCTGTATACCAAGTCCATCCACCTCTTCCTGCTAAATTTTTCTGCCCATATATATCTGCTGCAACTACATAAGGTTCTACTTTATATTTCAAAGCTGTTTCCTTTGTTCTTGCATGTTCTATTGGGTTTATCATTCTAAATAGCTCTACTGCTTTATCTCCAAAGCCAAGCATTGCTTCTGCAATTATTGCCCATATTGCCGCATGTGT
>CAVFFZ010000019.1:0-23642 GCA_963621995.1 Lachnospiraceae bacterium
GGATAAAGCTGTGCTGCAAGAGCATACATCTCATCAAAGTTTCTTTTTTTCTTCATATGGAGCTGGCACATCTATTACCAATTCATCTGATGATCTTAGTTCCTGTCCAATGTTTCTGTTTGCAATAATTAAGACATTTTCATTATTAACATCTTGTAATTTTGTTGTTTTGACACCTAATTCAATTACTTTTCCTTCAAAGTCCCCTATTTTTATAACATCTCCTACTGAATAATAGTTATCTACTATTATATTGAAGCCCATTATAATGTCTTTTAATGCATCTTGAAGTGCCAAACCTGCTATTACTGAAGCTACTCCTAAGCCTGCTATAATTGAACTTACATTAACTCCAAATAGTTGTAATATAAATAAAATTGCAACTATTATTATTAAATAGTTTATTATGTTTTTAGTAAGTTTTATATATGTTATTTCTTTCTTAGTATTTCTATTTTTTTTGGATTCAATTTTTTTTATTGCATTATTAAAAATTTTATCTTTTATTTTTAGTATTATTATTGCTATGATTATTGTTAATAGCATAACTAATATATGCTCTTGCATTAAAAATCCTTTTATTTTTTCTATATCCATGTTTTCACCTCTTAAAATATTGGTTAATAGTATATCAATATTGTTTTTTAAATGATTTTCATAAACGAAAAAACAACTTACAAAACCTTATTAGTTTGTAAATTGTTTTGGCTTGGAGCAGGTAGCGGGAATCGAACCCGCATAGCCAGCTTGGAAGGCTGGAATTCTACCATTGAACTACACCTGCATATGTATAATAATTTTTGTTCTCTCTCGAACGATTTTTATTATACATACTTTTTTATTTTTTGTCAACAGTTTTTTCAATTTTTTTTAATTTTTTGTTACATATTTGTTTATTAATTATTTTTTTATAATAAATAGCCTTTCTAAACTACGTAATAAATTAAAGGCTTTTTATCTTAAGAAACTAATTAATTCTTCTTTGCTTTGCATTCCTATTGTTTGTTTTTCTACTTTTCCATTTTTAAAAAGTAAAAATGCAGGTATACTCATAATATTGTATTTTATTGCTAAATCTCTTTCATCGTCTACATTTAACTTAAACACTTTTATCTTTCCATCTAATTCTTTTGCAACTTTCTCTACAACTGGTTCCATCATTTTACAAGGGTTACACCAATTTGCCCAAAAATCTACTAACACTGGTACATCTGAATTTAGTACCTCTTTTTCAAAATTTTCACTTGTTATTTCCATATCAATTTCATTCCTTTTATAATTTTATTTAGGTTTTTAAATAAGGATTTAACCTATAACCATGTTTTTTAGCTTTTGTTATAAAGTTAAGATTTTTATTCTTTTGTTTTTTTTACAAATTGTATTGCAGACATTCCTGCAACCATTCCTTCATATACAGCTTTTGTTATTTGAAGAATCCCTCCTGTGCAGTCTCCACAAGCATACACTCCTTTTATATTAGTTTCCATTTTGTTATCTACCTTTATATTGTTTTTCTCATCTAATATAACTCCTAACTTTCTTGCTAAATCACTACTAGATGCTGTTCCAAGTGCAACAAATACTCCATCTATCTTTTTTGTAGTATTATCTTCAAATTCTATCTCTTCTATACTATTTGTTCCTCTAAATTCTCGTATTTTATTTTCTTTTATTTCTATACCTTCTGTTCTTTTTTCCACAGGTTGTTCCCCGTTTGTTAACATTGTTACAGATTTAGCTATAGGCAATAAATTTTGTGCTTCATGTAGGGCATATTCTTTATTACCTAATACTACAACATCCTTATTTTTGTAAAAGAATCCATCACATGTAGTACAATAACTTACTCCTCTTCCCTCAAATTCTTTTATCCCTTTTATATTTGCCACTTTTCTATTACTTCCAGTGGCTATAATAATTGTTTTAGCTTCATATTCGTAATTCAATGTTTTTACAATAAAGTTTTTGTCATAGTCTATTTGCATTATTTCTTCTCTTTTTATTTCTATGTTTAAGTCTTTGGCTTGATTTTCTCCTATTTCTTGAATTGCTTTTCCACTTATATTTGGTGTTCCATAATAGTTTTCAATTTTTTTAACCTTATTTAACGTTCCTATTCCTTTTGAAACAATAAGAGTTTCTAAACCTGCCCTTTTTGTGTATAAACTTGCAGATATTCCTGCAGGTCCGCTTCCTATTATAATTACATCATATAACATTCTTTCCTCCTATAAAATATCATATATTGTTTTAAATTGATATCCATTATCTCTTAAATATTGTATGACATCTGGCAGTGTTTCATACGTTAAAATTTTGTCTGCCGCATCATGCATTAGTATAACAACATTTTGTTTTTCGCCTACTGTATCTATCAAATTTTGAAATAACTCTTCTTTTGTTCTTGCTCCCTCTGCGTCTTTTGATAAGCTATTCCAATCTAAATAAGCAATTCCTTGTTCTTTTAAAGTTCCTATTGCTTCTTTTTTTATGCTATTATAATAACCCCCAACAGAACCTCCAGGAAATCTAAATAATCTTGAATGATAATCTGGATTTTCTAATGCTTCTTGAATACAACTTTCTGTATAATTATATTCATCTAATACTGTTTGTGTGTTTTGATAAATTTCGCTATATTTATGCGAATAACCATGATTTGCTATATAATGACCTTCATCAAATTCTCTTTTTATTAATTCAGGATTTGCTTTTGCTCTATTTCCTAGTACAAAAAATGTAGCTTTTATATTCTCTTGTTTCAATAAATCCAATATAAGTGGTGTAACGCTTTGTGTTGGACCATCATCAAAAGTTAAAAATGCATTTTTCCCTTCTGAAAGGTTATATATATTTTCTATTTTTTCTATTTGTTCTTCTGTAAATGGTTCGGAATTTTTTAAACGTTCTTGTTCCTTTCTTTCTGCCTCTTGTATTTGGTTTTCTTCTTCTATTTTTATTTTAGTTATTTCTTCTTGCTCTTTTGTTTTTTGATTTTCTTTATTTTTTTTATAAAAATATATTCCAGCATAAACAGACACCGCTATTATAGTTAGTACTATTAATATCAATAAAATTACTTTTTTCTTATTCAATTTTGGTTTTATATCTATTGTTTCGTAACTATATAACATTTTTCCACCTTTTTTTACATTTTCTTTTACTTATTATACCCTATTTATTTTTATTTTTTTCGTACTTTTTATATTTTATTAATCTAGCTCAAAAAAGCTTTTTAATATTCCTTTTTCAATTAATTCACTAAATACGTTTTTTAATATTATCAAAACAATTGGGCCTAATATCATTCCTATTACTCCCATTAGTTTAAATCCTGTATACATTCCTATTAAAGTAAATATTGGGTGTATTCCTATTTCTTTACTTACCATTTTAGGTTCCATTAATTGTTTTATAACAGCCCAAATAATCCAAACTATTGTTACAGCTATTGCTAATGGCATATTTCCTGTTATTAATAAATATCCTGCCCATGGTAACATTACTGCACCAGCACCAAATATAGGTAATAAATCTACAAATCCTATAACTACTGTCATAATAAATAAGTATTCTACTTTTATTCCTATAAGATTAACTATATTTAGTCCTATTAATACCCATATAAAACAAATTAAAGATAATTTTGCTTCTGCTTTTATATATTTTACAGATACACTACATGTCTCATTTATTATTTGTTTAATTTTTTCAAACCATTTTGTTGGTATTTGACTTTTTATCTTATTTGGTATGTATTCTTTATCAAAACATATGAATATAATTGCAAGTATTGTAATAAATACATATGTAATCATATTTGGTATTGATGTTACAAAATTAAGTATTCCTTTTAGAAACCCCACTAGCCAGCCTTTTACAACGTCAATTATTCCTGTAAGTGATTTTTGTATAACTATAACTACTTCTTGTGGTATATTTGACCTTCCTTCATTCATTTCACTTATAAAATCTGTCCCCCATTTATATATATGGTCAAAATAAGTATTTAAATTAGAAAGTAGGGCCGAACCCTCTGAAACTATTTTTGCTATTCCTAATGTTAATAGTCCTCCGATAATTAATAGAACTAAAATAAGTGAAATTATACTAGCAGGCTTTCTTTTTATTTTTGTAAATTTCATTAATAGTTTTATTACTGGCTCTATACATGCTGCTATTATCATTGCAATAATAAATGGCATATAAAATATTGCTAATTTATATGTTAAGAATATTCCTATTAAGGCTGATATTGCTATAGCAATTTTGGCTAATATTTTTGCATAGTATTTTATATCTTTTGTCATTATATCATTTCCTTTCTTTTTTTATTACATTTCTTTAAATTTACTTAATTATACACGTATTTTTTTCCTCTGTCATTATTTTTTATGTTTTTTATTATTTTTTCTTGATAAATTCGTTTTTTTCTGTTATTATATGAATATGCTTAAATTTATTTATTTAAATATGCTGATGTGGCGGAACTGGCAGACGCACTGGACTCAAAATCTAAATGGATTTTTTTCGTGCTAAAGCTTATAAGTCTTGAAAATAGTAAGGTTTAGATATCTGCTAGATTTGAAAAATATTCAAACATCTAACAAATATCTAACAAAGTTGTAAATCGCCAAAATTTAATAAAATATGCCGTTGTGGTGGAATTGGCAGACACACAGCACTCAAAATGCTGCGGATAACATCCATGTGGGTTCGAGTCCCACCAACGGCACCAGAAAAAAAATAGCGAAAGCTATTTTTTTAATTTGCACTAAAATGTGGGACTCGAAAAGGAACTTGCCAAAAATAAGACACAGCAACTAAAACACTGTGTCCTATTTTATTTTTCATATCCCGGCTTACCAAGTAGTTTAAACATATTTGTTTTATATTTTTCTACTCCAGGTTGATTAAATGGATTTACTCCTAATATTTTTCCGCTCATTGCACAAGCAAGTTCAAAGAAATAAATTAAATGACCTATTGTTTCTTCATCTATCTTTTCAATGTTTATAACAATGTTTGGCACATCTCCTTCTACATGTGCATTTATTGTTCCTTCCATTGCTTTCTTATTTACATAGTCCATAGTCTTGTCTGCTAAATAATTTATTTCATCTAGGTTATCTTCATCTACATTTATTTTTATATTAGATTCTTCTTTTTCAACATTTATAACTGTTTCAAATAAGTTCTTTCTTCCTTCTTGTATATATTGTCCTAATGAGTGTAAGTCTGTTGTGAATTCTGCTCCAGATGGATATATTCCCTTTCCATCTTTTCCTTCACTTTCTCCAAATAGTTGCTTCCACCATTCTATAAAATAATGTAAATTTGGCTTATAGCTTACTAATATTTCTATATTTTTATTATTTTTATATAGTAAATTTCTTGCAACAGCATACTTATAGCAATCATTATATTTTAAATTTTCATCATTATATTTTTCTTCAGCAAATTTTGCTCCACTCATTAACTTTTCTATATCTATTCCTGCAGTTGCAATTGGAAGAAGTCCTACTGGCGTTAGTACAGAATATCTTCCACCTATATTGTTTGGAATAATAAATGTTTCATACCCCTCTTTGTTTGCAAGTGTTTTTAATGCTCCTTTTTCTTTATCTGTTGTAACATATATTCTTTTTCTTGCTTCTTTTATTCCATATTTATTTTCCATAAATTCACGGAAAAATCTAAATGCTATAGCTGGTTCTGTAGTTGTTCCAGATTTTGATATTACATTTACAGATAAATCTCTGTTTCCTATTAATTCTACTAAATCTTCAAGATATTTACCACTAATATTGTTTCCTACATATAATATTTGTGGTGATTTTCTTTCTTCTTTTGGTAGTAAATTATAAAAAGTATGTGTTAAACTTTCTATTACTGCTCTTGCTCCTAAATAAGAACCTCCTATTCCTATTACTACAAATATTTCTGAATTTTCTCTAATTTTTTTAGCACATTTTTTTATTTTTTCAAATTCCTTTTTATTATATTTAGTTGGAAGAGCTAACCAACCTAAAAATTCCTCTTCTTTATTTTTATTTTCTTGTAGTTCTTGATGTATTTCTTGAACTTTTTCCTTATATTCCATTATTTCTTTTGTATCTATTTTAGTATATTCTAGTTCTAATTTTACGTTAGACATAAAAAACTTCCTCCTCGTTTGTAAAATTTGTAATTATTGTATATCAATTAATTATTTTATGCAAGATATTTTTTTGTTTACTTGATTTTTATTTTGTTTTATTAGATAATGTTTTTGGGTGAATTTAATGACAAGTTTTATTTTAAAAATTGTTGGTATTATAACCATGTTATTTGATCATGTTGGAGATGCTATTATTGGCAAATTTTCTTTTTTCAATTTAATTGGAAGAATTGCCTTTCCTATTTTTGCTTTCCAAGCTGTTCAAGGATATATTTATACTAAAGATTTTAAAAGGCATATGCTAAAGTTATTTATTTTTGCTTGCATTTCTCAAATTCCTTTTATGCTTTTTTTGTCTACATTTACTGAAGAAATATTTACTCTTAATATATTTTTTACTTTATTTTTAGGTTTGCTTGCTTTATTTGTTTATGATAAATGTAAAAATAAAGTATTAGGATTTTTATTTGTTATTTTCACAAGTATTATAGCCTATTTTATACATGTAGATTATGGTGTTTTTGGTATTTTATTGATGTTTTTCTTTTACTTTTTTAAAGATAAAAAAATACCTATGGCAATTACCACCATTGTTTTATGCTTTTTAAGATTTGTGCCAGATATAATTGCTACTCCTGTTTTATGGTATATTTACATACAATGTGCTATTTTTACAGCATTATCTCTTATTTTTATTTTATTTTATAATAAAAAAGAAGGTCCAAAGGCAAAATATTTCTTTTATATTTTTTACCCTTTGCACCTACTAACTTTATATTTTTTGCATATTGCATTATAAAAATCCAATATAGTAAGTTATATTGGATTTTTTTATACAATTTATAATGCCATATTTATTCCTTTTGCAACTACTTCTGACATACTTAATACAAGCTCATCTATTTCTTTTGGCGTTACTATAAAATTAAATTCTTTTGGAAGTAACGCTTCTTTTATCTCCTCATAGTTGTCCTTTTCTTTTAATCCATTTAAATAATCATTTGATTTTGCTTCCTGTTGTAACTTTTCTATAAAAATGTTTAATGCATCATTTACCACAACTGCTGTTTCTACTACTGTTGGAATACCTATAGCTATTACAGGTATTCCTAAAGTATTTATAGAAATTTCTTTTCTAGTGTTTCCTACTCCTGCCCCTGGCACTATTCCAGTATTTGATATTTGAATTGTAGAACTTATTCTTTCCATACTTCTTGAGGCTAATGCATCTATTACTATTAAAAGTTTAGGTTTAATATGTTCTACAACTCCTTTTATTATTTCTAATGTTTCTATTCCTGTTGTTCCTAAAACTCCTGGTGCAATAGCACTTACAGGTCTTGCATTTTCGTCTATATATTGTGGTAAATAATTTATAATATGTCTTGTTACTTCTACATTTTTTATTACGTTTGGTCCTAAAGCATCTGGTGTTACTTCTTCGTTTCCTAACCCAACTATTAATATATCATCTTTAAATTCAATTTTTTCACCTATTAATTTTTTCAATTCTTCTGCTAAAATTTTTGAAGATTCCTCTAATTCTTCATCTGTTAATAAATTGATTTTTTTTATATCTATAGTAATGTAATTTCCTTTTGGTTTCCCTATTGCTTGTTCTCCTTCCTCATTCGTAATTTTTACTCTTGTTACTTTTATTTTTTCGTTTACATTCTCTACCACAGTTTCTACACCATTAACTTCGTTTTCTATACTATTTGCTTTTCTATATAAATCTCTTCTCTCATCTGCCAAATCTGTTCTAAAATTGTACATAAAAAATCACTCCTTTTTCTTATTATTTGAAAAAGGAGTGATTTTATTCGTAAATTTTAGAGAAGCCTGAAACTTTTAATCTCGTCCATAAAATTTAATTTATGAACAATAACGGCATAATATAGATTCTAGTCCAACATTTAAATCTATTTGACCCATTTTGTAGTTGTAATCTAAATTTATTAATTCTTCTATAATATTTTTTAGTTCTTCTTCCCTAAAATAGCTTGACTGTGTCTTATATTTTGTTACCAAAAACATTTGATTTGGTTTTAAATTTAGACATTCTGCTATATTACTATTTTCTTTTTGTGCTATTTTAGTAATATATAATTTTTTAAAATGATTATACAATGTAATTAATATTTTTTGAATTGGCTCTTTTTGGTATATTAAATTGTTTAATACTTCTAATGCTTTACTTACTTTTTTATTGCCTAAATTATCTGTTAAATCGAATATAACACTATCTAATTGTTTTATACATAATAGATCTATATCTTTTTTAGTTATTTCTCCATTTGGGCCTGCATACTCTATTAATTTTCTTATTTCATTTATTAATCTTTGCATATTTGTTCCACAACATTCTATAAAGTATTTTATAGTAATGTCATCTATACTAACTCCATATGCTTTTGTTATTGCTTTCATTCTTGTAGCAATTTGAACTGGTTTTAATTCGCTAAATTCACATACTATTCCCACATTGTCTATTACTTTATATAGTTCATTTTTTTCCGCTTCTTCTTCCACAAAAACAAGTACTACTGATTCTCTTATTATTTCTATATTTTCTTTTATATATTCAGCAACTTTATTTACTAATTCTGTGTTTATTCCTGTTTTCTTTCTACCTTCTTTTTTGAATAGTCCAGTGTTTCTTGCAATAATTAATTTTTTTTCATATCCAAACGCCGGTGTTTCTATATCTGATATTATTGAGCTTACATTTGTTTCATCTATTTTTACTTCGTTTATTCCTGCTTTTCTTTCACCAAAATTGTTTTTTATTTTTTTTAAGCATGATTCTAAAAGGAATAGTTCTTCCCCATATAAAAGATAAATGCTATTTAGTTTTCCTTCTTTTAAATCTTTTTCTAAATTTTCAATGGTTAACATGATTTTCTAATTCTCCAAAATTATTCTAAATACTTCTGCTACACTCCATGCTTGATTTATTGTTCCTTTTGATTTAAAAGGTCTTGCCGAATCATATAATTCAGATATTCCCATTATTGTCCTTCCTTCATTGAACTCTTTTATAAATGTATTTTTTACATTTTGTACAAACTTATTATATTTTTCTTGTAGCTCTTTCTTCTCTGTTTTATTGCTTTCTTCTAATATTTTCTTAAATGAGTTATAGTATATTCCTAAAAGCCATGGCCAAGTAATTCCTTGGTGGTAACTCATGTCTCTTCTAAAGCTGTCTCCTTCATATACTTCTATATAGTTCTCTTCGCCTTTTGCTAATGTTTTTAATCCATAGTTATTTAATAATTTTTTAGTTACTGTATTAAACATTTCTTTTGCTATTTCTGATTTAGGATCTAACACAGGATAAGTAAGGCTTAATGCAAATAATTGATTTGGTCTTATTTTACTATCTCCTAATACATCATATAAACATTTCCTCTTTTTGTTATAGAATTTTTCTATGAAAGATTTCTTACATAAGTCTGACATTATTTTATATTTATTTGCCTTTTGCTTAGTTTCAAATTTTAAAGTTAATTCTTCCATAATTTTTAAAGCATTATACCACATACTATTAATTTCTACAGCTTTTCCATTTCTTGGCGTTACTACATAACTTCCTATTTTAGCATCCATCCATGTATTTTGTATATTTGGACTTCCTGAAGAAATTAATCCATCTTCATCTAAATAAATATCATTTTCGTCTACATCTATTCCTTCTGTATAACTCTCTATTATTTTTTCTAATACTGGATACATTTTTTCTTTTACAAATATCTCATCATTTGTATAATTTAAATATTTTTCTACTTGTTCAAATAATAAAAGAGAACTATCCGCACTATTATATAATGGACGATTATCATAACCTGAATACCCATTTGGGACTAAACCAAATTTTATATCTCTTATTATTGTCAATAAGACTTCTTGGGCTATATCAAATCTTCTAGTTTTTAAAAGAATTCCCTCAAAAGAAATTAATGTATCTCTTCCCCAGTCTAAAAACCATGGGTAACCTGCAATAATTGTATGAAGCCTAAAAGATGGACGATATACTACAAAATTATCTGCTGAAATTATAAAATTCCTTATTAGTTGTGTATATTCTGAATTTTCATTTTCTTTAACTTTATCTATTAAATTCGATTCATAAACAAGCTCTGCTATTCTAACTATTTCTTTGCTTATTGTTTTTTTACCATCTATTTCTTCTATATTTGCTTCTAAAGATGCAACAAATGTTATTTCTTTAGTTTCATTTGGTTTAATTTCTATTTCATATCTGCCTGGAATTGCATGGTTCTCTTCCGCACAAAAACCTCGTTTTTCTTCTTCTATATAAAACATACTTCTAAAACTATCATTTTGATGTGTAATATACTTGCCATCTGTACTATACATGTATATAGGTGTTTGTGCTTGTCCATCTAGCTCTACTTTTAATTTTCTATTTTTCTCTTCTTGTTTTATTGCAAATTCATGATTATAAGCTTCTGCGTGGAAATCTCTAAAATTTATTACAGGTGTCAATGTTAGCTTTGTTTCGTGGTCTTTATTATATATTTGATAATATACAACCACTGTGTTTTTTCCATATTCCATACATATATATTTTTTTATAGCAACATCTTCTACTTCATATGTATAAATAGGAATGTATTCTTTTTCAAAACTTTTTAGATACTTATACCCTTGTGAAATGTAGTTTTTACATACATTAGTATATAAGTCATATTTTATTCCATCTATTTCTATACTTTCATCTACTTTAGAAAGAACAAGATGCCTTCTAGCTGGTGGTGTAAGTGGTGCTATTAATAGTCCATGATATCTTCTTGTATTTGCACCTATCATAGTTGAACTTGCAAATCCACCTATTCCATTTGTAATAATCCATTCTTTTTTTATTCCTTCTTCAAAATTGACATTAGTGTATTTCATATTTCCCTCCATTTTTTTCTTTTGTTCTTTTTCTTACATTCTATTCTTATGTCTTACTATTTTTTTTAGTTGTTGTTCTCTCTGTTTTAGTTTTTTCTTGTTTTTTATTTTCGCTTAATTTAGCTTTTTCAGCTATTCTTACTTTTTCTCTTAATTTTGCTTGTTTTCTTTTTAGTGCTTTTTCATCGCTTTCTTTTATTGATATAATTCTATCATTATATTTTTCTGCAAATTTACTCTTTGGTCTTGATACTCTTTCTCCTTTTTGCTTTACTCTTTTACTTACTTTTTCCTTTTTAGTTGCTTTCAATTTTTTCTTTTTTTCTTTTAATCTTGAATTTAACATTAAATATTGTGCATCATTTTGCATATCTCTAAATTTCAAATCTTCGCATATAAGTTCAATTATTGCAGATGCTATAGCATCTGGATTATGACGTATAAATTCTCCATCTATATATGATAAATTTCTTTGTAATAATTTTATTCCTTCTTCTTTTGCTCTTGCTGTATCTTGCTCTACTAAATCAGCGCCTTCTCTATTATATTTTCTTATAAATTCTGGTACAATTTCTCCTGTATCATATATACAATAATCTATAATTCCGCTTCCTGCATGTTCTTTAATTGCTTTAATATGATCTGCTAATGAATAGTTATCTGTTTGTCCCGGATCCGTCATAATGTTGCTAATATAAATTTTGAATCCTTTGTTTTCTTTTATTGCTTTAGCTACACCTTTTACAAGTAAGTTTGGAATTACGTTAGTATAAAGGCTTCCAGGGCCTATAATAATTGCATCTGCATTTTTAATAACATCTAATACCCCTGGAGCAGGACTGCAATTTGATGGATTTATAAATATACGATTTATTTTACTTACTTTATTCGTTACCATTTCTGGTATTTGCTCTCTATTTTTTATAATTGTTCCATCTTCTAATTCTGCACATATATCTATTGGTTCTAATGTAACAGGGAGTACTTTTCCTACCATATTTAATACATTTTTAGATTGTTCTATTGATGCTGTAAAGTCCCCATATAGTTCTTTCATAGCTAGTAAATAAATATCACCAAAAGATAATGATTTTAGTTTTCCTTGAGTAAATTTATAATTCATTATTCCATTCATAACTGGTTCATTTTCTGCTAATGCAATAAAACTACTTTTTATATCATCTAATGGCATAGATTCTAGTATTTTTCTAGAATCTGTGATTTTTTTTCCGTAATCAGATACAGTAACTATTGCTGTTAAATTACTTGTATAGTTTTTTAGACCTTTTAGTACAGAATCTAGACCTGAACCGCCACCTATAACAACAATATTTGGTCCTTCATCATATACTTTTTTATTAAATATAAGGGATTTTACTTGTCCTTCTTTTGCTTCATCTCTTGTATCTGTTTCTTGCACTAATAATTCTAGTGTTCTTCTTTGCATAAAAATGTTACCTATAATTACAAATGTAAAACCTGAAACAAAGCTAACTATTATTTCAGCTATATCTCCAAAGCCTAATTGCTTTCCTGTTAATAAGAATACCATACCATAACATGCAAGAAAAATACCTATTACAATTAATAGCATCCATCTTTTCATTTTTGCCTCTCTTTTAAACCATTTAAAAAAACCTTTCATTTTTTCCTCCTATTACTCTGTTTTTTCTATTGTTCTATTCTAATATTTTCTGTTTTTATATTTTGTTTTTATTATCTTTTCGTTTTATTCTCCTATTACTTCTACTTCTAGTTCTATTATTTTTCCAAACTTTTCGTAAACTACTTTTGTTACGTAATCTACCAAATTTAAAATATCTTCTGCAGTTGCATCTCCTGTATTAACAATAAAACCTGCATGTTTTAAAGATACTTGTGCTCCTCCTATAGAGTACCCCTTCAAACCTGCTTCATCTATTAATTGTGCTGTTATAAAATTGTTTCCTCTTTTAAATGTACTTCCTGCACTAGGCATATTTATTGGTTGTTTTTCTATTCTTGAAGCTTTATATAAATCCATTTTTCCTTTTATTTCTTCTGGATTTCCTTTTTCTAATTCTAATATTGCACTTAAAATAATTTCTTTGTTTTCTTTAAAACGGCTATGTCTATATGAAAAATCCATATATTCATTTTTTAATGTATGTATATTCATTTCTTCATCCATACAAGTTACTTCTTTAAGTATTTCCTTTATTTCTTTTCCATAAGCACCTGCATTCATATATATCGCTCCACCCATAGTACCTGGAATTCCGTGATGCAAACTCAAATCCAGCAATACCTTTTTTTTGCAATATACTAGCCAACATTCCTAGTTTTACGCCAGCACCTATATTTAATATTACTTTATCTCCTTCTTCTTGTATACCAATTTCGTTAAAGTCTAATTTTGCAACTATACCACGAATTCCTTTGTCTTTAACTAATAAATTACTTCCATTTCCTACTATATAAAATGGAATATTATTTTCCTTAATATATTTTAATACAAGTTTAAGTTCGTCTATTGTTTTTACATTTATATATATATCAGCTTTTCCACCAACTTTAAAGGTTGTATGCTTTGACATATCTTCATTTTTCTTTATATTTAAACCTGGCATATTTTCACATAAATTTTCATATACATTTTGCATATTCAATCTTCATCACCTCTTGATTCTAATATATGAATTGTAAGTTTTTTTATGTTTTTTATTTTATCATTTTTAATGAAATTTTACAATGATTTTAATAAATTTTGCTATTTTACTTGAAAATTATGTAGAATAATGTATAATATAGGTATGAAGAAATTTAAAGGAGGAATTTTTATGTTCTGTAAATATTGCGGAAAAGAAACTGAAAGCGAAGTTTGTGATGAATGCAAAAACAAAGGAAACAATGAAACAATAGAAGTTGAAGCTACAAAAGTTGAAACTAACAATACAACTAGTTCAACTACTAAACCAAAATCAAAAATGGCAGCTGGTTTACTTGGTATCTTTTTAGGTTCTTTAGGTGTTCATAACTTCTATTTAGGATATACTGGAAAAGCTATCGCACAATTATTAATATCTATATTAAGTTGTGGAGCCTTAGCTGTAGTTTCTGAAATTTGGGGATTAGTTGAAGGTATCCTAATCTTAACAGGAAGCATTGATACAGATGCTAATGGAGTTAAATTAGGAGACTAACTCAAATAATTATATAAACATTATTGTTTTTTATAATTTTATTTGAATTACAAAAAAGAATTGATTTTTACATCAATTCTTTTTTTATATACAATAAAAAAAGAAGAACATATTTCAAGTATGCTCTTATAACTTACTTTATTTGCCTCATTCAAATTAATATCTTTTCTTGTTAAACTTTTTGACCACATTCGTTTTCTTTCGTTCACTTTTCCGTTTTTTTAAAAAATCCAAAATGCTACAAGCAATGTATTTATCAGCTTTTGCTGTTTTTATATTCGTTTTGCTTCGTCCATTTACAGATATATAACTACACTTTATATAGTTATCATAGTCATTCCAATACTAAAAAATATTTGATTATATCTAAAAGAACAAGAATCGCTAAGCATTGATAATTGCGATAAAAAAAGAATTTGAGCAAAATCACTCAAACTCTATATTTATGGCTCGTTAGGCGCATCCGTGTGCGAAAAATACGAGCTATTAATTTATAATTATATTTTATGTTTGATTCTATGTTTATAATTTAACATAAAACAAATAATTTTGCAAGAGTTTCTTAAGAAATTTTGCATTTATTGCAAATTTTAAAATTATTATCTGTTATTACTTGTTCTGTTGTTCGAGTTCCTTGTATATATTTTGTCTTAACATTCTTTAAATTTTCACAATCCCTACTATAATGGCATTCATTCGTTTTTATATTTAAAATATAATTTAATCTTGTTTTTGATATTTTATTTTTGTTATTAGAAAATTTCTTTTGTTCAATATTATTTTCCTTTTTTATTCTTGACATCAATCTATCTAATAATCTGTTATTATAAATTACTGTTCCATCACTGTAATCAAATTTTATTTGCTTTTCTACATTATAACAAAATTGACAAATACTAAATTTTTTATCTACTGATTGTGCTTCTATTAATATTCCAGTTGGTATTTGATTCTTTCTTTGATATTTCATTGTCACTTTATATAAAACAGTTAAATCATTATCTCTTATTTCTTTGTTTATTTTATTTTCTATTTTTTTCATTATGCTTGTATTTAAGTCATTTGTCCCAATAAACAAATTTTCTTTATCTGTAGTTTGTGCGGATAAATTATATGCTAATATGTGACAACTTTCAAATAATCTTTTTATTTTCTCTAAATTTTTAGTCCAACCATAAGGTCTTGGATACTCTAATTCTTTTTCTGTAATTATGGGAAGTGTGTTCTTACTAATTAAAGCAACAGCTCCAATAATTCTACCATACTTATCAACACCAAAATATTTTGGTGTTCCCTCAATCACTTCAAAATCTTCTTTATTAAATATGGGAATATCACTATTAATTGGAATTACTGTCTTTGTGATACTCTCAAAGTCCTTATTAATTAATTCTTCAATTTCTTTTTTATAACTCATCTTTAAATTCCTTTACTATGTTTTGTTCTTTATATCTAATAATTCAATATCAACTTCACACTTCATCCAATCTTTTAAAGAATCTGATTCAACTATTCCACCATTATTATCTATTGGTTCATAAAAAGTAATCCCATAGTCTTTATATTTCTGTATTTCATCATTTGTAAGTTCTACATCTTCTTTATTACCATTATTATAATAACTCATTTTATATTTTTTTGTTTTTTTATCTAAATCAAAGTAAAAAAAATCTCGTTCATAAGACATATGCTCTAAACATTTATCAATTACATCTTGCAATATATTTCTATACTTCGGTGCTAATTCTACATCTTCTATAATCTCGATATACAGATTACTATTAGCATTTATCTCTTTCCTATTTTCTAATGATTCACTTAATTCATTTATAAACTCTGTTATTTCCATATTATCTTTTTTAGTATTTTTTATCTCTTTACTCAAACTTAAGTCCATTTTACCTTCTTTCCATAATGCATTCTATCATTTTTTCTAGAATATTAAGTTCATATTCTATTTCTAATTTAATATTATGTTTTATATAATCTTTTTCTTCTAAATATTCTCCATCATTCAATATAAAGTAAAATATTCTTTTCATTAATTAATGTATTATTAATTTCATTGTAGACATTATATCATATCTTATATATATTTTTTGTCATAATTTGTCGAAGTAAAAAAAAGAATACTTATTTCTAAGTATCCTTCCTTTATTGGCTCGTTTGACACTTCCGTTTGCGAAAAATATGAGCTATTAATTTATAATTATATTTTATGTTTGATTCTATGTTTAGAATTTAACATAAAACAAATAATTTTGCAAGAGTTTTACATCAATTATTTAAAAGAAAAACCTTATCTAAATTAAGATAAGCTTTTTCTTTTAGAAATCATTTCAACTTATGACCATTATTATTTACTTCTTTAGCTAAACATTTATTCCCATCATGTTTTATCGGATAGTCAATTATTATCTTTCCCTCCTCAACATGTCCTATTTCCATTCCTTTCTTAGCTAAGAAAAAACAAGGATAAACATTTAAATCCGGAGTTATTACAATCGATTCTCTTCCAGCAGTACAAGAAAATTTTGTATTACAGTTTATGCGGTTTTTACCAAAAGAACCACATCTCCTTATAAGTAATTGTTCCTTTGGATAAATTGTTCTTACTTTTTCAAATAATCTAAAAAATTCAGATATTTGTTCTTCAGAAAGAATATTTTCTCTGTCCAATCGAAGAGCAGCACCCATCTGCATATAATTTGTAAACTTTATTCCTGTTGCTTTAAGCGAAATTGCTTTTTTGCACATCTGCTGTATTAGCTGATAATTATGACTGTTAATAGTTACTCTTAAATCTGTTCCAATTCCATATTCTTGTAATCTTAATATGTTTCCTTCAATAATTTGTTCTTTTACTGTAGAAATATCATTATGGATTCCAAAATGATACGACATCCCAATATACTTAATTCCAACTTTAGCAAGTTGTTTCATTATACCAGGATTTCTTTCCAATTCTATTCCATTTGTTAACAAGAAATTTTGTCCTACTAACTTCAGACTTTCAAAATATTCTGGATGTAATAAGATTTCAGTACCATTTAACAATACCCGATATTTTTGTGTTAGATTTTCGCAGAGATTGTACAAATCTCTTTGTTCAAAGTTCCCTTCATAACTTATATAACAATGTCTACACTTCGCATTACAATTAGAACATGTCATAATAGTTACTTCTCTACCTTTAAATTCTTCTTTTTGCATATAAGTCACCCCTTTTTGTATTATAGAAAAATTTTAATGGTCATAGCCTTCAACTTTCCCCATTGGGATTGCAAGAATATTCTACCACATTTATACTTTTATGTCAACTTTATTAGCAATAAAATCATAACCACGTGTAAAACACGTGGTTTGCTCTTAGCCTAGAAGGCTTTTGTACTGGCACTTCTGGGCTTAAGCCCTTCTGAACGGTTTGCCAACCGCATTTTTTTCTCAGGCTACCACTTAAGTGGTCCTATACCTCTTTTTATTTTTCTCTCTTTTTCCTTCTCTTGTTTTTCAAATGGGTCAACATATTCTTTTATACTTATCTGGTCTGTTGCTATATCTTCTTGTAATTGTTTTCTTATGTATTCTTCTATTACTTTTTTATTTTTGCCTACTGTATCTACATAATAGCCTTTACACCAAAAGTGTCTATTTCCATATTTATATTTTAAATTTGCATGTCTATCAAATATCATCAAGCTACTTTTTCCTTTTAAATACCCCATTATACTTGCCACACTATACTTTGGTAGTATACTCACTAGCATATGTATATGATCCGGGCATAATTCTGCTTCTATTATTTCTACTTCTTTTTGCTCACATAATCTTCTTAATATTACCCCTATATCTTTTCTTATCTCTCCATATATTTGCATTCTTCTGTATTTTGGTGCAAATACCAAGTGATATTTGCAATTCCATGTACTGTGTGCTAAACTATTATTGTCTTTCATGACAAAATCCTCCTTTTTGATTTTATTTGCGGTTGGCAACCACATTTATTATATCAAAAAGGAGGATTTTTTCTACTCATAGCTAGAAGCTTTTAGAACCCCGTGTATAACACGGGGTTTTCATAGTCCAATAAGAAACAACCTTTACATTTCTCAGTTGTTTCTATACTTGTTCCATCTAATAATTTAATTTTTTTCATTTTTATTTTCTTTCCATATTTTTTTTGTCATTCCATAAATATAATTGTCAACAAATTTTCCATATAAACACTCATTGTCCATTAAAGTCCCCTCTTTAATGAATTTTAATTTTTCTGGTATTGCTTGACTTGCATAATTTTCTGTAGCTGCTAAAATTGAAATTCTATTTAATTCTATAATATCAAAAATATAATTTATAATTGTTTTGCAACTTCTAATCATAATTCCTTTTCCGTTATATTTTTCTGATAACCAATATCCAATTTCACATTTTTTATTTCTATAATTTATTTCTTGTATTTCTATACATCCTACAAATTCATTTAAATAATATATACCAAATGCATATGCTTCTTTGTTTTTCTCTCTTTCTTGACAAATTTTAGTATATTCTAATAAATCATCTGACTTTTTATAAAAATCAAGCCATCCCAACCATCTTTTTAGGAAATTTCTGTTTTCTTCAATTACTTTATACCTATTTTCAACATCATCTAATTGTACTGTTTTTAATATTATTTCATCATCAACAATTAATTTCATCTACTATACCTCCTATTTTGGTTTATAATTTTAGTTTTATTTACTCTCATTTTATATTCGATCTTTTATATTTTATCTTTTGCTATGTTCTTCAATCAATTGTTTATAATTATATCACTCAAATCCTTCAATGTCAATTGTTCCAACAATTAACTATATTATTGAAAACCTATTTTCTATTTAATTTTATTTTTATATATATTATTAACCTAAATTATAATCATTCTTTTTCTTTCCTTTTTTAGCTTGTTTTTCTGCTAATTCTTCAGTAGTCAATACTTTTCTTGTTGTATCATGTACTATATCAGAATCATTATCGTCAAATATTCCACTTTTTGTTAAATCTTCTGCAACAATAGTATAATTTCTCTTATCTTTTGGAATATTATCAAATCTTTCATCAAATACCTTAATTTGAAATCTTTTAATTAATCTTCTCCAAAATTCTTTAAACTTGCTTAATTCTGTTTTAACTTTATTTAAAGCTATTTCTAATTTATTGATTTTTTTATCCTTAAATTTTATTTCTTCCTTTAATTCAGCAATAGTCTTGTCCTTTTCGATATTACTATAATACAATCTATCTCTCTCATTTTCTAAATTCTTATAGTTTTTCTCAACCTTATCAATAGTAATATTTAGGTCATTAACACTTTTTATACTTTTAGTAGTATCTTTTACTTGTTCTGTATAATTTAAGACTTTATCAATATTCTCGTTTGAAATAAGTTTATTATTTTTATCAAGCAATGGTGATTTTAAATTATTAAGAATTTTTTTGATTTTCTGTGTTTCTATATCTAAGTTATCGCTTTTACTATTAGCTTCTTTTAATCTTTTAGTATTCTTTTCTTGTTCTCTTTTTAATTCACTATAACCACCCATATCATTAACATTAATGTCTCGATTTCTACCTTTTTGCTTTTGCTTTAATGTTGCATTTTGCTCATAAACCTCATTAAATTTTTCAATACAATACATTCTCATCTTATCTTGAATTTCTTTTAATGAAGCTTTTGTAAATATTTGAGATTTAGCAACTTGCTTCTTCATTCCGTTTTTATAACCATCTTTTACAGGTACTCCTACTAAGTGCATATGTGGAGATGTTTCATCATAATGTACTACTGCATTTGCAACTTTAAAAGCTGGTACAACTTCCACAAATTTATAAATCTGGTCTTTATAAACTTCTGTCATTTGCTTTTTATATTCTATTGTTTTACCATTCCAAAAATTCATATCGCCAAGTTCTATTATAAGTTCACAAGCTAAATCATGTTTGCTATCTTTTGAAATATGAATAAAATAATCTCCTATTCTTCTGTCTTTTCTTACTTTATTATCATATTCAATTTGAGCTTCTTGAAATTCTTGTAAATACACATTCTTTACATCTTGATATAAATCATTTGTACCATAAACAACTTCAACATCTTCAATCTTTTTATCGTAATTTCTTAAATTATGCTTATTAACTTTGGATAATTGCTGACTATTTTGAATAGCATTATTACTTAATGAAGTTGTATCAGATGGATTATTTTTTGCTACTCTCTTTCCCAACTTTGATCTGTTTTTATCGCTACCTAAATGAATAGAATATGCTAGTTCTTGCATCGTAAATTGTTCCTTTCTATAAAAATACTTTGTAGATTTCTCTTAAAAAGCTTCTTCGAATATGCTAAGAATTAGCGAATAGATAAATAAAATTTGTTTTGCTTTATGCAAATTTTATTTAGATATTTTTCATCAAAACTACTTGTAAAATGAAATTTTACACTTGATTTTCTGATAAGCAAATCATTCGTTTTTGATGAAAAGATAGCTAATTCGATGCCTCGCAGAGCCCCCGAGTTTTGATAGAATGTCAAAACTCATAGGGGGTTAGGAATTTTGACAAAGTCAAATTCCTGCTTCGTAGCCTTTCTTCGAAATGCTACCTCAGCTTTAGCTAATCTTCGGAGCTTTCTTCTTCATCTTCTGTTTGCTCTGTCTTATATAAAACTAAATCAGAAATTGCCTCATAGTAATTGTCCAATTCATTTTTATCTGTTATTCCTTTTTCACGATAAGACACTGCACCAAGTTTTCCTCTAACCTTTCCTTTTGAATCTTTTATAGGAAAACTTTTATTGTTATCTACAAATACTGCTCTCATTAATCTTTCATTACCTTTTTCTCTTGGCATTGTAATCATCTTATCTTCTTGAACATACGAATGAGTCCAATCATAAACATCTTCGTAATATTTTACATCATAATGTTCTTTTAAATTTTCAATGTACTCATTTAATTCTAATTTAGTAATTCTAGGTGTACTTTTTATTACTGATATACCTTGCATATCTTCCGTTGGTTTTGCTAGGTCGATACAATCAGCCTTATTTAGTTTTTTAAGTTCATCTAGGTATCTACTTCTAAAATTTATTTTGATAATTTTGAAACTATCATTTTCTTCATCTTTTTCTAATACCATTGACTCAATAAACTTAGAAATAAATTCTTGCTTTTCAAGTTTCGTTTTTGTGCCCCATTCTGTCTTTAAATCTTCTACAAAACTATCACTGTTTAATCTGGATTCAATTTCAAAATCTCTGTCTGCCATAATCTTCATTAAAGAAAAATGTTCGGTATCAATTTCCATATTCTTCATTTTGTCTTGCTCTAACTTATTAAGCTTTTCATCAATACTTTTATAGTCTTCTGCAAAATCTTCCATCTCAACTATTCCAGACATAAAAGCTTTCTTAATTCTATTTTTCTGTTTTTCTAACTCTGCAATTTTTTCATCAATATTTTCTGTATTTACTTCTTCTTTTTCAGCTAATATAGGATAGAAATATTTTTTTACAACTTCGTCATATTCTACCAAGCTAAGAATAAAGTTTAGTAATACATCTTCGATTTTATCTTCTCTAAAGTAAAGATGACAATCTCCACAGTTATAATACATATATTTTTTCTTTTTACCACCTGCCCCTTTACATAGCATTAATTTACCACATTTAGGACAGATAAGTTTTTGAAAGAATATATAAACTCTATCTCTTGAAAATGATTGCTTATTTTTTTCTTTTTGAATTTGTACTTCTTCCCATTCTGCTCTTGTTATAATAGGTGCTACAACATCAGTATATATTTCTTCTTTACTTTCATCTTTAAGAGTTTTATTTCTAATGTAATCGCCTACATATATTCTGTTATTTATAATGGTTCTAACTGCTGCCTCAGTCCATTTATTATGTTCTGGGTATAAAATTTTTTCTTCATCTAATATACAAGATATTTGATAATAGCTTTTCCCTTCTAAATACATATTAAATATTCTTTTTACTATATCTTTAGTATTAGGATCTATCTTTACAACTTTGTCTTTATCTCTATAATAACCAAGTGGACAAGGTCCAGGTAAATGACCTGCCTTTATTGCTCCACTCATTCCAAATTTTGTTCTTTCTGATACAACTTCTATCTCTAATTGAGAAAGAACTGTTAACATTCTAACAAAGAATCTACCATTAGCTGTTGAAGTATTAACATCATCTCTTTCACAAATAAGATAACAATCATACTTCTCTAATTCTGCAATTAAAAGTTCCAAATCTCTGACTGAACGAGTTACTCTATCAAGCTTATATGCAACTATATAATTAATTTTTCCTTTTCTCATATCATCCATCATTTCTTGAAATCCTGGTCTATGTTCCATGTCTTTAGCACTTATACCACGATCTTGATACACTTTATAAATTAGGTATTCTTCAATTGCTTTAATTTTTCTTCTTGTTCTCCTAAGCTAAAACCTTCACGAGCTTGGTCTTCTGTACTAACACGAATATAAATACCAGCAATTCTTTTTTCTTCTTGATTCTTTGAATCCATTTATATCGTCTCCTTTCTCATAAAAACACAAAAGAGTATTAGAAGCATTTATATGCTAAACTAATACTCTAAATATATTTATATGTTATTTTGTGATGTTAGTAGAAAAAATTAAATACACTTAAAATATTAGTTTACCATATCTTGCAGTCTAGCAATTGGATACTTATTCTCTAAATTACCTATATAGAAATACTCATGATTATTAAAAAATAGAAATAATTTTTCTTTAATAATAACTCTATGTGGCTCTACATAGGCTAAATTAGTATGCTCAATAATTTTTAGACTACCGTTCTTTATCATTGGTACACAATTATTAAAAGTGCAAGCCCATTTAATTTTTGAACGTAGTTCATCAGTCATATTAATTTTTCTTTTAACGATATCTATCATATCACAAAAACCTCCTTTTTTCAAGCATTTCACGAAGATTCGTTATTTGAGGAAAATAAATTTAAATAACGAATTTCATGATTTCGAGAATCATCATAAAATACTTATAAATTCCTTAAAGATTTTTGTTTTTTATAACAAAAAAGAAGCTAGTTTATAGAATCAAACTAACTTCTTACTCTTTTTTGATTTTGTCTAAATTTCGAAACTCTTTTATATCAAGACTTTCAAATAGTTCGACGAAAATCGTTTATGGCTCCCCTTGTTGGACTCGAACCAACGACCTATCGGTTAACAGCCGAGCGCTCTACCAACTGAGCTAAAAGGGAATATATAAACTGGCGACAACCTATTTTCTCAGCAGGGTAACCCACAAATATCTTCGGCACCTAAAAG
>CAVFFZ010000020.1:0-22563 GCA_963621995.1 Lachnospiraceae bacterium
TGTACTGCGAATTCATTATCGAATGTTACAGAAGCAACAGCTTTCATTCTGTTTTCTGAATTAACTTTTCTTAAACGTACATCTGTGATTTGCATATTGAGCACCTCTTTCTACTGTTTTTATATTTGTACACTTTTCCTATGTACAATAATATTATTCGTCAAAAAAATATTTTTTCCTTCTCTTTTTTACAAATTTAAGGAAAAATATTTTTTATTTTATTAGTATTATCACTTTTTATAAAAAAATACATAATATACATTAGAAGTTTTACAAAATATATTGAAAAATACATAAAAAAATTATATAATTCAGTGAAACAAACGATATGATTAAAAGGAGTGCTTAAATTGGCAAATATAGAAGATTTAAGAAAATATAAACATATTTATATGATAGGTATCGGTGGCGTTAGTATGAGTGGTATTGCCGAAATTTTAAAACATTGGGGATTTATAATTACTGGTTCAGATTGGGTTGAATCTGATACTACTAAAAAACTTAATTTAGATGGTATTCATGTAATTATAGGTCATGATGTTAATATGGTAGCAAAAGCAGATCTTGTTGTTTACACAGCTGCAATAAAAAAAGATGATGTAGAACTTGTAAGAGCTAAAGAACTTGGAATTCCAACTATGGAAAGAGCTGACTTTTTAGGTCTTATTACCAAAGCTTTTGACGATACAATTTGTATTTCAGGTACACATGGTAAAACTACTACTACTTCTATGGTCTCTATGTGTTTTGTTGAAGCTGGTTTAGACCCTTTTATTCAAGTAGGGGCTACTTTAAAAGCAATAGATGGAAATTACAGAATTGGTAATAGTGAACACTTTATAATTGAAGCTTGTGAATATGTAGAAAGTTTCTTAAAATTCCACCCTAAAGCTGAAGTTATTTTAAATATAGACAATGATCACTTGGATTATTTTAAAAATATTGAAAACATTAATAAAGCATTTATCAAATATGTACAATTATTACCAGATGACGGCTTATTAGTTGTTAATTTAGATAATGATTATTGCTCTAAATTGCATAATTACACAAATGCTAAAACTATTTCTTATGGTATTCAAAATGATAGAGCAAATTTTGTTGGTAGAAATATTACATTTAACAAAAACGGCTTCCCTCGTTTTGATGTCTACCGCAATAATTTCTTCTATGGTTCTTTTGAACTTTCAGTTCCTGGGACTCATAATGTTTTAAATGCTTTAGCTTGTATTACTTTATGCGATGCTTATGGAATTCCTAAACAAGATATAAAGTCAGCATTAAAAAAATATACAGGTGCACATAGAAGATTTGAATTTGTTGGTAGTTTTGATGGAATTTCTATATATGACGATTATGGTCATCACCCAACAGAAATTAAAGCTACTGCTCTTGCATTAAAGAAGAAAACTTATCATCATTCTTGGGTTGTTTTCCAACCTCATACATATAGTAGAACTAAGAACTTGTTAGATGACTTTGCAGATAGCTTAACTTACTTTGATAATATTATTGTAACTGATATATATGCTGCACGTGAAAGTAACACTTATGGCGTTTCTTCTCAAGATATAGTAGATAAAATCAAAGAGCTTGGTAGAAAAGCTATTTACATTCCAGACTTTAATGATATAGTTACTTATTTAAAAGAAAATACTCAAAAAGATGATATTATATTAACTTTAGGTGCTGGTACAATTACTAACTTAGGACCAATGCTTTTAAAATAATTTTTAATCTAAATAATAAAAAATATATAATTAGAACTTTTTAATTGTTATATCCATATAATTTGAAAAGTACTAAAAATTATTAATTTCGACAAATAACAACAAATATTATAAAAATAAACTTTCCTATAATACTAAAAAGTAAAGGATTTCTCCTTTACTTTTTTATTATTATATAATATCCAAGTTTTCTTTGTAAGAAAACTTGCTATAATATAATTCTTATTTTTTTATGTTTGCATCATTTGTTTTAACATCATGTCTGCAAATACGCCATAACCAGTTGTAGGATCATTAACTAACACATGTGTAACCGCTCCTACAAATTTTCCATTTTGAATAATTGGCGAGCCACTCATTCCTTGTATAATTCCACCTGTTTTTTCTAATAGTCTTTCATCTGTTATTTTTATTAACATACTTTTATTATCTTTGTTATTCGCTGTATAAATTCTTTGTATTTCTATATTATAATATTCCTTTTTACCATCTTCTAATTCACAAATTATTTGTGCTTCTCCTTTTTTTATTTCATCACGATTTAAAATTTCCATTTCATTTTCAGTTATTTTTAAGCTATTTTTATTGGATACCTTACCAAATATTCCAAAACTAGTATTTTTATATACTTCACCTATTTTACTCGAACCTTCTATACTTCCTTTAATCTCTCCCGGCTTTCCCTTTTCTCCTTTTTGAATTGAAACAATATTTGTACTTACTAACTCTCCATTAGAGATTGTAATTAAATCTCCTGTATCTATATCTGTAATTCCATGTCCTAATGACGCAAACATTCCTGTTGATGGTATATAGAAAGATGCTGTTCCTACTCCAGCTGTTGCATCTCTTACCCATAATCCTAATTTATACTCATTTTGCTTTGTTTGTACAGGCGTAATATTTGTTACTTCTTCTGAATTTTCTCTTACATATTTAATTGAAACTTCTTTCCCTTTGGATGCATTTACTGTCTCTATTAAATCTTCTGTTGTTTCTATTTTCTTATCATCTATTGATATAATTCTGTCACCTTCTTTTATACCTGAAAATTCATATGGTCTTTTTCCTTCTATTTCTGACATTCCTACTATTAATACTCCTTCAGTATACAATTTTAATCCTATAGCATTTCCTAGCGGTATTACCTTTACTTTTGGTATTACATTTACAGAAATTTCTTTCAAGGGTATTTTGTCTAACAAATTTAAACTTAAGTCTATTTTGCCTGTTTCATTCAAAGAATTATCTTCTATATTTTTTGTTGCTGCTTCTATAGTCTTATCCTGATTATACTTACCTATATTTGGATTAGAATTTTCACTTTCTTTAATAGATATTCCCCATAAAGTAGCTAAATTTAAACTCTCTCCTTGCATTAAAATTATACTATTAGGCACCAACGTAACACTTGCTACATAAATATATAAAAACAATAAAATAAATAGTAATAAAATTACTTTGATTTTTCTTTTCAATTTAAAATCTCCTTTAATTTTTATTACTATTTATTTTTACCTATTTTTCAATTATCATTCTTGTTTTTTCCAAAAGGAACAGATTAACCTTTAAGTAACATCCCCAATGGAGTGTTAGCTACCAAAGTAGCTATTTGTTTTATATAAATCGTATTTTTCTCTTGCTAAGGCTGTTAAATATATTTTTCTTAAATCTCCTATGCTATTTGATTTTTGTACATCTTTCTCATATTGATCCGTATTTTTATTATATACTTTTATCTCTCCTTCTATTATATCATCTATACTATATGTTTGTGCCATATTTACCATGCAATCATAACATTTATAATTTGCATGTGGATAATATGCATATGTTGTACTATTATTTTCAAATGTTTGTAATTCAAAATCTGAATTTTTATATGCTGCAATTACTTTCTTTTTATTATCTACCACATCCATACTTGATGCAATATGTGCTTCATCTTCATTTTCTAATATTCCATTTGAATCGTCATCTGTAATTATATATATTGAATCTTTTGAAACAAATTCCTTATTCTTATTATTTGTAATTATACAATAATTATTAAAGTATTTTGCTCCTATTGGTATTCCTTGCATAAATGTTGCAACTGATATGTTATTTACTAGTTTATCCCAGTCTTCTTCTGTAAATATTGGCATTGCGAATTCATAATTTGCATTTGATGAATAATTTACTATTGCTGTATTCAATGTTGTTTGTATTGTCCTTCTTATTACTGAAATTCTATTTTGATTAAATATTGAATCTTCTAGCATTGGATTATTATCTTTATCATTTAATTCAAATATTTTTTTTCCATTTGTATTTATTGCAAAATCTGTAATTCTATTTCCATTTTCATCTATAGCATCTTCTTGAGTTATATTTGATATTTTTTCATTCACCCATTTACTAAATTCATATGCATCTGCATAATATTGCACTGCACTATTACTATATAGGTTTCCATTTGTTGTCATTTTTTTTACAAATGCTAATGTTTCTATATCTGTTATAACTTGTTTTTGATTTTTATTAAGCCAAAAATAATTGTTATTATCTTTATCATAATATACTTTTCTATTATTATACATTACATACTCATAATACTTAGGATTTTCAACTACATTATTTACTAAAATTGCTAGTTGTTCTTGTAATATTTCTTTTTCTATATTTATTCCATTATACTTTAAAGATACTACATAATCTTTACTATGATAATTTCCTGCTAAGTCTGTATATTCTACTGTTTCTTTATTTCCAACTTCAACTAAGTCAGGATCTATTAATGTCCCTGATTTGGTTATATATTCACTAGCTATCTTTCCATATATAGTTATGTTATTGTCTAATGTATAATTTACAACAAAATCATATGTTCCAGATTCATTTCTATATCTGCAAGAATAATATATATATGGTTTTAAACCATATTGATAATCTTCTATTTCTTCATTATAGTATTTTCCATAAATATAGTAACCATCATACATTGTATACACAATAGCTGGTATAAATGCTTGCAAACTTTCTTTATCATATCCACTAGCACCAAATTCTGTTCCTAATGAATTATAAAAAGTATTTATTGATGCCTCTATATCTCTTATTTTTGAATCACTTACACTTGAATATTTATTGTTTAACGTATTTAATTGAAATGCTTTTATTGCATCATGCGTAGCCGTTTGTAATTCTGTACTATATTTACTTTGAAGAGATATTGTGTCTATTTGTGTTTGTATATATACTGTTACTACCATAGATATTGGTAGCATTATTATTACAAATATGATAGCTAGATGTTGTAATTTCATTATCTTTTTCCTTTCGTTTTTTTGTTATATTGTATAAAAAAGGACAGATTATACTATCTGCCCATTAATTTTTATCTAACACTTGTTGTTCCTTTTGCAGTAACTATTCCTGAATGTTGAGCAGCAATTTGATAAGTATCATTTCCTGCTATTTGATAAAAGAAGTTCTTTAATATTTGTGATATTGTTTGGTTAGTATTTTTTACTGTAACTGATATACGATCTCCTTCTTTTAATGTTATTTTAGCCTTTTCTTGTAACATAGCCTCTACTTGGCTTGTATAAAAACTATAATATAAATTTTCTCCTATTTTTGTCATTTCTGCTTGTGTAGTTTTTACTCCTGGATTTTCATCTAATTGTTGAATTTCGACATCAACATCAAATGAATTTCCTGTAGATGATAAAGTAGCTACAAATTTATCATAGTCATCTAATGTTAATTTTCCTGTTGTTCTTACTTTATCAACAAATTCTGTTGTTGCAGTTTGTACTGCAAGTTGTGATACATCATCTGTTCTTTCTGACATTGACATTAATGGAAAAACAAACATTAAAACAGCTGCTAAAAATATTGCTACAATGGTAATTAAACTATCTCCCATTTTTTGTTTCCTCCTTTAGTTTTTCTTTTTTTATTTAATTAATGTAAAAATAATTATTCTTTTTTTCTTTTTCTTTATTAAACTATTATCAATTGTACTTCCATCTTCTGTATCACTTGCTTGACTACTAGAGTATTCATATTCTCCTATTGTTTCAACAAATTTAGCTGATTTATATTTTCCTACAAATCCCCCTGTTTGTAATGGTAACTTTGTATAATCTATATAATCCTCATTATCATTAGGATTTTTATAAGTAACTCCATTTAAAAAACAGTCTAAATTTTCTTTAGTTTTAGCATAAGTACCTGTCCATGGTTCATGCCTTAAAGTTTCTTCTTCTAGGTCAAATGAAAAAATACTATCATTTAAACTTTCTTTATAACCTCCATCAAAATATGGGTTATATTTATTTTGCATAATTGTATCATAGTTTTTTCCCCATAATTGTACACCTGCTGATGTTTTAGCTCTTGAAGGTGTTTTATATATAGTGAGAGGCTTAATATTTGAAAACTCTCCTGTGGTTTCATTATAATTAGCCTCTCTAAATACTACTGTATAATTTTCTTTATAATATTTATATAATGTAGGGATTATTGTTTCTAATCCTACTACTCTATTTTCAGATGCTCTTCCTGAGACATTATTGTCTTTTATATAATCATAATAGTTAGTTTCATCTTTTGAATATAATATAATATCAGATGTTGCCTTTACATTGCTAAAAGCTATTACACTAACTGTTAATGCTAAGACAAATGCCAGAAAAGCAAATGCCATTTTTAAAGCCTCTACAGCATTTTCCATATTTTACTTTCCTTTAATATTTACTACTATTAGTTTCCGGCTTCTTCTACAGTTATATTATTTACATATCCTGTTTTTGTATCATATTCACAAATTATAGTATATGTTTTTCCAGCTTTGAAGCTTGTTTTTGATGTGTTAATACTAGCAGTATCGCTTTTTCCATTTATTCCTATAAGTAAACTTTCGTCTTCTGCTGCTACTGTTATGTTATGATTTCTAACTGTATCACATAAGCTTCTTGCTCTAGTTCCGTTTACATTAGTTCCTTCATAATCTGTAAATTCTGCATTATATGTAGCTACTTTTTGTTGATCCATACCTGTTCCTGATATAGCATCTTTTGCTTGGTTAAATATCATCATTCCAAGTCCTATAATTAAAATTGATAATAGTATTGCTCCTGCAATAATTAATGCTTTTGATGCATTCTCCATAATAAATTTCCTCCTTTTTTACTTTTGTTTTTATATTATATATTGTAAGTTATCTCTATTTGTTTATAAGAGTTAACTTAAAATTAATAACTAAATTTGTTCAAATAATAAATATTTTATTTGATTTGTTTTTTTATGATATTCTTTTTTAGTACAAATAAAATTCATATTACTATAATTTTTTACAAAGCTTTCATATCCTAGTTCTGAAATTGCTTCCATAGCATAAGTTTTATCTGACTCTTTAAACTTAATCTCTATTTTTATTGAATTTTCTTCGTTTTCTATATAACGTTTGTTCTTATCCTTTGCAATGCCATTCTTTTCGTTTTGATCTGTTGCCTTATTAATTATAGTCATTAATAATGAGCCTATAATTTCTTGCTGTGCATATTTTTCATATTCTAAATTAGTTTGTTTAGCTATTCTAGCGGTCTTTTCATAGTTATAATAAATATAACTTATGACTGCAATAATAATTAAGAAAATTCCTAACATTACTAATAGATTCTTTTTCATTTTACAAGTTCCTTTATATTATAACATTATTATTTTTTTTATGCAATTGTAAAATTTATATTTTTTTACATTTTTTCTATTTTTCTTTGTAGTCATCAAATTTAATATATATTACTCTTTTTGTTGCTTCACTAACCTTTACTTCTGTACACATATAATATTTAGTGCTATATGTATTATCATCATTTTTCGTTAATGAATTTTCTTTTAAAAATTTATTTTTTTCTTCATCTGTTTTTGATTCAAAATGAGAGTCTGTTTTTACTTGTACTTGAAGATAATATGTATTTTCATTATAATTCTGTGTATCTAAATCATAATTTATATTATTTTGTTTTGCACTATTTGCAATACTTACTATATCATGTGCAGTAACCTGTATTGGTTTTATTTTTCCGTTATCATCTGTATAACTTCCATAGTATTTCAAATAGTTATTGTTCCATTCGGCAATTTTAGCATCTTCTACTTTTTGTACGGTTGACCTACTAAATTCAGAAAAAGAATTAAAAAGTGCAACACCTACTGAAATAATCATTACCCCTACTAGAACACTAGCCGCCATAATTAAAGCCCTTGATGCATTCTCCATATTCTCCTCCTATTTTTATAATTTATAAGTCATTTTAGTTATTCTTCCTGTCTTTTTATCATATTCAAATCCTTCATATTTAAAAGTTTTTGATTTTATTTCTGTTAATAAATTTTTTATATTATTATAAGCTTGTATATCATTTGTTATTTCATCTGGTAGCTTTTCGTTTTCTCCGTAACCCAATATATTTTTTATATCATTTGTTCTCATTGCTGCTAATTGTGCTGTAGTTCTAGATATATTACTTATTGTTTTATGGTAAAATATATGTCCATCTTTCTTATTTCTACTTGAATATTTATCTATTTCACTTTGTATTTTTTCAACTTGTTCACATATTTGCCTTGCTGTATATGTTCTATTTTTTACAAAATATTTTTCATTTATAGTGCTTTCAAATGTAACATATAATTCTAGTTTAGTATATCCTTTGTTATTTGACTCGCGTATATTATAATCATCTACCATATTTGCAAGTGAAAGTATTTCACTACCATATATATTTCTTGCATATACATCATATTTTTTATTAAATTCTGTTATTACTTCTACTTCATCATTTGATTGCTCAATTGATTGTAATCCACTTAAATTATTATAAAAAAACACAAGAAGTCCAATAACTAATAATGAAATTAATACTCCACCTGCCATAATTAGGGCTTTTGATGCATTCTCCATTATTTCCCCCTTTAACTATTTCATTGCTGACATTGTGTTAAATGATGTTGACATACTTGTTAATCCTATAAATACTAATGGAATAATTAAGTATCCAACAAAAAGCATTACCATTGGTGCAAATCCAATACCTTTTCCTATCATTCCTTTTTTAGAAATTAGTCTTTCATTTGATTCTTTACGTTTTGATTGGTAGTAATCTCTTTCTGTATCTAATTCATCAAATGCGTCTTTAATTGGTATTTTTTCAACAGCTGCTTGAAGATTTTCAATAATTCTTATAAATTGCTGATAAGTTACTTCTTCTTTCATAGCTTCTAGTGCTTCCCAAGGTCCACTCTCATAATCATTAACACATTTACTAATTGGATCTTTAAATATATTTGAATATCTTTCTAGCCATTCTAATATAATTTCAACATTAACCCTCTCTATTCTCATAAGCATTAAGATGATTGTTTGGAATTGCATTACTTCGTCTTCCATTTCCATCTCTCTCATCCTCTTTTGGAATTTTAGAAGCCATATTGGTGACATATATGCAATCATTGCAATTACCATACCACCTAATACTTCTAGCCAGCTTAAATATTCGCTATTTACTGTTTTTATTTTGCCCATTATTCTTTCTGCTGCAGCAACTCTTTCTTCATCCTTTTTGTCTATATAATCTTTATTTACATTTCCTTTTTTCATTGCTTTTTCTATGTCTTCTTGTTTTAAATCTTCTTTTCCTTTAAAATATTTTATATATTCATTATCAGATTTTGTAAGCTCGTCTGCCTTTTTTCTGTCTTTTGCACTCATATCTCCTATTATGTCATAGGTTGTCGTTGGATCTGTGTATACATTATTTATTGTAATTCTATGTAATTGCCAAAAGAATACTACAGATACAACAAATGCTACAGCACATAACAATATTCTATTTATATATAGCCATTGTATTTTGTCTTTTGATGCAGCTTCTTTCATAATTGTCTTTATTTTTCTTGATTCTTTTGTTCCTTCTTTTGGTATAAATAAATCTACAAATTTTTTTATTGGTTTTATTTTATATAATTTCTCTTGCCATGGATTTTCTGTATTTTTTGTATTCATTTTTGTAGAGCCATTATCTTTTAGTTTTCTTGTTAATATATAACATACAAATGTTGCTATTAAAATTAATATTTGTACAAGCATTCCATCTTTACCATTATAGAAACTTTCCACGAAACTAAATTGTGATATTGCCCAATTTTTTATTGGTTCTAAGCACAACATTGGTACAATAGCTATAACAGATAAACTTTGGAATACATAATCTAGCTTGTCTCTTTTTAATATTTCAAGTTGCATTTCTTGCGTAATATTATTTAAGTTTTTTAAGTATAATGATGCTCCATCTACTTTTCTGTCCCCAAATTCTTTTGTTAAATATGATACTCCAGCAAATTCTTTTAAGTATGCATTTGGTGCTACATCATAGTATTTTTCAAGTTCTCCTTCAGGATCATCTGAAATTAATACTTCATATATTTTTTCGGCTTGTCTTGCCATTTCTGGATTTTCATCATCTTGCGCTGTTTGATATATTGCTTCTTCTACCATATTAAATTCATGGTATGCATGTCTTATTTCTGAGAAGAAATTTATTTGTTGTTTTAATAAGTTATTGTCTATTCTATCTACTCTTCCATCTATAAAAGTATCTAATAGAAATATTTCAAATATCAATAATATACTCATTAATAATGTATTATTTTTTGTTAAAACAACAATTGCAATTGTTAATGGTATAATAATTAAGAAAGTTCTAGTTAATATTCTAGCAGTTTGCATTCTAGTTAAATATTCATCATCTATATTAATAATTTCTAGTCTTCTTCTTAATTTCATCAAATATCTTTTTATAAAAGGTGTTTTTAAATAAAAAACATATAATTTTTGATATATAATTTCTTTAGAAAATGCTGAAGTTTTTGTTCCTTGTTGTAATTCTCTTATATATTTTTCTTCTTTATTATTTCTTTTTAATATAAAGAATACAATTACTATAATTGCAAGTAATGCTCCAACACCTATCATCATATACATTAGCATTTGGCTGTTCATTTACTTATCAACACCTCCTCTATCTTGCTTTGGTTCCTGACGGAAACATAGATTTTCCTATGGTTGCTTCTTTAAAGACAATCTATGTTCCGTGCAGAGTATCTCTATTATTTATTAATTGGTTTTCTTCCTCTTTTTTCAGATGCAGGTAATTCTTGTGTTTCATCTTCTGCATATCTCTTTACCTTTGTTCCCCAATTTCTTTCTACGAATTTTATAAATTCTTCTGCGTCTGCATCATCCATGTTATTTAACATTTCACGGATGTTATTATCTGATATTTTATTTGTTAATACATATGTTCCGTCATGATACTCTAATATGTTTTGATATTTGTATAACTCTTTGTTTGTACTCTTGCTAAAATAATATGTCGCATTATCCATAAATTTGTCAAATTTTCCTTCTAATGTTTTTTCTTTTCTATGGTCAAATGTATATTCATTTTTTTCTTCTACTGGTATACATTCTGTAACACGCTCTATGTATCTTCTACCTCTAAAGTCTTTTACTAAGTGAATATCAAAATTTAATACTGAAACAACTTGTTCTTCTGCTGTTCTTTCATCTTTGAAAACTCCAGCTCTTAACATTGAGTTACGTAGTGCTGTTACTAAGTCTGGGAATGTTTTAGCATGGTGAGTGAATAATGTAAACTTAGATGCAACCTGTGCAGATTGAATCATCCAAGATGCTACGGGATCAGTTGCAACCTCACCGATGATATTAACAGAACCATCAGTTTTCTTTTGAACGTCCAAACACTCTTGTCCAGATACTGTTTCTGTTTCACGCATTGATAAAATATTTCTTGTAGGATATATTTTTCTTAAGTGAAGCTCAAATGCAGTTTCTGTAATACGAAGGTTCATTGTTTCATATATATTTTCAATCATAGCCATAAGCATTGTTGTTTTTCCGGCAACCTTGCTCACCAGTTAATGATATAATTCTTGCACCTTTTACTAAATATTTTAAAAGTTCTATTGTTTCTTCTTTTCCTGGGAAACGTACTATTTGTTCTAGTGTAGCACGTTTAACATCAAATTTTCTTACGAAAAATGCCCATGTTTCTGACATACTTGGTCTTACAACAACAACACGAGAACCATCTTTCATTTCATTAATTTTATAACCATTTGTATCTGATAATTGTCCTGGGTTATTGTATTTATAAATATTTTGACATACTCTTTTTAGTTCTGCTTCTGTTCCAAAAGATAAAAATGCTAAACGTATTGATTTACCATGGAACATTATCCAAATACTATCACAAGCACGAGGTACTTTGTGATCAACTATTTGATCTAAATAATCTCCATCTGTTTGTGCTACTTGGCTTAAGAAACTTTCCGGTAGTCCAGATACACCACCTGAAATACCATCTATGTTCATATCACGAATTTCATCTATACTTGAATAACCTTTATAATGTTGATAAATTCTTTGTACTACAACATTTAATTTATCTTGGAAACCAAGTACAAAATTTTCTTTTTCAAAAATTTCGTTAATTTCATCTTCTGTTATTACATAAGAAGGTTTAGTTTCTCCTGATATATATTTTAATCTTGCTAAGTCATATTTATTTATTATCTCACTTAACGCTTCATATCCAAAATCTTGTTTATACATATAAAGAATTATTTCAAATTTATCTTGTGCAGTTAAAAGTGATGGTACATCAAAAGGTATTGCTGTTGATATGTTTATTTCTGATACTCCATATTCTTTTGATAATATATCAAAGATTAATTCTTTTACATATTTTTTATCGTTAACATCTCCATATGTACAGCCTTTTAATGCTTTCTTTAATTCGTATTTTTTATTTTTTCTTCTTTTTAATTCTTCCTCTGAAAGACCTATATCATATAAGTTAATCTTTGTTATTTCATCTAATCTTTTCTTTACAAAAGCCATCATTTTTTCCAGTGTATACGTTTTATCATCTACTTGTACTTTTTCTTCTTCTTTTTCATTCTGTCTCTTTTTCAACTTACGTATAATTAGAAATCCTGCTATTAGTAATACTAATAAGATTAATATTATATTAACGAAGTTCATAGCATAAGGCTCCTTCCTTTATTTCTTTAGTTACAATTTTAATTGTAATTCTTGCATTTTATATGTTAAATCTTTTGCTAATCTTGCAGTTTCTTCTACAAATACTGCATTTCTATCATCTGGTTCAACTCTTCTTAATCTTAAGAAAAATTCTGCTACTTTTCCTTCTGAGCAACTTTCAAAAAATAATGTATTATATGGGATAGCATGTATTTCTTTCTTTTCTTTCATATATCTAGTAACATTTTTTACATTATACTTTGAATATTTATCGTATCTTCCTAGATTTAGTAGTATATTATTTTTCTTAAAAAAGTCATTTTCTTCTCTCAATTTCATAAAATTATCTATTGTTTTTAATCTTTGTGTCATATTTACTATTATAATATCTGATAGTTGTAATATTTCTCTTGCTTGTTCTTTTGGCATTCTTTTTGAAATATCTACAAATACTAAATCATAATTTCTATTAGCAATTTGCACTATACTTGGATATAATCCTGCTATTTTTCTATATTCGTCATATTCTTTTGTTTTTGATGAACAAAGAACATCTAATCTATCTTTAAAGACTATTTTTGTATAATTAGACACAATATTATTAGAAGTTTTATTACTATTTATTATTTTTATTAGACCTTCTACACCTGACTCTAGTCCTACTTGTGCTTTATCATTAGAAAATGTTTTTACCAATTGTTCCATTTTCTCTAAATTCCAATAGCTATCTTCCAATGTTGAATCTTTAAAGCTAGTACTAATATCCAATATTCTGTAATTATGTTCTATTGCCATATAAGTAGATAGTGCTACCATTGACATTGTTTGTGCAGTTTCTTTATCTTCATCACTCCAAAATGCAATTATTGCCATTTTTATACTCCTTTTTCTATTTTTCTAAATGTGTTTCTAATTATTTTTTCATCCATATCGTCCAAAATTTTAGTTGTTAAATACATTAATCCTTCTTTATATTGACTGCTTAACTTTCTAAATTTTATCTTAGAAACTCTTTGGTTATTATATATAACCGTTTGGTCTCCTACTTCAAATGGAAAATAAATTCTTTCTTCGCTCCAGTTAATTTTACTTCCTATAGTTAAGAAGTTTAAATAGTCATCCTCCTCTTTTAATATATCTTTTGCAAACAATACTTTAGTTGCATTAATAGTAGTTTGAAGTCCGCTAATTGATTCTAATCCTCTTTTTATTGAATACATATCAAAAGATGTAACAAAATAAACTTGTTCAAATGTTTCTAATTCAAAACTTCTTACTGTATTTGAAGTATCCATGTCTATTAATGCTATATCATAATTTAATTCTACTAACTTAGGCATTCCTAAATACTCTTTTATATTGTCCATATTTTCAAATCCAACAGCTATATCTATTCCTTCAAATTCTGTAACATAAGATTTTGAAGGTTTAATTACTGGAACTATATACCTTGCTTTTTGTGTTAATGTTGTATCTATTAGTATAACTTTTCTTCCCATTTCTACTAATATCTTCGCAACATACAATATTAAATCAGTTTTGTCATAAGCTCCAATGAATCCTATTTTTTTCATTGCTTTCCTCCATTTTTAATGTCTCAACCTCCTGTCAGGTTGTATCTCTTCTTTTAATTTTAATATCCGCCTAATGTTTCTAAGTAAGTTTGTCTTTCTTCTTTTGCTTTTGTAATTTGTTCTTGTACTCCTTCTTCTATGTTGTCCACTCTATCTTGAGCATATTGAGCTAAAGTACTATCTATTACATTTGTTCTTGTACTTGCATTTTGATTATATCTTGCAAATAACTCATTTTTAGCTTCTTGTTCAATATTTGGATTTGCATTTAATGCACTTTGTACCGCTCCACTTGGCACATATGTTGGAGTTACAGAACTTTGTAGTCCTGGTTCTACATATGTAGTTGCATAAAGTAAAGAACCTTTGTCTATATATGCTTCTATAATAGCATTTGACATTACCATAATTTCTGTTTCATCTAAGTTTATATCAATAGAATTAGCTGAATCAACTCCATCTATTTGTGGTATTTCAACTTTCTTCTTTGAAACCACAATATAATCTACTCCATTTGACAATCTTAAACGTACATCTATATAATCTCCGCTTTGTATTTGTGTTGGTAAAATAATAGTATTATATTCTTGTTTTCTTATATCTGATGTAGTTATATCATCAGATTCTTGTACCATATTGTCTGTTATAACTGTTCCTATTTTTAATTCAATTTTTGCTATTGTCTTTTCAGTTAATTCTATAGATAATGCATTTTCTGGAATAGCTGAATTTTGAATTGTTTTTTTTGTCAATTTTTTATAAGATACTGTTTCTCCTGATTTTATATCTTGTGATACTACATATACTGTTTTACTATTAGCCTGTTGCTTTTTAGCATCTTGTTTTAAGTTATTTAATTGTATAAATAAAAATACTATTACCAAACCAGTCACCAATAGTGTTCCTAATATTCCCATTAATAAATAATTATTTGCTTTTCTTTGCATTGGATTCATTGCCATATCTATATTCCTCCTTATTTTTGACAAAATGTTATCACTTACCTTATTGTACAACAATTTACGCAGAAAAACAATAAATTATAGCAAGTGTCATATAAAAATAATATTTTCGTAATATTTTCGTAATATTGGCTTGTGCATCAAAAAATAGCACGTAAAATCCCCATGCTATGAGAACTTTGCCAGAATATACAAAATACCAAAAGAGACAGATTACCTTTTGGTAACGCGTCCCTTTTGGTATTTTGTATTTTATCTTCTGTAGCAACGCCAACTTGTTCTTCCCCCAGTTGTATTGTTTGTTACGTTTACTGTAGCTACATCTAATGTATTATTGTTTCTACAACAATTGCAGTTGCAACTATTATTGCTATTTGAATTTTGTACATCTGCTAATCTATTTGCTATTCTCGTTATATCTTGATCACTTAATGTTGTTGTGTTATTAGACTGCCTACACTCACAAAGTAATTTACAACAATTGTTATTTTGCTGTCTACATCTTTGAAAAAAGAATTCTGCAATAATTGCGGTTATAAATGCTAATATAGTATAAACAATTGCATATATTAAGAATGTTGTATCAAATGCTGCAAATGCTACTATTAAATATATTGCAAAAAATGTAATTGCTGTTAAAAATGGATTTCTTAGTATTTTCTCTACTACAATAGCTAAAAGAATTGTTGCTACTGGTAGAGCAAAAAATAAAAGTAATGTATTCATATTTATCTCTCCTTATGTTTTTTCTTTTTTGTATATTATATGAATTCATTACTTTTTATGTTCCTATGATATTTTATTGGTATTCTACCTTTACTAAATATAAGCCTTGCGGTGGAAGTGTTTTTCCAGCTCTTGACCTTTCCCCCTTTTCTATAATCCTAGGAATTTCATTTGGTTCTATTTTTCCTAGTCCTACTTCTATTAATGTTCCTGCAATTATTCTAACCATATTATATAAAAAACCATTACCAGTAAGTTCTATTATAATTCTATCTCCTTGTTTTTCTACTTTAGTTTTATATATAATTCTTACACTACTTTTGCTACTTGTACCACTCGCTTTAAATGCTTTGAAATCATGTTCTCCTTCAAAATATCTCACTGCTTCTTGCATTTTTTCTACATTTAGCTTATTGGGAATAAAATATTCTAAATTTCTATATATACTAGAGCCATACTTACTATTATTTATAATATATCTATATGTTTTCTTTTTGCAATGATATCTTGAATGAAAATTTTCCTCCACTTCTTCTGCTTTCTGAATACGTATAGACTTTTTAAGTTTTGTATTCAAAGCTATTGGGTATTTTTCTACTGGAAGATTGCTATTAGTTTTGAAATTTGCCATTTGAGCCAAAGCATGTACTCCTGCATCAGTTCTTCCAGATGCAATCAAATCTACTTTTTCTCCTGTTATTTCTTCTATAGCCTTTTCAATTTCTCCTTGTATATTTAACTTATTAGGCTGTTTTTGCCAGCCGTTAAAGTCTTTTCCATCATATTCAATTGTTAATCTAATATTTTTCATATTAAAATCCTTTTATTTTTATGCTTCTTTTTTGTTTTCTTTTTCAAATTTAGTTCTTAATTTTTTTATTTTATTTGCTTTTACTGTATTTCCTTCTTTAAACCTATTTGTAATCATTTCTTTAATTAATATTTTCTTTAACGTTTCCTCATCCACGTCTACTATTAAATTACCATCTTTTGCTACAGATATTTTTCCTGTTTCCTCAGAAATAACAATAGCTATGCTATCTGTTTCTTTTGAAATTCCAATTGCTGCTCTATGTCTTGTTCCTAATGCTTTAGCTATTTCTTTATCATTTGCAAGTGGTAGTATACATGCTGCAGCTACTATTTTATTATTGCTTATTATAACAGCTCCATCATGAAGAGGTGTATTTGGTACAAATATATTTACCAATAATTGTGGAGAAATTTCACTATTCATTTCTATTCCTGTTTCTGCAATATCTCCTATTTTTATATCTCTTTCTAGCACTATTAATCCACCTGTTTTGTGTGTTGCAAGTTCCTCTGTTGCAATAACTATTTTATAAATATCTTCTTTAGATTTTGTAATTATATCTTTATCTATTCCAAAAAATTTAGTAAATTTATTTGTTCCTAATTGTTCTAATCCTCTTCTCAATTCTGGCTGGAATATAACTATCATTACTATTACTCCATATGTCATAATTGAAGTTAATATGTAGTGTAATATATCTAAATGAATCCATCCACTTATCAAAGTAGCAACAATTAGTAATGCTATTCCTTTTATTAACTGCCAAACTCTTGATTTCTTTGTCATTTTAATTAGTTTGTATGCTAAAAATATTACAATAGTTAGATCTATTGCAAGTGAAATAAGCCTTAATGGACTTCCTTGTAAGTTTGTGATATATTCAACTACATTTACTTGCCAAAATGTATCTATAACATTAAAAAAACTATCTTTCATTTATTTTCTTCCTTTTATTTATTTTTTACATTGCTACTAAATAATATATTAATGTTCCGCCTATTCCTAATACCATTAATACTGCTAAAAATATAGCCATAACTTTTGTTGCTATTTTCCCAATATCTCTTTGTTTTTTTGCCATAAGATGACCTCCTTATAAATATCACTATATTTAGTTATAACATAAACATATATTTTTTTCAACAATTTTTGCATATAAAAAACAGAAAAGAACTAGAAATTTTTTCTTTCTAGTTCTTTTATAAATCTGGTGACCCCTACGGGAATCGAACCCATGATTCAGCCTTGAGAGGGCTGCGTCTTAACCGCTTGACCAAGGGGCCTTTTCTTAATGCTTATTTATAATAACATTTTTTTAAGCTTGTGTCAATAGGGACGCTCCTTAGTAACACTTTTATTGTCACTAGGAACACCTCTCTTTTAGAATTTATTATTTTTATCTAGTATAGAATTAATTCATTTCAAAAGTTTTTTCTAGGATTCCATTTAATCTCTCATCTTGTTTTGTTAAATATAAGTATCCTATTAATGCTTCAAATGCAGTCGCATGACTATATTCCTCTAAATTAGCATTTTTAGGTAAATGATGATTTTGAGCATTTCTGCCTCTTCTTACTATGTCTTTTTCTTCTTCTGTTAAGATTTCCGTAATTTTTTCTAATATTTTTGCCTGTGCTTGTGCTTTAACATATTTAATCGCTTCTACATGAAGTTTATGTGGATTTAATTTAGTATTATTTACTAGATTTGTTCTAATATATAATTCATATACAGCATCCCCAACATACGCCCAAACTAATGGAGGCATTAATTTTACTTCTTCTATATCTTTTTTTCTTTCTATTAATTCTTTCATTTATTCTTCCTTCTTATTTTACTATTTCTAGAGTAATTCTTCCTAGTTTTCCTGTTCTAAAATCATCTATTAGAATATTTGAAACTTTTTCTTCATCTATTCTACCACCAGAGATTATCGCTCCCCTTTTTTTACCAATCTCATATAATATTTCTAATATATTTTCATTTTCCATTTGGTCTTCATTTGATATTTTTTCTTCTATTATTTCATTTGAAATTCCATATCTGTTTATTATTAATTCTCTTTTGTTTTCTAATAAATATTTTAACAAGAAATATGCTATTTCTGTTTTTTCTAAATTATCGTCTTTTATTGTTCCCGTAAAAGCTAAGTGAAATGCAACTTCTTGTGGTTCTAATTTTGGCCATAAGATTCCCGGTGTATCTAACAATTCTATATTTTCTTTTACTCTAACCCATTGTTTTTGTTTTGTAACACCAGGTTTGTTTCCTACTACCGTAGATGATTTCTTCGTTATACGATTTATAAAAGATGATTTTCCTACATTAGGTATTCCTACAATCATAACTCTTATTGTTCTTCCTACTCTTCCCTTATTTGAAAAAACTTCTTTGTCTTCTTGCATTATTTTTTCTATTTGTCTTATTGTTTCTGGCACTCCTCTTCCAGAGTTTGAATCTGTTAGTATTGCCACTATCCCTTGTTTTTTATAGTATTCAACCCATTTTTCGTTTTGCTTTTCTTCTGCTAAATCTGATTTATTTAGTATTATTATTTTTTTCTTGTTTTTTGTCCACTCTGCTATATCTGGATTTCGACTAGATAGCGGTATTCTAGCGTCTAATATTTCTATTACTACATCTATTAATTTTAAATCTTCTTGTATTTGTTTTTTGGTTTTTGCCATATGACCTGGATACCACGAAATGGGGACTTTTGAAAAACTTTTTTGACTATCATTATTTTTCTTTTCTGCTCTGATTTTTCTTTTTTGGTACATATCCATTATTTATCACTTCCATTCTCTATCATTCTTGCTTCATTAATCTCTTCTTTATTATTAAAAGCAATTTCAAGCATGCAATACTTACTCATTCGCCCCTCCAATTAATTTTTGATTATCTAATTTCGTTATACCTATTATATTATTATCGCTTGCTAAAATAGTTATTTGTCTTTTAGCAGTTTCATTTAATTTTTCTAATCTATCTTTTTGACCAATATTATTTTCTATCATACTGGCATTTAATACCTCTAAATTAGATAAGACAACTAAATGTAAAATATCTGTATAATCTCTTATATTACCCTCCAATTTTGGATTATTTTCTCTCCACTCTTTTGCAGTCATTCCAAACAATGCTACATTTATTACATCTGCTTCGTTGGCATAAACAAAAACTTTTTGTTTATCTGTTAAAGTAGGAACTAAATTTTCTTTAATACTATCAGTATGTATTCTATAATTTGTTTTTGATAAGCTTCTTCTAACAGACCATTCTATTTTTTCTTGATATGTTTCATTATATTTTAATCTTTCAAATTCTTGAATCAAATATAATTTAAATGTGGGATCTATCCAAGACGCAAATTCTAAGGCAATATCTGGATGTGCAAATGTGCCACCATCATATTTTCCTCTTTTACTTACAAAACCCTTAGCATTTGTAGTACTTATCCATCTAGAAGGACTCATTGTAAAAGAATTATTTGCAGAGTCATTTTTAAACTCGCGGAATTCCGCTAGTTTAAAATTTTCATTAAACAGTTCTTCCCAAAGTGAATAAAAATCAAAAGAACTTTTATTGCTCATCCACTTAATAACAACATCCCCAGGATTATCTGGATTTTTGTATCTTGCCAAATCTGTTAAAGATATATAATCTATATTATCAATTCTCATTACGTTTATCAAATTATCTTTTACATTCATTTTTGTTGTAATTTTATTATTCATATATTATCCTTCCTTTCTATTTTATATTTTAGATACTACAAGAAAAATCAAATATATATTAAAAATCAATTTCATTTAATAATTTTTAGTATATAATTAGTATCTAAACACGTTTTTTTCTTATTGTAAAAATGTTAAAACCCTTATTTGACGGGCTTTTTATTTTTAACCTAGCCTAGAAACAAATTGCAAAGTGTAATTTAGTAGCCCAAATTCTAAAGTTGGTTGCTTTTTTTGAATTTACTCTATATCCAACTGCAATAATCATATCAAAGTTATATATCTTTACAGGTTTTTTAGAATTATCAACGTCAGTTTTTCCGACGGTATTATTTTCATCAAGTTCTCCACTATTTAATATATTATTAATATGTTCTGTTATTGTACTTCTTCCCACACCAAACAATTCTGCAATTAAATTTTGAGTAAGCCATATGTCATTATTTATTAACATTACACTAACCTTAATATCATTGTTTGAATCTCTATATATTAAAAAGTCATGATTAGTTATTTGTAAGTTTTTATTGTCTATTTATTATTCTCCTCTCTTTTAAATAATTATCTATAATCAATTTTTGATTAGTTATACTATTAGATTCTTTTTCATTACTAAATTCTTCTTTTGATAAACGAAGATACGCTACTACCTTATATGTCATCTTAATATTACAACTTTCTATAAAATTTCACAAAGAAGATTTTGTTCTTCTTTTTTTATTTCATTTTCAATTATCCATTTTATATCTTCTATCGATTTATCAATATTAAATATGCCATTACCTACTGGATAATAAACAGGATAAACTTTATATTCGTTTTTATTAATTTGTATTTTATGACATTTTTTTCTATTTTCAGATACAGATATCTTTTTATTTAAAATAATAGAACTAACTTGGTTTCCAAAAGTAATAATTATTTTTGGTTTAATTATGTTGATTTCTTTGAATAATAAATCAAGATATTTTTTCAACACTTCATCAGGCAATGGTCTTGCATCTATTTGTGTACATTTACCTAAATTAGTAATGAACAATTTATTTTTTTCAATTTCTTCGTAAACATAATTGCAAAACTCATAATCCCATTCTTTTGGTTTCTTTTCTTGAATTTTGTTAAATGTTTCTTCACTTAATAAATCAACTTTATAGAACAACTTCCATATGTTTTTAGTTCCTAACCATGGAGACTTTCTACCTTTCCAAGATTTATCACTGGCAATATTTTTTCCGGTAGGATTCATAAAAACAAAACATATATCAGGATTTTTTTCACATCCACCATTATATATAGAATCTAATTCCTTAGCACCATATTTAACTTGTAATTCATCATAATCTTTTCTTAAATCTTCTATCTTCAAAATATTCACCTTCTTATAAAAAAGTTTCTTTAAGTAGTTCTTACCTATTTTTTTTATAATTTTTGTTAATTTTTTATTAAAAATTGTAAAAAGAAATTTAATTAAAAGCCTTATTAAATAAGGATTTTAAAGAGAGTTTATATAAGTCGTTCTTTACCACGAAATGGGGACTTTTGAAAAACTTTTTTGACTATCATTATTTTTCTTTTCTGCTCTGATTTTTCTTTTTTGGTACATATCCATAATTTTATCACTTTCTTTTTTATAAATTGTAAGTTGTCGCTTAACTTGTTTTCGATTAAATCAGTAAATATATAATTTCTTTACCTAATTTTTTTGCATAGTCTATTTCTAAATTTGTACTTTCTCCAATATAATTATTTATATTTACTACCAATATAGCATCTGATAATTCTATTCTTTTAAAATGTGCCTCTTTTAATTTTATTAATTGCTCTTTTGTTCTCTCAATATCCTTTGATACTGGATATACTGGTGTAAGAACGCAATATCCGTCTAACGCTATTTTTTCTGC
>CAVFFZ010000021.1:0-22299 GCA_963621995.1 Lachnospiraceae bacterium
TACAGGCATTACCATTTTCATGTTTTCTCCTTTGTTTTCGCTTTTATTACATTTTTATTTTATAATTAAATATATTAGTTGTCAACATATTTCTAGAAAAAAATGGGCTTACATAATATTATAATTTACTTTAAGAAAATATCGACAATTTTTGACATTATACTTGCTACCTTTAAAATTAGTAATTTTTTATCTATATTGCCTTTTTATTTTCTTCATTATTTGTATTTTCTGCTTGATCTATAACTTCTAAACTTGCAACTGAAACTTCATATGCTATTCTTATTTCTGAAGTACCATCTTCATATTTCTTCTCATATTGTCTAGATTGTACTCTACCAATAATTCTTACTTCTGTACCAACTGGAATGTTTTCACAGAATCTAGCATTTCTTCCCCATGCTATACATGGTATATAATCTGATTTATTATAAGCTCTATTTACTGCAAGTAATACATCTGCTATTTCTCTACCAAATGGTGTTTTTCTGTAAATAGGTTTTTTACAAATAAAACCATCTAAAATTACTTCATTTGATGAATTTTCTTTGCTTGGTTTAAATTCTTCTTCGTCTTCATTTCCAAATTTTATTTCTTTTGCAAATACTGTAAGAACTAATCTGTTTTTTTCATTTTCATAACTATTGTATGAACGGAATTGTCCTTCAATAATTACATTCTTTCCAATTTTTAAATCTTCTTCAACTAATAATCTTTCTGAAATAGTAATTGGAATGTTGTCTGCATTACCGCTTAAACGTGGTACACTTAAATCAAATATGTAAAATTTTTCTCCATAAATTTCGTGACTAAATCTCTTTTCACTTGTTACTTTTCCAATTAGAACTAATTGGTTATTTTCTGAATAGTTTGTATTCAATTTCTTTTTCCTCCCCTTATTTGTTTATCTCATTAGCATTTTATTCTTTTGGTATATTTTTTAGAATATTTTTTACAAATTCTATTATACTACCTTTTTTTGGATTTGTCTACATAAAAAGTTGATTTTTCCATTTTTTATTTCTTTTTTAATTGATTTATGCTACCTTTTAGGTATATTAATAATTACTTATTCATTTTTAGAATTTACTTTCTGTGTGCCATTTACATCTATATAATAATTATTTTTGTATATTAAATCTGAAACTGTAACAATCTGATATCCTTTTTGTTCTATATTTGTTAATAACATATCTAAACTATCTGCTGTATGTTTTGTTCCATTATGGCTTAAAATTATACTTCCCGAAGATAATTTATTTTCTAAACGTTCCCACATTTCTTCACCTGTTAAACCTGAATAATCTAATGTGTCTAAATTCCATTGTATTGTCTCATGATTTTGTGATTTTGCTGCTTTTATTACAGTATTATTATATTCTCCATATGGTCCCCTATATAGATTTGTTTTCTTTCCTGTAATTTTTTCTATTTTCTCACTACATTTTTGTATTTGTTCTATATTTTTTTCCAAGCTCAAATTATTTACATGTGGATGTGTATTTGAATGATTACCTATTTCATGACCCGCTTCTGATATTTTTTTTACCGCCTCTTGGTGTTTATCAACAAAATCTCCTACCATAAAAAATGTTATACGAACATTATGTTTTGCAAGAGTTGATAAAATAGAATCTATATCATCTGCTTCCCATGCACAATTCATTGTAAAAGCTACTTTTTTTTCATTTGTTTGCACATTATATATTGGTAATTCCTTTGACTCTGCTGATGTCTCTATTGTTGCATTATTTGTCATTGCAAATGCCATTACAAACAATATAATAACAGTGCTAAGTAATACAAGATATGAATTTATTTTGGATTTATTAAATACTATAAACATAAAAACCTCCTCTTTGATACATTCTAAAAAAACGCCTACTATAAGCTAATTTATTTTATTCTTATAATAATAGGTTTATGAATTTTTTAATCATAAAACTCTATTACTTTTATTATTGTTCTTTTAATTTTTCCTAATGCACACGTAATTAATGTTAGTTTATTTATTTTTTCAGAGATTTGGCTGTAATTATTCCCTAATATATAAAATATTGTTTTTATTTTAATTTATTCTATTAACTTTTATTTATTTTTCTACATTTTTTGGCACTTTATTACTAAATTTTACATATTATATACTAGCTATAAAATATAGCCAAAATTTAAAGAAAAGAGGTATTTATATGGATTTTGACAAAAACGTATGTCCTGTAGTGGATGTAGATGGTGTTATTGCATCTGGAAAACAATTTGACTTAGATATTCGTCTTCCAGAAGATAACAGAAACGTTATATATGGCGTTATAAAAGATTGCTATGGCGATCCTGTACGTGATGCTGTTGTTAAACTTATAGAAATAATATGTGAATGTGGTAAGGAAGAAAGAAAACCTGTTTCTCATACTTTCACAGATAAAGATGGTGAATTTGTATTTGGTCCTCTATGTGCTAATAAAACGTATGCAATACAAATTTGGGTAGATAATGTAAAACATTGTAAAGTATGCGCAGAATGTAAACGTGAAGGGAAATGCTTAAAAGGTGTTAAATTAGATTGTAAACATGATTTTAAATGCGAGAAAAAAGATTGTGTAAGATTTGAAGAATGTTCTAAATGTCCTAACACTCCAAGCTGTTGTTAATTATCTATTCTTATAATGTAAAAAATACAGCCTACACTTTTTTGTGTAGGCCATTTATTTATAATATTCCCATTTTTCTAGCAAATTGTCTTCCTTTTTTTATCATTTGCTTTTTGCTTTTTCCTGACATTTCTTTATAAACCATCATAGCTCCTGCAGAAACCATTCCACCAATTATTATACCTTTTACAAACTTCATATTCATTTATTACCTCCTTTTTATTTTTCTATTATTATGGTTTTTTATTTTAATTTTATACTCCCTGAAAAGTCTGTATGTTTCATAAATCGCTATAATTAGTATAAACACGGCAAAAAATTTTTTTAACAAACTAGAATCAATATTACTTGATATTATTGCTCCCATAATAGCGCCTAATACTCCAAATATAGAAATAATTAACGCCAATTTTAAATCTACATTTTTGTATTTTAAATTAGTATATATTGCAACTATTGAGGTTGGAATAAAAAACACCAAATTTGTAGCTTGTGCTATATGTTGGTCTAAACCTGAGAAAACTGATAATAGAAGAATTAATATACTTCCTCCACCCATTCCAAGTCCTGTTACAATTCCTGCTATTATGCCAAATAGAATTATTACTATCATTTGTTACTCATATAATCAATTTTATAGAAATTCTAATCTATTTAATTAACTTCCTTTCTTTTAATTTTATTACATTGTATATTTACTGAATTAACATTTTTATTGAAACATAAAATAAAAATATCGTAAATAAAATTCGTACATATACAGTTGGTATCTTTCTTAATAACTTCGTTCCTATTATTCCTCCAATTACTCCACCTATTGCACAATAAATTCCAATTTTCCAATTTATATAATTTTGTCTATAATAAAAAATACTACTTGCTATAACCATTGGTAATATGCAAGCCACGGCTGTTCCTCTTGCTTTTTTATCTTCCATTTTTAGTAAATACATAAACGCTGGCACTAAAATTAGACCTCCACCCGAAGCAAACAAACCACATATTATTCCTGCAACAAAACCAATTAATGGCCTTTTCATCTCTTTCATTTCATTTTCCTTTTATTCTTTAGTATGCACTTTTTCAAAAACTTTATTCAGGACATTTGGGGACGGGTCACTTTTGTCCTTTACATAAACTAAAATAATTGATATGTTTTTATTATATAATCTTTAACAATTGTTCTACTAAAAAATCTATATCTTCTTTTGTGTTATCATCTCCTAAAGTAATTCTTAAAGCTCCATTTGCAAGTTTCTTATCAAGACCTATTGCAACTAATACATGTGAAGGATTAGATGAACCAGAGCTACATGCACTTCCAGTCGAGGCACATATTCCTTTTTCGTCTAATTTAAGCAATAATTCTTCTCCTTCTACATTTGGAAATGACACATTTGCATTTCCTGGTAATCTTTTTTCTGTACTTCCATTTATTTTACAATTTGGTATTTTCTCTTTTAATTGTGAAAAACAGTAATCTCTTAAATCTGCTAATTTTTTTATATGTTCATCTAAATTTTTATAAGCTATTTCTATTGCTTTTCCTAAACCTACAATTCCTGCAACATTTTCTGTTCCAGATCTTTTATTTTTTTCTTGATGCCCTCCATCTTGGATTCTATCAAATTGTATTCCTTCTCTTACATATAGTGCGCCTACTCCTTTTGGTCCATAAAATTTATGTGCAGACATCGATAATAAATCTATATTCATTTCATTCACATCTATTTTTGCATTTCCTATAGCTTGAACACAATCTGTATGAAATATTATTTGATACTTTTTTGCAATTTCTCCTATTTGTTTTATTGGCTCTATAGTTCCTATTTCATTGTTTGCAAACATTATACTTATAAGAATTGTATCTGGTCTTATTGATTTTTCTAATTCTTCTAATGAAATAAAACCTTCTTCATCTACATTTAAATATGTTATATCAAAGCCTTGTTTTTCTAAAGTTTTACAACTTTCTAAAATCGCTGGATGTTCAATTCTACTTGTAATTATATGTTTTCCTTTTTGCGCATTTGCATATGCAATTCCTTTTAATGCTAAATTATCTGATTCTGTACCACAAGATGTAAAATATATTTCTTTTACTTTAGAATTAATTGCATTTGCTACTTCCTGTCTTGCATCTTCTATTGCTCTTTTAGACTGCCTCGCTATAGAATAAATTGATGATGCATTTCCATACTGCATATTGAAATATGGTATCATTTCTTTTAAAACTTCTTCTTTTACTCTTGTTGTAGCTGCATGATCAAAATATCTTATATTCATATTAAAAACTCTCCTTTTATCATTTTTAATATTATATTATGCAAAATGTCCTAGAAATATAATCTTTCTAGGACATTTTTTTATATATGAGTTTTTTATGTTATCAAATTTAATTAGATGATGCCCATCTTAATACTTTAATATCTTTATATGTATTTAGGACATCTTCATATTTTTCGTATTCTTCTTCCCAAATCATTTTTGGTACTTTATCAAATGCATTAAATACTTTTTCTGCTTCCATTAAGAAAATTATTTGTTCTTGTGTACTCATTTTTTTATATCTTTTTGAAAAAGCATATAATTTATCTAACATTTGGTTTGCTTCTATAAAACTCCAAAAGTCTTTTACGTTCATTCCTGTTAGTTTTAATTGCATAACAGCATATGCTATAAGTGCTACTATTGTAAATAATAATATATAAATAATTGTCATTAGTTCCATTTTTTCCACCTTCTCTTTTGAATATACTATTATTATAACACTTTTGTAATTTTTATGCAATATTCTTGTAATATTTTTGTAATTTTTTTGTAATATTTGTTTATCTACAACTTTTTAAACTCTTCTAATCTTTGACTATAAGCAGCTTTTAAATCTTCTTCAAAAGCTAAACTTTTTTCTTTTACACCCATCTTTTCAATCAATTTTTTAGTAAATAATGGGTTTAATATTAATATTGGTCCTATTAAATAGGTTCCTATAAAATTATATTTCATTATTCCTTCTAGTTTGGATTCTTTGTTTAATCCTATTCCTTTTTCTACTTTTGCAAAATAATTTTCTTCATTATTACCATATGCAAAAGTAAATTGACTTTTAAATCCTACTATATCTATATTATCCCATTTTCCTATAAAAATACTATTATGTCTATGAAGCATATCTCTTTTTGCGTAAATATCAAATATTCCTAGTGCTTCTATTTTACTTCCATCTTCATTTTCAATATATTTACCAAAAATTTCTATAGCATTTCCAGTTATTAAAAAAATAACATTTTCTTTTATTAGTTCTTCAATTCTTTCTTTGTATGGGTTCAATTTTGTTATTACTTTTTCTTGCATATTTTCGGTCATTGGCCCTAAATATATGAAATTAACTTTTTCTTTTACAAAACAAGGTTCTTCATCAAATGCTGTTTCTATAAAATTTGCATTTGGTAAGCATTTTTTTAAATACTTCATATTGCTTATATCACCATACAAATTACAAAACTCTGGAAATAAAATTTCTATTTTTAATTTTTCTTCCATGCCTTATTCCATTCCTTTCATTTTTTTATCTTTTCAATAACTCTATTTTTAATTTCATTTTTTAAATCTATTGAATATAAATCATGTAATATAAAAACTTTATCTATATTTTCTAAATTTAATTTTTCCACTAATGAAACTTCATCTCTTTGGCACACAACCTTATTCATATCTATGTCTGCCATTTGAAATCTTACTTTCGTGTCTAAATACCTTGCTCCTGCCGTTAATATTTGTTTTATTGAATCATCATTTAAAAATTCATAATCTGTATCATAGTGCCATGCAATATTTTCAGAACCTGATGCTGCTTCGTGAAGATCATCTAAAAGTACAAATACTGCTTTGTTTCCACTTTCTTTTCTTACATAATCAAATGCTCTTGAGCAAGCTATTGGATTCATTCCTTTTGAAAGTTGAGTAATAACTTCTATCCCATTTACTTCTTGTTTGCTATATCTTGTGTCTACTATTTTTTGCTTTTTTAGTACAGAATTTATTTGTTCTTTAGTTAATCCTATTTGTTTTAAAACTGTTATTGTAGCAAGCATGTTATAAACATTTATAATATTGTTATTTATTAAATCATACTCTTCTAATTCTTCTTCATGTTTAATTGTCATTTTTTTATTTTCTAAATCTAATTTTGTTATTTCATAATCTATAACTGGTGATTTAAAATCACATTTACTACAATGAGCTCGGCCTATATGATTGTATCTTACAAAATTATATTCTAATTTGCTATTGCATTTAGGACATACAATAATATCTCTTGCTATATTTTCACATTTATCTGTATCTGTAGGTAATCTGTCTATTCCAAAATATACTCTTTCATTTTCAGGTGCTAAATTACTTACTATTAAGTCATCTCCATTTAATATAAGTTTAGTCTCTTTTGGAATATTTGTACTTAGCATATTTGATATAAATTCAGTATGTGCATTTCTCATTAGTGAATCTCTAAATAAGTTTGTGCATATTAAATATGTTGGTTTTACATATGGATACACTCTTATAGAGCTTCTTTCATCTATTTCAAACACAGCCATATCTTTCTTTTGGTTTCCTTTTAAGTTTGCTCCTTTTATAAAAGTTGAAGCTATACCTGAATTTGTATTTGAACCTAGTTGGTTATCTATAAAATCATAATTATTTTCTCTTAAGCAATCTTCTATCATATTGCACACTGTAGTTTTTCCATTCGTTCCTGTAACTGCAATTATTGTTTTTGGCTTTCCTATTTGTTCTAAAAAGTTTGGGCATAAAGTTATTGCAAGTTTTCCAGGAAATTGTGTTGCATCTCTTCTTATTACTCTTAATGCTATTACAGATATTTTCGCTAAATAAAATGCAAAATAAAATCTTATACTTTTCTTCATTTTTTTCTCCTTTTTGTTGGTCTTTTGCTTATTTTATCTTTATTTTAGTTTTTTATCAATAGAATACATTAAATTTTTAATATTATTTTGCTTTTTTATTTCATATATTATAGCAAGGTGACGCACATGAATATTTTTATTATTACTAAAAAACATATTTCAATTTTTATTGCGGTGATATGTTTATTTATTTTTGGCTTTTCTTTTTATTGTATTTTTGCCAAAAGTACTAGTTCTTTTTGTTATGAAACCAGTGTTTTTTGTGTTAGTTCTTTGTCTGAATTTAAAGCTGATTCTTCTTCTGATATTCAAGAGAAAATAAATAATATATATTCTTCAAAAGAAAAAATTGCTTACTTAACTTTTGATGATGGACCTACAAAAGTTGCTACTACCAAAGTTTTAGATATTTTAAAAGAAGAAAATGTAAAAGCTACCTTTTTTGTAATTGGTTATAGGGTAAAAGAATTTCCTGAAACTGTAAAACGTGAATATGAAGAAGGCCATTTTATTGCTAACCATACATATTCTCATAAAAATTCTAAACTTTACCAAAATAAAGATAGTTTTATTAATGAATTGAAATATACAGAAAATGCTATTTCTGAGGCAATAGGGGTAGTCTACACTTCTCACCTTTTCCGTTTTCCTAATGGTTCTAAAGGGACTTCATACTTAGGTAGTAAAAAAAAGTGTATTCAATACTTAAATGAAATAAGTTATGGGTATGTAGATTGGAATGCTTTAAATCAAGATTCTATTGGACATTATACTGCTTCCCAACTTCTTGCTAATTTGAAAAAAAGTTGTAAAAACAAAGATAGTTTAGTTATATTGATGCATGATACTGCTGATGTAAGCAGCTCTTATCTGGCTCTTCAAGATTCTATAAAATTTCTAAAAGATGAAGGCTATACTTTTAAAACTTTTGAAGAATTTGTTAAAGAGTAAAACGTCACAATTAGGAGCTCCCCCCTAATTGTGACGTTTCTTTACTATTTATTATTTTATTACAACTCTGAAATCATAAGCATTTGCATAATCTGACGTTACACTTGAATTTAATTGTTGTTTTTCTCCTGTTTTTAGTTCTCCTATTATTCCTGCTATTGTTGCTATTTCATTTTCATTTTTGTCTAATAATATTATATCTAGTAACATTATATCTATGTCTTTTCCTGTATTGTTTTCTACCTCTGCTAATAATACTGATTGTCCATTTTGCATTGTTAATTGAATATTTTCTATTTTTAAGCCATCTACTATTTTAGTTTCACTTAATTTTGTACTTATATTTAATTTTGTTCCATCCTCTAGTACTTGTACAAATTCTTCTGCTTTCTCTGTAACACTACTATTTGTTTCTTTCCATTTTTTATTTACCATTATAGCTAACACTGTTATTATTAATATTGCTTCTATTATTAATATTGCTACTATTATTAATATTACTAACCCTCGTTTTTCTTTTTTCATTTTATTTTTCTCCTTTAATTAATATAATTGTTCTATTGGCTTAAAAATTGCTTTTCATCGTAATATCTACAATTCTACACTCTTACTTCTACCAATAATATTTAATTTACTTTTATTGGTCCTTTTATTGTTTCTCTTTTTGCTCCTGTACTGTCTACTGATAAAATATGTATATACCAATCTCCTTCTGTATCTAAAGAAATGTTTATAGTTTGACCATTACTACTAAATGTTCCTCCTGTATATTTGGCTTCGTTCATCCCTAAAGGTAAACTATCTCGTATAATAGCATACTTGCAAGATTCTATTTGAATTGGGTTTTCATTTGCTTTATGTGTTACTTTTACCGATAAATTTACTGGTAAACTTGTCTGTGTATAATTTCCACTAATTGTAATTTCAGCATTAAATGGACCTATCATGTTAGCATCTGGTTCCAAACTAGATATTTGTCCTGATGTAGATGTTTCACCACATACAAAACATTTATATGTAAGTTTAGGATATCTACCACACTCATTATAACAATATGTATCTGAAGTAAAGTGAAGTGTACAATCTTTATAGCATTGAAATATAACTGTATTATCCCAATTAATTGTTTTAGTTGTATATTCTGTTGCTGATGAATATACATTTATTGTTTTTGTACTTTTAGCAGTTATTTTTTGTGCATAATCTTTACTATTATGTACGCCTGCTTCATTCCAGTTGCTCTCAGTAACCTCTGTATACCCATTTATTCTCCATATATGTCCTAGTGCAGGTATATCTTGGCTAGCATATATATATCCACAAGAACATGTATATCTACTTGTTCCTTTTGTAGTGCATGTTGCATTTGTAACTACTTCTGTTTTTATATATTCGTGCTTTGTGCTTAAAGTTTTTCCACATCTTGAACACTTAGTATGAACTGATTCTGTTCCTCCATTTGTTGCTGGATGACTTGTGTCCATATGTATATGATTTTCTTCTGTCCATTGGCTTACATTTCCTGCATTATCTACCGCTCTAAATCTTACTGTACAACTATTATATCCATCTTCTGGTATAAATTTACCATTTGAATCTATAATTTGATCTGCTGTTCCATCATTATCTTTATCTACTTCATAACAAGCTATTCCAGATGTTGCTGTAGATAATAATGTTATTTCATAATCTTCTTGCCATGAGTGACTATTTGATCCTCCATTATATGTTATTGTTGGAACTGATGGTCCAGCTTTACTTATTTTAACAAATCCTGCTGATGTCCAATCACTTGCATTTCCAGCATTATCATATACTCTTACAAATACTTCTGAATTTATTTCAGTTGATATTGTGGCTGTAGCTGTTGTTGTTCCAACTGTATCTTTGTATTCAGTCTTTTTATCGTAACTATATACTGCTCTTGCTACTTTTGAATCTGCATCACTACTATTTATAGTTATAGTTACACCTTCATTTTTCCAGTTTCCTCCGCTACTATTAGAAACACTAGTTATTGTTGGATTTACTTTATCAATTTTATCTACTGTTGCCACTGCATATCCTGTTGCTTGGTTTGTACTATCTACTAATCTTGCGTATACGTTTCCATTTGCACTTAATGTTTGACTTGCTTCATCTACCCATGTTTTTGCATCTGTACTTGTTTGTAGTTTATAATTTTTCAATGTTGTACTTGCTGTTACTGTTACATTTTTATTTGTCCAGTTTTTTGAGCTATAATTAAATGAAATGTTTTTATCAAAATCCTCCATTCTTTCTGTATGATCCATATATTCTACTATTTCATTTAATGCTTTTTGCTCATTTAATTGCTCTTTTTCTGTTATATTTTTTGCATATTTTGCATTTCCTATTATTCCATCATTTTTCAATAAAATACTCATACTTACACCTGCAAGTATTATTAGTACTATAACACTTACCACTAACGCAATTAATGTAATTCCTTTATTATTTTTATACATTTCCCTTTCAATTCCCTTTCAATTATATTTATAAATACTTATTTTATCTACTTTTATTTTAGCATTTGGTTACTATAATGTCAACGTGATTTTTATTACATTTTTGTTACATTTAGTCTAATATTGTAAGAAATACAAATATTCAAATAAAAAATATCCATACCTAAACAACGTCACAATTAGGAACTCTCCACCTAATTGTGACGTTGTTTTATTATTTATTATTTCGTATGTAACCTTCTAGTCTAAATAAAAAGTCTTCAATATTTGATAAGCGCATTTCAAATACTTGATTTGTCATATCGCTTATTTCATTGTACTCTTGCATTTTCATTAGTTTTTTCATAATTTCCTTAAAATTCTTTTGTGATTGGTTTGAAAATAACTCTTGTCCATTTTTTATTTCATTTAAAATTACATTTATTTCTTCGACTTGGTTATTTGCCATAGGATTTTCTTCCATATACATCACCTCTTTCGAATAAACTATTGTAATTTTAACAATTATTTATAATAAAGTCAATATTTTTACGAAATTTTGTTTTGTATTATTTTCCCTCCACCTAGTACAACATCATCTATATAAAATACTACTGATTGTCCAGGTGTTATTGCTCTTTGTGGTTCTTCAAATATTACTTTTGCTATTCCATTTTCTTTCACTTCTAGGATAGCCATTGCCTCTTTTGCTCTATACCTCACTTTTGCCATAACCTCTATTTTCTTAGTTAAATCTATATCTAGTAAGAAGTTTAATTCATTTGCATATAGTTCATTTGTATACAAGTCTTTTTCTGTTCCTACTATTACTTCGTTTTTATTTTTATCTAATTTTACTACATATAAAGGTTCTTTATATGAAACTCCTAATCCTTTTCTTTGGCCTACTGTATAATAAATAAGACCTTTGTGTTTTCCCAGTATTGTACCATTTTTTAAAACTATATTTCCTTTTGAAGGTAATTTATCTAAATTTTTTTCTAAGAAATTCCCATAGTCATTATCTGGTATGAAACATACTTCTTGGCTATCCTTTTTGTGAGCTACATTTAGTTCGTATTCTTCTGCAATTTTTCTTACATCTGCTTTGTCTGTAAAATTTTCTAATGGAAATATCATTTTAGGTAATACTTCTTTTGGAATACTATATAAGAAATAAGTTTGATCCTTTTTAGCAGATTCAGATTTTTTCATAACATATTGATTGTACTTTTCTGAATATTCTAGTTTTGCATAATGTCCTGTTGATATGTAGTCGCATCCAAGTTCTAATGCTTTTTTATAAAATGTTCCAAATTTCAAATATTTGTTACATTCTATACATGGATTTGGTGTTTTGCAATCTTTATAGCAATTTACAAAATCGTCTATTACATATTTTTGGAAATCCGCTTCGCAATTTAAAGTATAATGTGGCACTTCTATTTTGTCACATACTCTTTTCGCATCATTTGTAGCACTAAATGAGCAACATCCACCTTCTATTTCTGGGTTATCTTTATCTTCCCAAAGTTTCATTGTTGCACCTATTACTTCATATCCCGCTTCTTTAAGTAAAACAGCTGATACACTACTATCAACTCCTCCACTCATTCCTAGTAATACTTTTCCTTTTTTTCTTTCTTTTATTCCCATAACTGTTCCTCCTTAGGCACAAATCTGGTTGGAAAAGAATAAAATTTTGACAATGAAAATTTTATTCTTCTATTAATTTTATATGAACATCTCTTAATTGTTGTTCTGTAACGTTGCTTGGTGCTCCCATTAATACGTCTCTTGCTTTTTTGTTTTTAGGGAATGCAATAATTTCTCTTAAATTATCTTCATTTGCTATAAGCATTATCATTCTGTCTACTCCTGGTGCTGCTCCTGCATGTGGTGGTGTACCATATTTAAATGCATTATATAACGCACCAAATCTTGTTTCAACCTCTTGTTCACTATATCCTGCTATTTCAAATGCTTTTACCATAAGTTCTGGGTCATGGTTTCTAACAGCTCCTGAAGCCATTTCGTAGCCATTACATACAACATCATATTGGTATGCTACAACATCTAATGGATCCATAGTATTTAATGCTTCCATTCCACCTTGTGGCATAGAAAATGGATTATGGTTAAAGTCAATTTTTCCTTCTTCTTCGTTGTATTCGTACATTGGGAAGTCTACTATAAAACAGAACTTATATGTATCTTTTTCTAGTAATTCTAAACGTTTTCCAAGTTCTATACGAACAAGTCCTGCTATTTTTTGTACAGTTTCTAGTTTTTCATCTGCTACAAAGAATAGACTATCTCCTGTTTTTGCTCCTAATTTTTCTTCTAAACCTTTTTTGACTTCATCTGTAACAAATTTAGCAATTCCACCTTGTGCCCCTTCAGCTGTTAATTTTACCCACGCTAGCCCTTTTGCTCCTGCTTCTTCTACAGCATATTCTGTCATATTGTCAAAGAATTTTCTTCCTTGCTCTGCCCCATTTGGTACTACTACTGCTTTTATTGTTTTGCCTTTAAATGCATTAAATTCTGTATTTTTAAAAATTTCAGTTGCATCTTGTATAATAAGTGGATTTCTTAAATCTGGTTTATCTATTCCGTATTTTTCCATAGCTTCTTTATATGGAATTTTTATAAATGGTCCTTCATCTACTTTCCATGTTGTGAATTTTTTAAAAGTAGATGTAAATATTTCTTCTAATACTTCAAAAACTTCTTCCTGTGTTCCAAAGCTCATTTCAAAGTCTAATTGATAGAATTCTCCTGGTGCTCTATCTGCACGTGGGTCTTCATCTCTAAAACATGGAGCTATTTGGAAATATTTATTAAATCCAGATACCATTAAAAGTTGTTTAAATTGTTGTGGTGCTTGTGGAAGTGCGTAAAATTCACCTGGGTGTAATCTACTTGGTACCAAAAAGTCTCTTGCTCCTTCTGGTGATGAATTTGCAAGTATTGGAGTTTGAATTTCTGCAAATCCCATTTCGTCCATTTTATCTCTTAAGAATTTTAAGATTTTAGAACGAAGTAAAATATTTTTATGAAGTTTATTATCTCTTAAATCTAAAAATCTATATTGTAATCTTAAGTCTTCTTTAACTTGGTTTCTGTCTGCCTTTTCTGAATTTACTTCAAATGGTAATACATTTTTACATTTACCAAGCATTACAATATTTTTAACTTCTACTTCTATTTCTCCTGTAGGTATTTTTAAGTTCTTATTTGAACGTTCTAAAACTGTTCCCTCTATAGATATTACACATTCTGTGACTAAATCTATTCCTTCTAATAATTCTTCATCATTTATTACTATTTGTGTAATTCCTGTTTCATCTCTTAAATCTATAAATTTCATAGCACCTAGGTTACGTATTCTTTGTACCCAACCTGCTAGCTTAACTTCTTCTGAAACATTTTTTATATTTAATTCTCCACACATATAATTTCTGTATTTATTGTTCATATAGTTTCCTTCTTTCTTTTTTTCTTTAACTATTATACTCCGCATTTGCTTGTATGTCTAGTACCATTAGGAACGTTTTTCTTCCTGATTCATTTCTATATATCCGCTTCTTATGTGATTTGCTATTGTTATAATTCCACTAAATATTACAAAGAAATAGAAGTTTATTCCTCTATTTAATAATATTGCACTACTCATCATTGCACCTGGATATATGTTTCTAAATATTTCTGTAAATGCTCCTTCTGTTACTCCTACTGCCCCAGGAGATGGTATTCCTGAAACTGTTGCAAATAATACAGACTGCATTGATGTAATTTCTAATATGTTTGCCTCATTCATTCCTAGCGCTTTATAAGTCCAAAATGTAACACTATAATAAGCAAAAAATTGTACAAGTGTTGTTAATAAAATTTTTATCATAATTTTCTTATTTTGCTTTATGTATATTGCACTTTCGTGATACTGTTCTAATTCTTTTTCTAATTTTTCTTTTTTAGTATCTATATTTTTTACTTTAAAAAATTTTAATACTTTTTCTGCAAAGTGCACCATTCCTCTTGATAACCTTTTGGAAATAATCCCAATTAGTAGTAAAACTAATGCAGATAAATTTAGTAAAATTCCTACTATAAAAAATACTATTAAAAATCCATTTAAATATTGATAATTAAAACATAAACTTACTAATGCAAATCCAATTGTTATAATTTGCATACTAGTTAAATTAAGTAATAATGCAAGTGTAGAATTTGAAACAGATATTTTATCTTTATGCATGTAATATATTTGCATTGGTTGACCACCACTTGCTGCTGGAGTTATTGCACTAAAAAAAAATCCTATTAAAGCATATTTTAAGTTTTGAATAAATGTAGATTTTTCATTTAATGTTTTTAAGCTTCTTCCAATGTTTATCGCCTCACATGATATATATATAGCCATACATAATATTCCTATTAATACATATTGTATTTTTACAGAGCCTAAAATACTTAATATTTGTGTTATATCTTCACCTTTTAGTAATACAGCAAATGTTATTATTATAAGCAATATAAACAATATAAAATTTCTTATTAATTTTCCATTTTTTTTCATAAAAATTCCCCTATATTTTTTGCTATTTTATAGTGTATCACAAAAGCTAAAAAAAATATAGCTTTTTTTATTTTTTTAACTCTTATTTACGCATAGTTAATTTTATTTTAAAATTAACTGTTATACTTGTTTTATTTTTTATTTTATTATATAATACTTACATTATTTGAGATTTAAGGAGGTTATTTTATGGAAAATACTTTAGTAAAAGACTTATATAGAAATACAAAAAATTATATAAATAAAGAAGTGCAAGTATCTGGATGGGTAAGAACTGTTAGAGATTCAAAAACTTTTGGTTTTATTGAATTAAATGATGGATCTTTTTATACAAATATTCAGATAGTTTTTGATGATACCTTAAATAATTTCGTAGAAATTTGTAAATTAACAATCAGTTCATCAATAATTGTTACTGGTAAAGTTGTTGAAACTCAAAATGCTAAACAACCATTTGAAATAAAAGCTTCAAATGTTGAAATTTATGATTTATCAGATAGTGATTACCCTCTTCAAAAGAAAAGACATACTTTTGAATATTTAAGAACTATTGCACATTTACGTCCAAGAACCAATACATTTAATGCTGTATTTAGGGTACGTAGTGTTCTTTCTTATGCTATTCATAAATTTTTCCAAGAAAGAGGATTTGTATATGTTCATACTCCACTTATAACTTCTAGTGACTGTGAAGGTGCAGGAGAAATGTTTACAGTTTCTACTTTAGATTTTAACAACATTCCAAAAACAGAAGATGGCAAAGTTGATTATTCTAAAGACTTCTTTGGCAAAAACTCTCATTTAACAGTTAGCGGACAATTAGATGTCGAAAATTATGCTTTTGCATTTAGAAATGTTTATACATTTGGTCCTACTTTTAGAGCCGAAAATTCTAACACAGTAAAACACGCTGCTGAATTTTGGATGATTGAGCCTGAAATTTGTTTTGCTGATTTAAATGATGATATGAACTTAGCCGAAGATATGGTAAAATACATTATTACTTATGTATTAGAAAATGCTCCAGAAGAAATGCAATTTTTTAATAAATTAATTGCCCCTGGTTTATTAGAAAGATTAAATCATGTAATTAATTCAGATTTCGGTAGAATTACTTATACAGATGCAATAAAAGAATTAGAAAAAGTAAATGATAAATTTGAATATAAAGTACATTGGGGCTCTGACATTCAAACAGAACATGAAAGATATTTAAGTGAAGTTATTTTTGGAAAACCAGTATTTGTTACAGATTATCCAAAAGAAATTAAAGCTTTTTATATGAAACAAAATTCTGATGGGAAAACAGTTGCAGCAGCTGATCTTTTAGTTCCAGGAATTGGTGAATTAATTGGAGGAAGTCAAAGAGAAGAAGATATTGAAAAATTAAGAGCAAGAATGAAAGAATTAAACTTAAATGAAGAAGACTACTGGTGGTATTTAGATTTACGTAGATTTGGTAGTAGCAAACATGCTGGTTTTGGATTAGGTTTTGAAAGAATGATGATGTATTTAACAGGAATGCAAAATATTCGTGACGTTATACCTTTCCCAAGAACTCCGAAAAATTGTGAATTTTAGACGTAAAAGACAATCTTTTATATAGATTGTCTTTTATTGTACTATAATTAAAAGAAATTATATTTTATTTTAATTGGCTTACTTTAATCTTCTTAAATATTCATATAAAATTACACCTGTTGCTACTGCTACATTTAAACTTTCCGTTTTTCCAAGCATTGGTATTTTTACTTTTATATCTGCTAAATTCATTACTTCGTTTGAAACTCCATTTGCTTCATTTCCAATTACTATCACTTTTTTGCTATAATTTATATCATAAATACTTTTATTTGTATTTAAAGATGTTGCTGTTATTTCGTATTTATGATTTTTCATGTTTTTTAAAGTTTCTATAATATTATTACTTCTTACTATATTTACTCTATAAATTGCTCCCATTGTAGAACGAACTACTTTTGGATTGTATGGATCTGCTGTTTTTTCTGAAATAATAACTTGTGAAAGTCCCACACTATCTATAGTTCTTAATATTGTTCCTAAATTTCCTGGGTCTTGAATGCCATCTAGAACAACTATTATATCTTCATTATATGATATATTCTCTTCACTATTTTGCTTATTTATTGTTGCTAATATTCCTTGTGGATTAGTTACATCTGTTAATGTATTAAATACTTTTTCTGTAACATACACACAATCTTCTTTAGCAATTCCATATAATAACTCTTTATCTATTGTTCCATTGTTTATACATTCTTCGCAAATTACAATTTTATCTATACTAGCATTTTCTAAAATTGCTTCTTTTATCATTTTTATGCCTTCTACAATAAATTTATTTTCTTGGTCTCTATATTTCTTTTCTTTTAGTTTTTTTATATTTTTAACTATTTCATTATCTTTACTTGTAATAACTTGCACTTTTCTCTTCTCCATTCTTTTTTTATAAGGTATTTATTACTTTTCATCGACATTATTTGACATTAGAAATTCTTCAATTTCTTTTAATTTTTCTTTATCATTTTTGCCCTCTAACATTAATGTAATATAAGGTTCCATTCCTGGTGAAAACTTAACTCTTCTATTGTATTTCTTCACTAATATAGTTACTATATCAATACTAAACTTATTATTATCATATAAAAATACAACTCCATCTCTTTTTTGTGTAATTTTTAATATATTTGCATTTCTTCCTAAGTTTTTAATTCTTGCTATTTCTAATAGATTTTCAACTTCGCTTGGCATTTGTCCATATCTATCTATTATTTCATCTGTAACATTTTGTATATCTTCCTCTGTTTTACATAGTGCTATATCTTGGTATACCTCAATTTTTTGACTACTATTTTCTATATATTCTTCAGGTATATAACATGATACTGCTAAATCTATTTGAATATCTTTCTCTTCCACTTCTTCAATTCCTTGCATTTGTTTTAAAACTTCATCTAATAGTTTGCAATATGTATCATATCCTACTTGTTCCATATGACCATGTTGAATTTCTCCGTAACATACTTCCTGCTCCTCTTATTTCCAAATCACGCATAGCTATTTTGAAACCTGAACCAAACTCGGTAAATTCTTTTATAGCTTTTAATCTTTTTTCTGCTACTTCTGTTAATAGTTTGTCTCTTTTGTACATAATATATGCATATGCTTGTTTATCTGACCTTCCAACTCTACCTCTTATTTGATAAAGTTGCGCCAAACCTAGTCTATCTGCATTTTCAACAATTATAGTATTTGCATTTGGAATATCTATACCAGACTCTAAAATTGTAGTACATACAAGTACATCAACCTCGCCTTTTATAAAGCTCATCATTATTTCTTCTAGTTCATTACCTGTCATTTTTCCATGTGCATATGCTACCCTTGCTTCAGGCACTAAGTTTTCAATTTGAATTGCTTTACTCTCTATCCCTTCAACTTTGTTGTACAAATAAAATACTTGACCTTTTCTTTCTAGTTCTTTTGTAATTGCTTCTTTTATTATTTCCTCATCATATTCTAATACATAAGTTTGAACAGGTCTTCTGTTTTGTGGTGGTTCATATATAACAGACATATCTCTAACTCCAACAATAGACATATGAAGTGTTCTAGGAATTGGTGTTGCTGTCATAGTTAGAACATCTATACTTGCCTTGTATTGTTTTATTTTTTCTTTGTCTTTAACTCCAAAACGATGTTCCTCATCTATTATTAGCAATCCTAAATCTTTAAATTCTACATCTTTACTTAAAATTCTATGCGTTCCTATTACAACATCAACTTCGCCCAATTTAAGCTTTCTTATTACTTCGTCTTGTTCTTTCTTAGTCCTAAAACGATTTAATAATTCTACTCTTATTGCAAATTCTTCCATTCTTTGTTTAAAACTTTCATATTGTTGGTTTGCCAAAACTGTAGTTGGGACCAAATATGCCACTTGTTTTTGATCCATAACAGCCTTAAAAGCTGCACGTATTGCAACTTCAGTTTTGCCATATCCAACATCTCCACAAAGAAGTCTATCCATAGGTCTTGGCTGTTCCATATCTTTTTTAGTTTCTTCTATACAACGAAGTTGGTCTTCTGTTTCTGTATATGGGAAGCTGTCTTCAAATTGTTTTTGCCATTCATTATCTTTTGAAAAAGCAAATCCTTTAATTTTCTGCCTTTTAGCATATAACTCCATAAGTTCTTTTGCAACTTCTTGTAAGTTTCTTTTAACCTTTTGCTTTGTATTTTCCCACTCTTTGCTTCCAAGTTTATTTATTTTAGGTACTGCTTCTCCACCGCCAATGTATTTTCTAATGCTATCTAAATCATTAGTTGGAATATAAAGCATATCGTCATTACGATAACGTATTTTTATATAGTCTTTTATAATTCCATCTGCTTTTAAAGTATTTACTCCTACAAACTGACCAATACCATGGCTTTTATGAACAACATAATCGCCAATTTTTAAATCCGCAAATACAACCTTTTCCCCCTGCTTAAAGCTACTAGAAAGTTTTCTTTTCTTCTTAATAGAAGGGGCAAATAATTCATCTCCTGCAATAACAATTAAGTTCAAGTCATAGCATTCAAACCCAGAAGATAAACTTCCCTCTGCCACCATTACCATTGTAGGTGTTTCCTTTTGAATAGTCTTTCCTTTTTGTAGCACTTGTTCTAGTGAATTTCTACTATATGGAATTTCCTTTTCTTGCAATAATTTAACAAATTTATCTGTTTCCTCTTTATTACCTGCTAAAACTATAACTTCTTTTTTTTCATTTAAAGCTTTTATTAAATCTCCAATTAATATTTCTATTTCGCTTTTATAATATTTTACATCTCTATAATTAAAATTGTATTTTGTATTTGATACAGTTTTAGCTCCTAAATCTTGTTTTTCTAAATATACTACTTGCTTATTTTCGTTTACATAGTCTATTTGTTCAATATTTAATATTGACTCTGGAACATATTTTTCTTTTTCTATTAGTGCTTTTATTAAATTTTTATTTTCTATTAAAATGTTATCTGTCCTTTGTTTTATTTTAGATAATTCATCAAATAGAATAACAAAATCATTTTCTAAGTAGTCTAAAAATGTTTCTGTTTTTTCATAAAAGCTATTAAAATATTTATCTATTTTACTAATATAATCTCCAGATTCTATTAATTCTATATCTTTATTTATAATTTCTTCTATCTTATTTCTATAATCACTTTTGGCTTTTACTTTATCTATATATTCATTATTGTTTTGAATTTTTAGAACTATATTTTTTAGTTCATCTTCTAATATAAATTCATGTGCTGGCATTATTTCTATTTTGTCTAACATTTCATTTGAACGTTGTGATGAAATACTAAAATTCCTAATAGAATCTACTTCATCTCCCCAAAGTTCAACACGTACACCTTTTGTTTCTGTAAGTGCCACATCTATTATATCTCCACGCACACTAAATTGACCCTTTCCTTCGATTAGGTCATTTCTTTCATATCCTAATAAAATTAAATTCTGTTTAACTTCTTCTAAAGAATATCTTTTTCCCACCTTAAATTCTAAACAATTTTTATACAAACTTAATTTTGTAATCATTTTTTGCATTAAAGCTTCTACTGTTGTTATAACTATTTTAGCCTTTTTCTTTTGAATTTTGTTTAGTATTTCAATTCTTTCATATGGCAAGTCTTTGCTTTCTGCAATATAGTCATAACTTGCAATTTCTCTTTTAGGAAAATATAGCACTTCTTCAAATTCATTTGTAAAATAGCTTAAGTCTTTTGCTATTTTTCTTGCCTCTATTTCGTTGTATGTAACAATACAAATTGGCCTATTTAAGCTTTGCTTTGTGCTATATGCAAATTGAACTTTTCCAACGTCTGATAAGCCCGATATTGTTATCGGGCTATTTTTTTCTTCTATTTCTTGTATATATTGTTTGAATTTTTGGAGTTCTTGTAGCTTTAATATAATAGTATTCATTGTAAGTATCTCCTCGCTTTTGATTTATTCTATTATATATTATTTATGAATAAATTGAAATAGTTTTTTATAATTAAATAAAAAGAAGTGGTATAGTTTTATGTTTACTATATCACTTCTTTAAAAATAGTATTAAAAAATTTACACACTAATCTTGACAAGATCGAAAATTTTTATTGTCTCTTAAACACCATTTATCTTTCTAGCTTTTTACAAAGCTAGAAAGTCGCGCTCAAGCGAACACAAACACCATTACTATTAACAGTGCAGACGCACGTAAATCCTTGGTCGAAATCGGAAGCATATGCATTCATGGTACCGGACTGCGAAGACGACCAATATATTTCGCTAAGCTCTAAGTTTGCATAATTGCTTGTCGTAACTCCTAGGTCTTTATATAAAAAGTCTCCAAATGCACTCCATTCTCCTTTTGATGGAACAAACCACCCTTCTGATACTTTTGTTTGAATTGCTCCCCACATATCAATATAAGCTGCTGTTGTTGTTTGCTCTCCATAATAGCTACTATTCCATCTTCCTATTTCTGTTGCTGTTTTTGTTTTTCCTTGTCCAAAATCATTTACTCTATATCCTGTTGAATCATCTAGTTTTTCATATGCATTATTGTACCAATAAAATCTTTTTTTTCCATCTTTTTGGAAATCCTCTAATGCCATTACATAAAACCTATCCGTTCCACTTGTTCCTTCTACTTCTCTTA
>CAVFFZ010000022.1:0-21514 GCA_963621995.1 Lachnospiraceae bacterium
ACCATCAAAAGAAGAGTGGAGTGCATTCGGATACAATTTAGGAATAACAACTGATAACTACACAAACGAAGGTTTGTCTGCCTACTGCTGGTCGTCGTCGCTAAGCAGTAGTGACACCGCGTGGCTCGCTATCTGCAGCGGTGGGTGCATGGACGTCACCTCCTTATCAATGGCAATTTCCTATGTGCGCCTAAGCGCGACTTTCTAGCTTTGAAAAAAGTGTAAAAATAGGCTATAAATTTATAAACGTGTTGTATTTATATTAAAATTATGATAAAATGCAAATATTATAGAAAAAAGTTAAAAATGTAAGGAGGAAACAAAATGGAAAAGAAAACATTTTATATCACAACACCAATTTATTATCCAAGTGGAAAATTCCATATAGGAACAGCGTATACAACGGTGCTTGCTGATAGTATGAAACGTTATAAAATAGCAAGAGGGTATGACTCTTACATGTTAACTGGATTAGACGAACATGGACAAAAAATACAAGAAGTAGCTTTAAAAAACGGAAAAACACCACAACAACATGTAGATGAAATGGCAGATGTTGCTAAAAAATTATGGAAATTGATGGATATAGACTATGATGACTTTATTCGTACAACAGAACTAAGACACACAAAAGTTGTAGAAGATATATTTGATAGATTAATGGAGCAAGGGGATATTTACCTAGGCGAATATGAAGGTTGGTATTGTACACCATGCGAAACATTTTTTACGGATACACAATTAGTTGATGGAAAATGTCCAGATTGTGGTAGAGAAGTAAAGAAAATGAAAGAAGAATCTTACTTCTTTAATATGAAAAAATACCAAGCTAGACTAGTAAAATTCTATGAAGAAAATCCGGATTTTATAGCACCAGAATCAAGAAAAAATGAATTGTTTAATAACTTTATAAAACCAGGTTTAGAAGATTTATGCGTAAGTAGAACAAGTTTTGATTGGGGAGTTAAAGTAAGAAAAAATCCAAAACATGTTGTATATGTTTGGTTAGATGCACTAACAAACTACATTACAGCTTTAGGGTATGGGTCAGAAGATGATAGTAAATTCAAAAAATACTGGCCAGCAGACGTTCATATTGTGGGAAAAGATATTATTCGTTTTCATGGTATATATTGGCCAATATTCTTAATGGCGTTAGATTTACCATTACCTAAAAAAATATATGCACATGGATGGATAATGATGAAAGACGGAAAAATGTCAAAATCTAAAGGAAATATTGTCTACCCAGAACTATTAATAAATAGATATGGATTGGATGCAACAAAATATTTCTTATTAAAAGAACTACAATATGGACAAGATGGAGTGTTTACACCAGAAGGATTTGTAGAAAGATATAATATTGATCTATGTAATGATTTAGGGAATCTACTAAATAGGTCAATTGGAATGATGAATAAATATTTTGAAGGAGTTATTCCAAAATTAACTAGTGTAAGAAACGAGCAAGATAAAGAACTAGAAAAATATGTAATGGAAAAAGTAAAGGAATTTGAAGAAAACATGGATAGTATACATGTAAGTAATGCATTAGGCGAAATTTGGAATATCATTTCAAGGAGCAATAAATATATAGATGAAACAGCACCTTGGGTTTTAGCAAAATCAGAAGCTATAGAAGATAAAGAAAAATTAGCTTCTGTAATGTATCACTTAGTGGAAAATTTAAGAATAGTAGCGGTTTTATTAAAACCATTCATGAAAGAGACTTCTGAGAGAATGTTAGAACAATTAGGCATTAAAGATGAAAATCTTATTAATTGGGATAGTATAGAAGAATATGGCAAAATAAAAGAAGAAATTAAAGTAATAGAAAAAGGTGAACCTCTATTTATTAGACTAGATATGGAAGAAGAAGTAAACTATATTAAAGAGGGAATGAAAAAATAAAGTAAAAGAGGTACTTTAAATGGACGAAAAGCATAGACAATATTGTATAAGATTGGGTAATCCATATATGAAAGAAGAAAGTTTTAGAGAGCAAGTAAAAACACAAGGAAGCAATGCATATTTAATACAAAAAAATACTATAAAACCAGATGATTGGATAAAAAATAACAAAAGATTCACAAATTAGACATAATATATTAGTAAAATAAAACAAAAGGAAGTAGAGCAATAAAATATAAAGTTGCTCTTCTTTTATACAATAGGAAAGTTATTCTTTCCTATTGTATAAAAAGAGCTTCGCTCTAGAAGTTGCACAGAAAAATTCTTTAAGAGAATTTCTGTGCAAGAACAAATTTACGGAAAGCTTAAATGTTTTAATTTTATTGCTAATTATAATTTGTAGTTTTTATAACATACTATAAATTTATTAGCATTCCGATTTGTTCAATGTTTAAGTAATAGGAGGAAAATATGAGCGATATTACAGTCTTAGTAGTAGATGATGAATCAAGAATGCGTAAATTAGTAAAAGATTTTTTAATGCAAAAGCAATATAAAGTATTGGAAGCTGGTGATGGTGAAGAAGCATTAAAAGTATTTGAAGAAAACCAAAGTAAAATTAATATAATATTGTTAGATGTTATGATGCCAAAGCTAGATGGCTGGTCAGTTTTAAGACAAATTCGTCAAAAATCTAATGTTCCAATTATAATGCTAACTGCAAGAGGAGAAGAACAAGATGAATTATTTGGGTTTGAGCTTGGAGTAGATGAATATATTTCTAAACCATTTAGTCCTAAAATATTAGTAGCAAGAGTAGAAGCTATTTTAAATAGAACAACTGAAAAGAAAAATGAAACAAAAGATTATGGTGGAATTGTAATAGATAGTGATGGAAGAACAGTAAAAATTGACGGAAAACAAATAGAATTAAGCCTAAGAGAATATGAATTACTAAAATATTTAGTAGATAACAATGGAATTGCATTGTCTAGAGATAAAATTTTAAACAATGTATGGAATTACGACTATTATGGAGATACAAGAACAATAGATAGTCATATAAAAAAAGTAAGACATAAATTAGGTAAAAAAGGGAAATATATAGAAACTATTCGTGGAGTAGGATATAAATTTGAAGTAAAATAGGAGCAAATAGATGAAAGGTATTAAGGAAAATACAAAATCTGTACGTTTTAGATTATTTAGTTCTTTATGTATTATAGTAGCATTAATTATATTATTTCTAATAATTATTAACAATGTGGTACTAGAGAGTTTTTACTTATATTCCAAAATTAAAAATGTAAAATTAGCATATCAAAAAATCAATGAAATATATGGTCAAGCAGATGAAAATGATTACTATTCTAATATAGAAGAAGAATTAAATAAAATATCTACAAAAAATAATTTTGATATTTTAATTATGGATGCAAGGAACAATATTATATATAGCTCTGGTAAAAATTTAACAACTACGGTAGAAAAGATAAATGAAGTAATTATGAACAATAATGACAAAAATTTAATAGCACAAAGAATTGAAAACTTCGATAATCACGTTATATATGAAAATAATAATATAATAATTAGAAGAATAATTAATGAAAAAGATAATATGAATTACATATTTTTAACGGGAACTCTTGAAAATGGAAACATTGTGTACATACGTATACAAGTAGCTTCAATACAGGAAAGTGTACAAATATCTAACAGATTGCTAATCTTTATGGGCGGTTTTACAATTATAATTGCAAGTATTTTGGCATCATTTGTTTCAAAGGAATTTACTAAGCCTATAGTAGAATTGAATGATATTGCACAGAATATGTCAAAGTTAGACTTTAGCAAAAAGTACAAAGTAAATGATACAGATGACGAAATTAACAATTTAGGGAAAAGTATAAATACTGTGTCAGACAAATTAGAAGCTACAATAAATAGGTTGAGAGACTCAAACATAGAATTAGAAAAAGATATAGAAGAAAAATCTAAAATAGATGAAATGAGAAAACAATTTATATCAGATGTATCTCATGAGTTGAAAACGCCAATTGCCTTAATACAAGGTTATGCGGAAGGACTTGTGGAAAATGTTAATACAGATGAAGAATCTAGAAAATTTTATGCAGAGGTTATTTTAGATGAATCTAACAAAATGGATACATTAGTAAAACAATTACTAGAGCTAATGAAACTAGAATATGGAAAACGTGAATTTAATAATGTTCAATTTAATATTGTAGAATTAGTAAATGAAGTAATAAGAAAATGTGGTGTTATGATAAAAGAAAAAGGTGCTCAAATGAAATTTGAAAACACAGAAGAAATACTAGTTTGGGCAGACGAATTTTATATAGAGCAAGTTGTAACAAATTACTTTACAAATGCTCTAAAACATGTTAAAGAAGTAAATGGACAAAAAGAAATAAGAATAACAATTAATAAGACTAAAAAAGATAAAGTAAGAATAGCTGTATTTAATACCGGAGACAATATAGATGAAATAGAACTAGACAGAATATGGAAACGTTTTTACAAAGTAGATGCTTCTAGAAATAGAGAAGATGGAGGAACAGGAATAGGATTATCTTTGGTAAAAGCAATAATGAACAATTATAAAAATGACTATGGGGTATTAAATAAAGAAGATGGAGTAGAGTTTTATTTTGAAATGACATTATCTGAAGATGCTAAAAAATAGCATCTTCTTTATGTTATAATTATAAAATTTTAGAAAAATAATGCAAAAAATACAATAAAAAATGCCTACAAGAAGCGGATTACATTAAACAGGTGTCGAAAAATAAAGAAAAAGCACGATGAAAAGTTCTTTACAAATATGGAAGAATATGGTAACATAAATTCAGATTAAAAATTGCAGTTTTAATTCAAAAAAATTTACTTTCAAAGAAGTTAAAAATCATTAGTAATTGTGTAAGAAAAATACACATAAACAAAAATCCAAATTAAACAGAAGAAAAAATATATAATCATACAAAAGATTAGAAATTTGTAATCAAAAGAAGTTATAACAAACAAAAGAAAATAGAAAAAACAGAAGAATAAAATAGAAAAAAATAAAAGGAGGCCTAATTCATGTATGTTTTATAGCAAAAGAAATAGGATAGCTATTTGCATAATACTTACAATTATAATATTTGTATCTATAAAATTTGTTCATAATCAATTTTTTAAAAATCAAAAAAAGGATAATAATTCTAATAATGACACAAAAACAAGTCAAGTGTCATATAATCAAGAAAAAGAAGTAGAAAATACAGAAAAAAATGAAATTATTACAAACCAATATAAGGAAAATGAATGGAGAATACTTATTTCTAAAATTAATTTAGATGCACCTATCATAGAAGGGACAAGTAAAGAAGTATTAAGAAGAGGAGTGGGACATTTTCAAACAACAAGTAAATGGAACGGAAATGTTGTTCTTGTAGCTCATAATAGAGGGTATAAATATAACTTTTTCAAAGAAATAAAAAATCTTGAAGAAGGTGATGTAATTGTGTATAAAACAGAAAGCAATAGTAGAAATTATAAAGTTATTGAAAATAAAAGAATTAAAGAAACAGATTTTCGCTACCTAGAAAATACAAATGAAAATACATTAACACTTATTACTTGCTTAGAAGACATGCCTGAATATAGAACTTGTATTCAGGCAGTGGAAATATAAAGGTTAAAGTGAAATATGGAAAAATATTTATAAGGAGGAATGCTTATAAGAAATTATTAAAAATTTTATAAACAAAAAAGAAAAATAATTGACATAGGAAATATAATAAATATATAATAAAAGCATCAAAAAAAGGGAATAAATATAACAAAAAAGAAGAAAGAGTGAAAAAATGATAACTCAAATTGTTATATTAGTAGTCTTAATATTATTAAATGCATATTTTGCGGCTTCAGAAATAGCATTTATATCCCTTAATGATACAAAAATAGAAAAACAAGCAAAAGAAGGAAATAAAAAAGCTAAACAAATACAAAAAATGTTGAAAACTCCAAGCGAATTTTTAGCAACTATCCAAATTGGAATAACTTTAGCAGGATTTTTATCAAGTGCTTTTGCATCAGATGCATTTGCTGATATTTTAGCCCCAGCATTATATAAAATATTTCCTATGATATCAATTCAAGTATTTAAAGGAAGTTCTATTGTTTTAATAACAATAATACTATCATTTTTTACTCTAGTGTTTGGAGAATTAGTACCTAAAAGGTTAGCAATGAAATATTACGAAAAAATAGCATTTTCAAGTATAGGTGTAATTAAATTCCTTTCTATTATCACTTTACCATTTGTAAAAGTTCTAAGTGCTGTTACAAATTTCATTTCAAAATTATTTGGAATATCTGAAAATGAAGAAGAAGTTGTAACAGAAGAAGAAATAAAAATGATGATTGATGAGGGTGAAGAAAAAGGAACAATACAACAAGAAGAAAAAGAAATGATTCACAACATATTTGAATTTAATGATATTACAGTATCTGAAGTAATGACTCATAGAACAGATGTATATGCAATTGAAATAGATTCTGAAATAAATGATATTATAAAAGAACTAGATGATTATAAATATAGCAGAATTCCAGTGTATGAGGAGACTATAGATAATATAAAAGGAATATTATTTGTAAAGGATTTATTAAAATATTTACATGGAAAAAAAGCTATAAAAATAAAGAATATCATGAGAGAAGCTTATTTTGTCTCTGAAAACAAGCCAATTAATGAACTATTTAAAAATTTAAAAAAAAATAAAATGCAAATGGCAATAGTAGTTGATGAATATGGAGGAATAGCAGGTATAGTAACTATGGAGGATCTATTAGAAGAAATTGTAGGAAACATTTTTGACGAATATGATGAATTTGAAAATGACTATACAAAGATAGATGACAATACATTTTTAATTAATGGAAGTGTATCTATAAATGACTTAAAGAAAATACTAAAAATTGATTTACCAGAAGGAGATTATGAAACTTTATCAGGATATTTAATAAACTTGTTAGGAAGATTACCAAAAGATAACGAAACCCCTATCATAGAAACAAAACAAGTTAATTATAAAATTGAAAAATCCGAAGATAAAAGAATTGTGTTAGTTAAAGCTTGTAAAATATAAAACGAAGAAAAAGATGGAGGAAATAATGAAGAATAGTAAAAAAACAATTTTAATTATAATAATAGTAGCAATACTTTTAATACTTATATTAGGAGGAATATTTATATATAACAAATATATAGATAAAAGCTACAAAATAGAAAGCATAAATCAATATTCATATTTCATAATATATGAAGACGAAAAGTATGGAGTAATAGATTCAGAAGGAAAAATAGTAGTAGCTCCTAAATATGAGATGCTGGTAATACCAAATCCATCAAAAGACGTTTTTGTTGGTTACACGAACTACAATTCTCAAGAAGAATACAAAACAGAAATAATAAATTCAAAAAATGAAAAAATATTAACTAAATATGAAAAGGTAGAACCTATTATTTTTAAAGATGCAACAACAGAAGTACCTTATGAAAAAAGTGTATTAATGTACAAAGAAAATAATAAATATGGAATTATAAATTTTGAAGGCAAGAAAATAACAAATGCAATATATGATTCAATAGAGAGTTTATTGTATAAAGAAGGTTGCCTACTAGTGAAAAAAGAAGATAAATATGGAGTCATCAATGTAAGAGGTAAACAAATGGTAGAAACAAAATATGATTCTATCACTGCAGACGGTTATTATGATGAAAATACGAAATATCAAAAAGCAGGTTTTATTGTTGGAAATAAAACAACAGATGGATATAAATATGGTTATATAAATTCAAATGGAAGTCAAATTTTAAAAGAAGAATATAATGAAATAGAACGTGTTACAGAAATAGAAGATGAAGTTTATATATTAGCTTTTAAAAATGGACAAGCAGGAATATATAACAGCAAAAAACAAATATTAAAACATATTTATGAAGAAATTGAATACAACAAAGAAAACGAATTGTTTATTGTACAAAAAAGCTCAAAACAGGGTGTATATAATAAAGAAGGAAAAGAAATTTTAAAGCCAGAATATGATAATATTATAATATCTAAGAAGAGTATATATGCAGAAAAAGACCAAGAAAAATATTTCTTTGATGAAAAAGGAAATAAGCAAGAAGAACAAAAATATAAAATAATATATAGTGAAGAAAATTCTAAATATCGTATTACTATGAATGAAGAAGACAAGTTTGGAATTATAGACGAAAACGGAAATAATATATTAAATAATGAATATTCATATATAGAGCATATATTTAAAGACTATTATATTATAAATAAAAACGGAAAAACATCAGTATATGATGCAAATACTAAAAAACAAATTATTTCTAATTATAGTGTAATACAAAAGATTGAAAACAAAAATATGATACAAGCAATAATAACACAACCATATACAATAGAATTATATAACGACAACATGGAAAAAGTAGCACAAATGGAAAATGCTAAGTTAACAATAGAAAAAGAGTATGTCGAATTAGAGTCACAAACACAAAGAGAATATTTCGACAAAAATGCTAACAAGATACAAGCAAAAAATATATTTACAAACTCAAATTTATTTGCTTTTTCAGAAAACGGAAAATGGGGATATAAAGACAAAGATGAAAATGTAATAATAGAACCTATTTATGATTCAGCAACAGAGTTAAATACTCAAGGTTTTGCAGGAATTAGAAAAAATAATAAATGGGGAGTAATTAATAAAGAAGGAAAAATAATACTAGAACCTAGTTATGAATTAAGTTGGGATGAACCAGAATTTATAGGAGAATATTGCAAATTAAATTTTGGGTACGGAATGGTATATTATACAAGACAAGTAAATAATTAATGCAAAAATTGCTAAAACACTTGCGATATACTTAAAAGTGTGGTAAAATACTAATGTTGTAAAAATGAGATATAATTTTTACATCCTTACTTACATTAATGTAGGTTATTAATCCAAAGGGAGGTGAAAAATAATGAATAAATACGAGAGTGTTATCATTATTAATCCAAGTGTAGATGAAGAAGGAATTAAAAGTCTTGTTCAAAAATTTACAGATTTGATTAATACTGATGGAAAATTAGAAAAAGCAGACGAATTAGGAAGAAAAAAATTAGCATATGAAATACAAAAAAATACTGAAGGTTTCTATGTAGTATTTTATTTTGAAGCAAACCCAAGCCTAATTTCTGAACTTGAAAGAATCTATAGAATTACAGACGAAATAATTAAATTCATGACAATAAAAGTAGAAGAATAGTAAGAAAAGCCTTTAAAAGAAAGGATAAGGTAAAAATATGAACAAAGTAATTTTAATGGGAAGATTAACAAGAGATCCTGAAGTTAGATATACACAATCTAATAATACTTTAGTAGCTTCTTTTAGCTTAGCAGTTAATAGAAGATTTGCAAGACAAGGAGAAGAAAGACAAGCAGACTTTATTAATATAGTAGCATGGAGCAAACTGGGAGAATTTTGTAGCAAATATTTCAAAAAAGGTCAACAAGTTGGAATAATTGGAAGAATTCAAACAAGAACATGGGATGATGACCAAGGTCAAAAACACTATATTACAGAAGTTGTTGCAGAAGAAGCATATTTTGCAGATAGTAAAAGAGATGGAGATTCAAGTGCAAACTTTGATTCAACTTTTGGTGCTATGCCAGAATCTGCTGGAAGTTCAGATTTTGAAGTTTCTTCAGGAGACGATTTACCATTTTAAGTAAGAAAAACGATAAAATTATAAGATAGGGGGAAAATTGCAATGGCAGACAAAAAACAAAAAAGAAACAATAGAAACAGCAATATGGATGAAGATTTTAATCCAAGATTTAGAAAAATAAGAAAAAAAGTTTGTCCTTTATGTGCAGACAAAAATCTTGTTTTAGATTATAAAAACGCAGATCAATTAAAAAAATTCATCAATGATAAAGGTAAAATATTACCAAGAAGAGCAACAGGAGCTTGTGCAAAACATCAAAGAGATATTACTTTAGCAGTAAAAAGAGCAAGACAAATTGCTGTTTTACCATTCACACAAGAATAATATAAGGTTTATACATAAAAATAAAATAGGGGCTAAATATAACGTTTATAACGTTTGTTTAGTCTCTTTTTGCATTTAAAAAAAGATTTGCCAAATTTTCTTAACTATAAATTTAATAAAAATAAAAGAAAGGAGAAATTCGTATAATAAATATATTTATATTATATGAGGAAAGATATGAAAAATAAAATAACAAAAAAAGTATTAATAATACTATTACTAATTATACAAATATTACAAATTACAGGAAATATGTTTAATACTGTACAAGCAAGTATAAAAGAAGGAGATACCATAGAACTTGAAGGAGACCATGAATGTGATTCTGTAGTAGAATACTGGATGGAAGATTATCAAAAATGGAGCTATAAAATTGTATGGTATGTGTACTATATAGATGAAGAAGAAGGAGTAAGATATCCAGCATTTTGTGTAGAACCTGCAAAACAAGGTGTTGGAACAGGTTATGACTCATATGAAACAACAATAAGCAAAGAAAAAGACAATAAAATATGGAGAATACTAAATAAAGGATATATGGGGGCTACATATAAGGAATGGAATTTAGAATGTGATGATGATTTCTATAGTGCCACAAAAATTGCACTTCATAGTTTAGTAGAAGGAATAGCCCCAAAAGATAAATATGTATTAGGAGACAGAAGTGTAGATGGAAATAGTGTTGAAGAAATTAGAAGAAGAGGAGCAAAAGTTCTAGAGGTCTCACAAAAACTTTATGAATATGGAATAAATGGAGAAGAAATATATGAAGCACCAAGAGTAAGTATTTCTGCACAAGGTGAATATAAAAAAGAAACAATAGGAAATACATTATATTATGTTCAAAATTACAAAGTAACAGGAAATAAAAATTTAAAGTCTTATGAAGTTGAAATCCAAGATTTCCCTAGTGGAACAAAAATATTAGATTCAAAAAATAAAGAAAGAAATGTTTTATCAGAAAATTATTTCAGAGTAGCAATTCCAATAAATAAAATAAAAAAGGATATTGATGGAAAAATCAATATAAAAAATGCTTATGTGAAAACAAATCCAGTATTTTTCTGTAAAAGTGCAATAGAAAATGCACAAAGTTATGCTACATATACATCAGGCTATGAAAAGACAAGCACAAATACGAGTTTAAAAATTAAAGCTAATAAATGTAACTTAGAAATATTAAAAATAGATCAAGAAACAAAAGAGCCAATTGCAAATGTTACATTTAAAATAAAAAATAAAAATGGTGATGTACTAGGAAAAGTTACAACAAATGAAAAAGGTATTGCAAAATTAGAAGGGCTAGAACCACAAAATGTAATAATTAAAGAAATAGAAGTACCAGTAAATTATGTATTAAGTAAAGAGGAAAAAGAAGTTACTTTAAAGTGGGGAGAAAAAACAACTGTAGAATTTGAAAACGAACTAAAAAAGGGTAATCTTAGAATTATAAAAGTAGACAAAGATAATAACGAGATTTTGCTAGAAGGTGTAAAATTTGGAATATATGACAAAAGTGGAAAATTAGTAGAAGAAGTAGTTACAGATGAGAAGGGAGAAGTAAATATAAATGATTTACCAATAGGTGATTATACTGTAAAAGAAACAGAAACAAAAGAAGGATATAAACAAGCGGAAGAAAAAGAAATAGAAATAAAATGGAAGGAAACTACAATAATAAAAATAGAAAATGAAAAACAAAAAGGTCAAATAAAAATAATAAAAGTAAGTGAAGACGATAATAAAATAAATGGAGATTTAAAAGGCACGCCATTAAAAAATGTAGTTTTTGAACTAAAAAGAGAAAATGGTGAATTAGTAGGTACATATGTAACAGATAAAGAAGGAATTATTCTTACAGAAGAATTAGAACTAGGAGAATATATATTAAAAGAAACTAAAACAGACAAAAATTATATATTAAATGAAGAAGAATATATAGTTCAAATAGAAAAGGATGGAGAAATAGCAGAAATAACAATCACAAATAAATCTAAAGAACCACCAAAACCAACATTACCAAGAACAGGATTTTAAATAAAAAACGTATTTTATTATAACACCACAAAGCATTTTAAGTAAAACTTAACTAAAAAGCGAAAAATAGAAAATAATATGATATTATAAGGAGGAATGAAAGTGCCAATTATATCTGAATTTTATGGTATAACAAATAGTATAGAAGTAAAATAAAAAAATAACCTCTTATGCGTTTAAACATATAATATTTGTAAATACTATAAGTAAAACGTATAGGAGGGCTTTTTGTATGAAGATAGGTGTTGCTTTATCAGGTGGAGGAATTAGAGGGGTAGCACATGCAGGAGTATTAAGAGCATTAGAAGAGAACGGAATAAAAATAGACATAATAGGAGGAACAAGTTGTGGCAGTATGGTAGCTTCTTTATATGCAATGGGATATACACCTCATTATATATATATATTATTTAAAAGATATGCAAAAGATATTGCAGCACTTAATACAAAACCAATTATTTTAGGATTACAAAGTAACTTTTTTAAAAGTAAAAAAGTATTTTCAAGTTTAAAAGATGGAAAAATAATAGAAACAGTATATAATAAATTAGCATTACGAAAAGGTATAAAAAATTTAAATGAAATACAAATGCCGCTCGTAATACCAAGTGTAGATATTACAGAATCAAAAGAGTATGTATTTACTAATAGTGTTCCTGAAACTACAGAAGATAAACTACAATATATTACAGATATAACAGTTGGAAAGGCAGTAAGAGCAAGCAGTAGTTTTCCGGCAGTTTTTAATCCTTGCTTAATGGGAACACATGCTTTTATGGATGGAGGAGCATTAGACAATGTTCCAGTTAATGAAGTAAGAAAACAAGGAGCAAATAAGGTAATAGCGGTCAAATTTGATGCAGATCCAGTAGATGAAAATAGCAATATAATGGATATTGTAATGAAAACTATAGATATAATGGGGAGCAAAATATCAGAAGAAAGTTTAGAAATGAGCGATATAGTTTTAAATGTATATACAGATAAAGTAGGTCTTTTAGATATAGAAAAATTAGATAATTGCTATAAATATGGCTATAATTGTGTAGTTGAAAATATAGATAAAATAAAAGAAGCATTAGAGCACTAAAATTTTACTCTTGTTATAAATAGAAAAATATGTTATTATAAATAATAGTTAAAATAGAGTTGCAAATAAAAAAATATTTTGAAAACTAGAATTGTATATATTAGAGTTAATAAAAAGATATATAAGGAGAAAAAAATGTCAGAAGAATTTTTAGAAGTATTATTAGATACAGGAATAGATGCATTAAAATTGTTACCATTTCTATTTATTACATATCTAATAATGGAATATATAGAACACAAAACAGGAGATAAAACCAAAAATATAATAAAAAAATCAGGGAAATGGGGACCAGTTTTTGGTGCAATATTAGGAATTTTTCCACAATGTGGTTTCTCTGCAGCAGCAGCTAACCTTTATGCAGGAAAAGTAATAACATTAGGAACATTAATAGCAATATTTTTATCAACATCAGATGAAATGTTACCTATATTAATATCAGAAGCGGCACCAATAGATATTATTTTAAAAATATTAGCTACAAAGTTAGTAATAGGAATAATAGCAGGAGTAGTAATAGATTTTATAGGACAAGCCTTTAAAAAGAAAAAGGAAAAACAAGCAAATGAAGAAACTACAGAAGAAATAGGGCATATGTGCGAACACGAACATTGTAATTGTGAAAAAGAAGGGATATTTAAATCTTCTATAAAACATACATTAAATATTTTTGTGTTTATAATAATAATTTCACTAATTATGAATATTGCTATATACTTTATAGGAGAAGAAAAAATATCAAACTTAATATTAAATATGCCAGTTGTTGGACCTTTAATAGCTGGAGTTGTAGGTTTAATTCCAAATTGTGCATCATCTGTTATATTAACACAGCTGTATTTGCAAAATGTGATTTCAGTAGGATCTATGATAGGAGGACTATTAGTTGGCTCTGGAATAGGAATATTAGTATTATTTAGAGTAAACGAAAATTTTAAAGAAAATATGAAAATAATAGGAATATTATATTTAATAGGTGTATTATCAGGAGTGATTATAGACTTGATAATGTAGATAATAAATGGATGTATTAAAACAAGAAAGAAGCTATTTAAAGTTAGCTTCTTTTTATATTCCTAATATTTCCTTTGCTCCTTTTACATCATCATTATTTGCAGTTCTAACATTTTCTAGAGGATAAATTTCGCCAAGTTGTTCCCATTTAAACTTACCTAAGTCATGATAAGGAAGAACTTCCACTTTTTCTACAGATTTTAAAGTAGAAATAAATTCTCTTAATTTAATCAAATCTTGTTCATCATCTGTATAGCCAGGGACTAAAACCTGTCTAATCCACATAGGTTTATTAATATTGCTTAAATAATTGGCAAATTCTAATTCTTTTTTGTTAGAAACACTAGTTAAATTAATAGCTTTTTCATCATTTATACATTTTATGTCCAACAAAAATAAATCAGTTAAACTAATTAATTCTTTTATTTCATCTGTTAAAACTACGTTACCAGAAGTATCTATGCAAGTATGAATATTATATTGCTTTAATTTAGTAAAAAGTTCAATTAAAAATTTAGCTTGTAGCAAAGGTTCTCCGCCACTTATAGTAACTCCACCGTTTGGTGTAATATAGTTTTTATATCTTAGAATTTTTTCTACAATTTCATCACTAGAATAGGTAGTACCACCTTTTAAATTCCAAGTGTCTCTATTTTGGCAATATTTGCACTTTAAACTACAACCTTGCACAAAAATTACAAATCGAACACCAGGACCATCGACTGCTCCTAAACTTTCAAATGAGTGAATTCTTCCTTCCATGTAAATCCCTCCATATGTTTAATATAATAATATCTTAACCATTTTACTATAAAAAATTATAAAATACAACAAGAAAAGTAAAATGGGATTCCATTTTGGAATCCCTATATTTAAATACTAAAAAAGTAGCATTTTATTAAAATTTTTCATGTATTGTTCTGTGAATTACATCTAATTGTTGTTCTCTTGTTAATTTAATGAAGTTTACTGCATATCCAGATACACGAATTGTAAGTTGTGGGTATTTTTCAGGATGTTCCATTGCATCTTCTAGTAATGCTCTATCAAATACGTTAACATTAATGTGGTGACCTGTTTGTTTAAAATATCCATCAAGTAAACTTACTAAGTTATTTACTTGTGTATCTAATTCTTTTCCTAAAGTTCCCGGTGTAATAGAGAATGTATATGAAATACCATCTTCTGAATATTCATAAGGTAATTTTGCAATAGTGTTCATAACTGCTACTGCACCATTTGTATCTCTACCATGTAATGGGTTTGCACCTGGACCAAAAGGTTCTCCAGCACGTCTTCCATCTGGAGTATTTCCTGTTGCTTTTCCATATACTACGTTTGATGTAATAGTTAAAATAGATAATGTATGTTTTGAATTTCTATAAGTATGATATTTTTGTAATTTTCCTAAGAAAGTTTTTACTATATCTACAGCAATGCTATCTACTCTGTCATCATCATTTCCGTATTTAGGAAAGTCTCCTTCAACTTCATAATCTACAGCTAGTCCAGTTTTATCTCTTAAAACTTTTACTTTTGCATATTTAATAGCAGATAAAGAATCAGCAACTACTGAAAGTCCTGCAATTCCACATGCCATAGTTCTTAAAATTTCTTTATCATGTAAAGCCATTTCTAATGCTTCATATGAATATTTGTCATGCATATAATGAATAGCATTTAATGCTTTAATGTATATTTTTGCGACATAGTCCATCATAACATCAAATTTTTCCATAACTTCATCATAATTTAAATATTCAGAAGTAATTGGTTCATATTTAGGAGCAACTTGTTTTCCTGTTTTTTCATCTCTACCACCATTAATAGCATAAAGAAGAGTTTTAGCTAAGTTTGCTCTAGCACCAAAGAATTGCATTTGTTTACCAATTTTCATTGCAGACACGCAACATGCAATACCATAGTCATCTCCTAATGTTACTCTCATTAAATCATCATTTTCATATTGAATAGAAGATGTTTTTACTGAAATTTTAGCAGTATATTTTTTGAAGTTTTCTGGCAATCTTTCAGACCATAAAACTGTTAAATTTGGTTCTGGGGCAGGACCTAAGTTTGTTAATGTGTGTAAAACTCTGAAAGAGTTTTTTGTAACTAAAGTTCTACCATCAACACCCATACCACCAACACTTTCAGTTACCCAAACAGGGTCTCCACTAAATAGTTCGTTATATTCTGGTGCACGTAAGAAACGAATCATACGTAATTTCATAATAAAATGATCCATTAATTCTTGAGCTTTTTCTTCAGTTAAGCTTCCATTTTCTAAATCTCTTTGAATATAGATATCTAAGAAAGTAGAAGTTCTACCTAAACTCATAGCAGCGCCGTTTTGATCTTTAGTTGCAGCTAAATATCCAAAGTATAGCCATTGAATTGCTTCTTTAGCATTTGAAGCTGGAACTGAAATATCAAATCCATATTTTGCAGCCATTTTCTTTAAATCTTCTAGAGCTTTTATTTGGTCATGAATTTCTTCACGTTCACGAATAATGTCTTCTGTAAATTCATCTACATCTAATATTTCTAATTCATGTTTTTTTTCTTCAATTAGAACATCTACACCATAAAGTGCAACACGTCTATAATCACCTATAATTCTTCCACGTCCATATCCATCTGGAAGACCAGTAATTAAATGTGAGCTTCTTGCAGCTCTAATATCTGGGGTGTATACACTAAATACACCATCATTGTGAGTTCTTCTTAAATTATTGTAGATGTAGTCTGTTTCTTCGTCTACTTTGTAACCATAAGCTTCACAAGATTTTTCTACTATTTTGATACCACCAGCTGGCATAATAGCTCTTTTTAAAGGTGCATCTGTTTGAAGACCTACAATTTGTTCTAATTCTTTATTTATATAACCTGCATCATATGCATTTACTGCAGATGGAGTTTTTGTATCTACATCAAGTACTCCATTTTCTCTTTCCTTTTTATAAAGTTCTAAAACTTCATCCCATAATTTTTTAGTTCTTTCTGTTGGTTCTTTTAAGAAAGAATCATCTCCATCATATGGAGTATAGTTTGCTTGAATGAACCCTCTTACGTCAATTTCTTTTGTCCATTCTCCAAGAATATTAAATCCTTCCCATTGCTTAAATTTCATAAATAAATCCTCCTTATTTTATTAGTAATTTATACATTTTTATAGTAACATAGTATGAGACTTTTTTCAAGAATTTTTTAGTGAAAATTTCTTGAAAATATTGCTTTATAAACAATAATAAATTTATACTATTTAATAAATTAGAAAATACAATAATAAATTTTTATAAAGGTATAAAATGCTGGAACTCAGTAAACCGAAAATGCACAGGATATGATTCCCGTGCATTTTCGGTTTTAATAATAAAAATTAATTATCTTCTAATATAACTTTTAATATATTATAAATTAATTTTTGTTGTTTAGGTGTGCATTTTCTTAATAGATTATTAAATTCATTATTTAAATACTTTTCGGAATTATTGGAAACGCCATTTAAAATTTCACCTTCAGTAACCTCTAAAATATTACATATTTGAGAAAGTCTTTCTAAATTAATATGTATTTTTCCAGTTTCAACTTTGCTTAAGTATGCAATAGAAACATCCATATATTCTACTAATTTTTCCTGTGTTAATCCTTTTTTCTTTCTAGCCTCTTTAATACGTTTCCCTATAATACTAAAATCTACCGCCATAAAAATCACCCTTTCTGAATTAGAAGATAAGTAACGAAAAATGAAATTTATAATTGCTTATATAATATGAAAATTAATAATTTCGTTATTTTATAAAAAAATAGCATAAATAAGGTAATTTTTACAGATAACTATATATCAAATTGGAGAAATAATTCAAATTCTAAATAAACAAAAAGAATCTTTAAATTATAATGAATGTTTATTAGTAGAATTTTTTACCTAATAATTAAGTTCACTTAAAAATAAAGATTCTTTTTACTTTTTTATTTATTTTCAGCAATTACTCTAGCTATATCATATATTAATTTTTGTTTTTGTGCAGAACAGTTTTTTAGTAAATCAGCAAATTCTGAGTTTAAATATTTTGTAGATTTACTTGAAGTTCCATTCAAAATATCACCTTCAGTAACTTCTAAAATTTGACAAATTTGACTTAATCTTTTTAAGTTAATTTGTGAACTACCTCTTTCTATTCTACTTAAGAAAGCAATAGAAACATCAATTTTTTCTGCCAACTGTTCTTGTGTTAAATGCTTATCTTTCCTAGCTTTTTTTAATCTTTCACCAATAACTGTATAATCTACTGCCATAAATATACTCCTTTCTAAAATGAATTTAATCGTAAAGATTTATCTATTTGGACTATAGCATTTATAAGGTTAGGTTTACAGAAACTAAAAGGTAAACATAAACTATATAATTTTTAGCAGTAGATATTTTTCCAAAAAAATAAAAATATACAAAGAAAGTTTGTCCTTTAAATTTATGTAATTTAGTAACAACAGTTATATATGAAGTCTTGAAACATAAAAATTTTGAAAACTTAAAAGAAACAAGAGAATACTCTAATAAATAAATTATTTCTAAAATAGGAGAAAATATACAATAGATAAGTTAAAAAATTTTTTCATACGTTCTAATATAATCTCTATATGAATACACTTAAACAAAAGTATTCAATATGGAGGTTTTCTTTATGAAAGGTTACTCAATTGAAGAGCGTGCAATGGAATTAGCACATTATATTATAGATTCAAAAGACACAGTAAGAGGTGCTGCAAAAAAATTTGGAGTCAGTAAATCAACAGTACACAAAGATGTAACACTCCAGAACGGTAAAAAAATAGAACAAGTCATTCCTGAAAGTATTGAAATTAAAAGAGTTTTCCTGGCAGAGAGAAATCCTGTTGTGAAATTGGGATTGATAATTAAATAAATAAGAAATTTTGTGTCTATTCTTTTGAGTAGGCATAATTTATTACCTTGCAGTTTTATTTTGCTTAAAATAAAACGTGAGGGCAAAGAAAATTAAATATTTAATAGAAAAGATATTTGTAATTAAAAAAATTACAGGTGTCTTTTTTTATGCAAGAGATAATGCCTCAAACTCTTAAAAAGTGATAGGTGTAATGAGCCGATGCTATAAAGTTTATTCGTATAAATGCTAACAGTCTATTAGTATGAAGTGCGTGAGTGAGATTTTAGAACACAAACTCACAATAATAAAAGAGTATTCGGTGGCAAAACTTGGCTGAGGATTTATAATTGCAAAAAGTTTGGACAAGTATGAACAAAGATGCTTATTAGTATCAGCAATTATAGTAGCGATGCTACTTACTAGACTACCTATGAAACGAGGCGAACAACCGACGGTTTCTGTTTATATAGGTGTAATAATTCAATTTTTTAAATAAGGGATTATTACGCCTAATTCACTTTAGCTCACTTCCTCTGGTTTCTACTTGATAGTTGCTAAAGCGAGTGAGTCAAAAAATTTATTTTTTGGCTCAATTAAATAAAAATTGCAGTTAGCAAATTTTTATTTAAGAACCTAAAAAATACTTTAGTTTTTTTAGGTTTGGGGTGTGGGGGTGCCCCTGCCACACTAACACTTTTTGAAGCAGTAAGCCAAAAAAAGTGTTGTAGTGTGTTTACAACACAATTGAAATTATAGCAGGAAAATAAAATTTATTTGTGTTACTGAGTACGAGCAAGGAGGTTTTATATGAGTTATGCGATAATTAGAAATGCAAAATATAAAAGGGAAAATTTGAAGGCAGTATATCGCCATAATGAAAGAAAGAATAAAAATTATTCAAATAAAGATATAGATAAAACAAAATCATATTTAAATTATGCCTTAAAAGAACCTGAATTTAATTATGAAAAACAATTTGATAAAATAAGAGAAAAATACGATTTGAAAGGTCAAATAAAAACAGTAAGTAATATTGTATGTGAATATGTAATAACATCGGATAATGATTTCTTTAAAAGAATAGGAGAAAAAGAGACAAAGAGATATTTTGAAGTAGCATATCAATTTGTTTGTGAATATAAAAATTTAGGAGAACAATATATTTTATCTGCAAAAGTGCATTATGATGAAAGATCTCCTCATATGCACTTACTTTTTTTGCCTGTAGTTCATACAACAGATAAAAAAGGCAATAATATAGATAAACTTGCTTGTAGTGAATTTTGGAAAGCTAAAGATAGTTATAGACAATTACAAAATGCTTTTTTTGAATATATGGTATCAAATGGATTTTATTTAAAAAGAGGATTACCAAAAGAAGAAACTAATAGAGAACACTATACAGTAAAGGAATATAAAAACATAACTAATTTTGAAAAAACAAAAGAGACTTTAAAAAGTATAAAGTTAGAATTACCAGAAGTTCCAGATTTAAAAGATATAAAAAAGGTTATGATAGGAAGAGATGAAAAAATTTTAAATGATATCATAAAACCTAAAGATAAACTTATTGAAGAATTGTATCAAGATAATGTAACATTGCATAAAGAATTATCAAAACAAGCTAAAACTATTGAAGAAGCAGAAAAATATCAAAATGAAAGAGATAAAATAATTGCTGATAACAAAGAACTAAACAATACAGTTAAGATTTTAGAAAAAGAATATAAGAAAAAGAGTGATACGCTTGATGTAAGATTCAATAATAGAAAAGAAGAGATTGAAAAAGAATTTGAATATAAAACATATGATATAGAAAATCAATATAAAAGTAAAATTCGTAAATTAGAAAAAGAGAATAACTATTTGAATAAAATAATAAATAAATTCTGGAAAACTCTTGATAAATTTATACATTGGATTTGTAGAAAATTTGATAATGCTGAAGAGGATAATTTGATTAGAGATTTTCAAAAGGAAACACATACTTTTATAGATCCAGAAAAACAGATAAAACACGAAGAAAGAGAAAGAAAATGGGATTTGGAAATGTAAGAAAAAATATTGCAAAAAAAAATCAAATATGCGATAATAAAATAGAAATATTGTATAATAAAAAGGATTCTTATTAATGGAAAAAATTACATTAGATGAACAAAATAAGAGAAGAATACAAAAGTTTATAAGACAAGAAATTGGTTTTTATGGCTATGAGAAGGATATAGAACTATTAGAACAAACTGGAGAATTAACAGAAGAATTAGCTAGAAAAGTTTTTACAGAGATCATGAATGATGCACATAGAACTAGAACTATGCTAGAGCCAGAAGAAGATAGTGAATTTAAAGAAGAAATTGAAGAGGCATTTGCTAGATATGATAAAATTCCTAAACCAGAACATTTAGAAGAATATGGAT
>CAVFFZ010000023.1:0-20025 GCA_963621995.1 Lachnospiraceae bacterium
CTTATAATGGACTTGAAAGTTATTATTGAAAGCAATTACAAAACAAATAGAAGAAGAAAAATTGAGAAAGGAATTATTGAATTTTTAGCAGGTAATCAAGGAGAGGAGGAAAAATAATGCCTTCAAAATTAGAAAATATAACAAATTTATATAAAGAAACATTATCAGATATAAGTGGGAGTTCAGAAAATTGGACTTCTTTTTTAATAACCGCTTCTAATAATTATAAATATAACTTTGCTGAGCAAATATTAATTTTTTCACAAAGACCTGAAGCAACAGCCTGTGCTGATATTGATACTTGGAATAAACAAGTAAAAAGATGGGTTAACAAAGGTGCAAAAGGAATAGCATTGTTAAGCGAAGTTAATGGTAGATGTGTCTTAAGACATGTTTTTGATGTTTCAGATACACATAATTATTATGGAACTAAATTAAATTTGTGGAAAATAGAAAATAAATATGAAAATGAAATTATAGAATCATTAGAGGCTAGATTTGGAACATTAGAAAATAAAACAAATTTAGCACAAGCAATTATTTCATCATCATATAATTCTGTTGAAGATAATTTACAAGACTATCTAAGTGATTTAATTAATTCAAAAAATGATAGTTTATTAGAAGAATTTGATGATTTTGGAATTGAAGTAAAATTTAGGAGATTATTATCAAATTCAGTTACATTTATGACTTTAACTAGATGTGGTATAAATCCATTTGATTATTTTGAAATGGACGATTTTATTGATATATATGATTTTAATACTATTGATACTATCTCAAGATTAGGCGTTGCAACAAGTGATATTGCAGAAACAAATTTAAGAGAAATTCATAATACAATAAATAAATTAAAAATTAATGAAAAAAATCAAATTTACACATTTGTAAAAAATCAAAATGTAAAAGATAATATAGAAAAAGAAAGTGAGAGGAGTGTAGATTATGCAAATAACATACAGGAAAGTAGGGGATTACCAAATACCGAATCTAATGATAGAGAAAGCAAACGAGAATCAATTTCAAGGCAAGTATTATCAAATGAGGTTAAATTATCTGAAGGAAAACAAAAAAGGACTATACATGGCATTAATAATGAAAAACAAATTAACAGAACATTTACAAGAAACACAAGAAACAGCGACAAAGAGAATAGAACAAATAATAAAACAATTAATGATTCAAGAGAATATAACAGAAGAGATGAAACAACAAGACCAAATGAAGTGGATTCAAATAATGAACAATTTGAAGAATTCAGCAGAGGAAATAGTAGTACAGGAACTAATTTACAATTAGATCTTCCATCTGAAATCGAACAAAAGCAAAGAATAGCAGAAATGTCAGAAAATGATGTTACTGCTATTTTTGATTTTACACAAGAAATGATAGATAGAACTTTACAAAGTGGTAGTGGTTTTGCAAGAGGCAAATTTAGAATATATAAGCAAATGACATCAAGCTTATCTTCAAAAGAAAACATTGATTTTCTAAAACATGAATATGGAATTGGTGGTGCTAGTTCTGCATATATTGGTGCAGATTTTGGACAAGAACATAATGCTAAAGGAATTAAATTATATAAAGGATTTAATAATGATAGACCAGAAAAATTATTATCTTGGCGTTATGTCGAAAAAAGAATAAAAGATTTAATATTAAGTGATAGATATTTAAACGATAAGGAGTTTGAGGAATATTTGTTATGGCTTGATAATGATACTAAAGAAAAAATAGAAAATAAAAAAGAAATACCAGTAGAGAAAGTATTAGATTATCATTTAGGAGATACAGTCTATATAGGTGCAGATCAATATGAAATAACTAATATAGGTTTATTTGATATAGAGCTTTATGATGTAAGATATCCACTCTTCGGAAGAGCTATGCCAAAGGATGAGTTTGAAACAAAAGTAAAAGAAAATCCTTGTAATTCTCATCTTTTTAAAATTCAAGAAGTTTCTCAAAATAATGGGCTAGAAAACTCACTGAATGAAAAACTTTTAAAATTAGAAAATGAAAAAGAAACATATAAAGCAAATTCGGAAAATCCGAATATTGAAAGAATTAATTACAAAATTACAGATGATAATTTAGGTGTTGGGACTCCAAAAGAAAGATTTAATAACAATATTGAAGCAATAAAAGTATTAAAGAAATGCGAAAATGAAAATAGACTTGCTACTAAAGAAGAACAAAATATATTGTCGAAATATGTCGGTTGGGGTGGCCTTTCAAATGCTTTCAATATTGAAGATAGCAATTGGACAAACGAATATAATACTTTAAAGGATTTGCTTACTGAAGAAGAATACGAGAATGCACGAGCATCAACTTTAACAGCCTTTTACACACCTCCAATTGTAATTAAGGCAATGTATAAAGTATTAGAAAATATTGGAGTAAAAAATGCTAATATATTAGAGCCTAGTTGTGGAATCGGAAATTTTATTGGGAGTGTACCAAGTACAATAAATAATAAAATATATGGTATTGAATTAGATTCAATATCAGGAAGAATTGCAAGACAATTATATCAAAAAGAAAATATAACAATTAATGGCTTTGAAAAAGTTGATTTGCCAGATAGTTTCTTTGATATCGCAATTGGAAATGTACCATTTGGGAATTTTAAAGTAAATGATAAGAGATATGATAAAAACAATTTTTTAATACATGATTATTTTTTCGGAAAAACACTAGATAAAGTTAGACCTGGTGGAGTTGTTGCATTTATTACATCAAAAGGAACATTAGATAAAGAAAATCTTAATGTTAGAAAATATATTGCTCAGAGAGCTGATTTATTAGGTGCAATTAGACTTCCAAATAATACATTTGTGAAAAATGCAGGAACAGAAGTTACATCTGATATTATATTCTTACAAAAAAGAGAAAATATGACAGACATTATGCCAGACTGGGTTTATCTGGATACAAATGAAAATGGAATAAAAATAAATAAATATTTTGTAGATAATCCAGAAATGATTTTAGGAACAATAGAAAACAAAACAACTCAATTTGGATTAGATACAACCTGTGTACCAAATAATATACCTCTTCAAGAACAATTAAGTTCTGCAATTGAAAATATACATGGAGAAATAATAGATTATGAAATTGAAGATATTGAAAATGATGAGCAAAAATTTATAATAGCAGATCCAAATGTAAAAAATTATTCTTATACTATAATAGATGATAATATTTATTATAGAGAAAATAGCAAAATGTATTTGCAAGAATTACCTTTAACATCAGGTAATCGAATCAAAGGAATGATAGAGCTTCGAGATTGTGCAAGAAATCTTATAAATATGCAACTTGAGGATTTTTCAAATGAAGATATTATAAATGAACAGAATAAATTAAATAAATTATATGATAATTTTGTAAATAAATATGGGCTAATTAATAGTAGAGGAAATAAATTAGCTTTTTCAGACGATAGTAGTTATTTCCTTTTATGTTCTTTAGAAATATTAGATGGAGATGGAAAATTTGTTAGAAAAGCCGATATGTTTACAAAAAGGACAATAAAACCAAATAAAGAAATTAAAGAAGTTGCAACAAGTAATGAAGCTCTTATAGTTTCAATTTCTGAAAAAGCAAAAGTAGATTTGGATTATATGTCCGAACTTACTGGAAAAGAAAAAGAAACAATTATTAAAGAATTAGAAGGAATAATTTTTGAAGATCCGTTGCATAGAGGAACATATTACAATTCTGATGAATATCTATCTGGCAATGTTAGAGAAAAATTAAAAATAGCTGAAACATTTTCTCTAGCACATCCAGAATTTAATATTAATGTTAATAGCTTAAAAAAAGTTATACCTAAAGATATTGGAGCAAACGAAATAAGTGTTAAACTTGGGGCAACATGGATACCAGAAGAAACTATAAGAGAATTTATTTTTGATTTATTAGAAACGCCATATTATATTTCTAAATACATACATGTTAATTATTCAAAATATAATTCTGAATGGTATATAGACAATAAAAATAGAGATAGTAGTAATATTAAGGCATTTAAAACTTACGGCACGAGTAGAATAAATGCTTATAAAATAATTGAAACAACCTTAAATTTAAAGGATGTAAAAATATTTGATACAATTATAGATGAAGAAGGAAGAAAAACAAGAGTTTTAAATAAAAAGGAAACAGCAATAGCACAATCTAAACAAGAACAAATAAAACAAGCATTTGAGGATTGGATATGGAAAAGTCCAGAACGTAGAGAAAGTATAGTTAAATTATATAATGAGAAGTTTAATAGTATTAGAACAAGAGAGTATGATGGAAGTAATTTGAATTTTATTGGTATGAATCCAGAAATCAAATTAAGAAAACATCAATTAAATGCTGTTGCACATGTGTTATATGGAAGGAATACATTACTAGCTCATGAAGTAGGAGCTGGAAAAACTTATGAAATGGTTGCCTCTGCAATGGAAAGTAAACGATTAGGATTATGTAATAAATCAATGTTTGTTGTACCAAATCATATTATAGAACAATTTGCCTCAGAATTTTTGCAACTTTATCCTTCAGCAAATATTTTGGTTGCTACTAAAAAAGATTTTCAAACTGCTAATCGTAAAAAGTTTTGTAGTAGAATAGCAACAGGTGATTTTGATGCAGTTATCATTGGACATTCGCAATTTGAGAAAATACCAATGTCAATTGAAAGACAAGAAAAGATGCTTAAAGAAGAAATTAAAAATATACTTATGGGAATTGATGATATAAAAAGAAACAATGGTGAAAAATTCACTATAAAACAACTTGAAAAAACAAGAAAAAATTTAGAAAATAAATTAAAAAGCCTTAATAATCAAGAGAGAAAAGATGATGTAATAACCTTTGAACAATTAGGAATCGATAAACTTTTTGTTGATGAAGCACATCGGATTTAAGAATTTATTTTTGTATACTAAATTGAGAAATGTTGGAGGAATATCACGAACAGAGGCACAAAAGTCATCTGACCTTTATATGAAATGTAGATACTTAGATGAAATTACAGGTGGAAAAGGAATTGTTTTTGCAACTGGTACACCTGTATCAAATAGTATGGTTGAATTATATACAATGCAACGATATTTACAATTTAATGAATTAGAGAAAATGGGATTAGAATTCTTTGATTCGTGGGCAAGTACATTTGGAGAAACAGTAAATGCTATTGAACTTTCTCCAGAAGGAACGGGATATAGAAATAAAACAAGATTTGCTAAATTTCATAATTTACCAGAATTAATGAGTCTATTTAAAGAAATAGCAGATATCCAAACATCAGATACATTAAATTTGCCTGTTCCAAAAGCCATTTTCAAAAACATAGTTACCAAACCAAGTGAAATGCAAAAGAAAATGGTTGAAGAGTTAGGTAATAGAGCTGAAAAAATTAGAAATGGAATGATAGATGCAAAAAAAGATAATATGCTAATAATAACCAATGAAGGTCGAAAACTTGCTTTAGATCAAAGACTGATGAATGAAATGCTTGAAGATGATCCAAACAGTAAAGTAAATACTTGTATAAAAAATATATATGACATTTGGAACAAAACAAAAGAAAATAAGTCAACTCAATTGGTATTTTGTGATTTATCAACTCCAAAACAAAACGAAGAATTATATGATGAAAATGGAATTTACAAATTTACAGATATATATAATGATATAAGAAAAAAATTAGCTGAAAAAGGTATTCCACGAGAACAAATTGCATTTATACATGAGGCAGATACAGAAGTAAGAAAAAAGGAATTATTTTCTAGAGTAAGAAATGGAGACGTAAGAATATTAATTGGAAGTACAAGCAAGATGGGAGCTGGCACAAATGTTCAAGATAGATTAGTTGCATTACATCATTTAGATTGCCCTTGGCGACCTGCAGATTTAACTCAAAGAAATGGAAGAGGAATAAGACAAGGAAATATTAATAATGAAATTGAAGTATATACATATGTAACAGAGGGGACATTTGATGCTTATTTATATCAATTAGTAGAAAATAAACAAAAATTCATTTCACAAATTATGACATCTAAAATCCCTGTAAGAGAAGCAGAAGATGTAGATGAAAAAGCATTAAGTTATGGGGAAATAAAAGCATTAGCAACAGGTAATCCAGATATATTAGAAAAAACGGAGCTTGATACAACAGTTACTAAATTAAAATTATTAAAACAAAATTTTATGGGAGAAATTTATGATTTACAAGATAGAATTGCAAAACATTATCCAAAAGAAATAAAAAGACTTGAAGATAAAATTACAGCAATTAAAAAAGATGTTGAAAATTTAAAGAAAAATACAAAATTAAATAATGAAAACTTTTCACCTATGATTATAAATGGAATTACTTATACTGAAAAGGCAAAGGCAGGACAAGCAATATTAGATATATGTGCCAATAAGAAAAATGCCGATTTAGAACATATAGGAAATTATAGAGGATTTAATTTAGAACTTGAATATTATAGTGGAAATAAAGAATTTGTTATAATTATTAAAAATGAGTATCAATATTATACTGCTTTAGGAAATGATATTTATGGTAATATACAAAGAATTGACAATTGTATAGATAAAATAGTTGAAGAACTGGATTCTACAAAAGCACAATTAGAAAATGAGAAATTACAATTAAAAAATGCTGAAATAGAAGCAAAAAAAGAATTTCCTCAAGAGCTTGAATTACAAGAAAAACAAAAAAGACTTGATGAATTGAATATAAAACTTAATCTTAATGAAAAAGATAAAGAGTTTTTTGATGATGATATAGAAGAATGTAAAAATAAAGAAAAAAATGAAAAAGAAAGATAATTTGCACATTTGTAAAACTTGTGATAAAAATATAACATGTAACCAGAGGAGGTTATAAAAAATTATGAAAGATTTAGAAAAGTTTTTAGATTATTCAGTTTTAGATGAACTATTTAAGATTAGGCAAGAAAAATTTGCTTATAATGTTATTAGAAAATCAGAGGAATACAAAAAATTTCAAAATGAAACAGAAGATAAATTAATGTCAATTCTAAATTATATATCAGGCGAACATTATAAGAAAGTTGAAGAAGAAATAAATGATATTCTGTATTATAACTTTTTAGGTTTATCTGAATTTTGGAATAAGAATTATTACAAATTAGGATTTTTTGACGGATTAAATGCAAAAAAAGAATTGGAGGAATTAAATAATGGATGAGTATATTAAAGGTTTTATGGATGAAAATGATATATCATTTAACGAATTTTTTGAAAATCATAAACTAAAAATTTTAAGTAAAAATAAAGAATACAATGATTTAAAAAGCAAGAAGAGAAAAATTTATGATAAGTATCCTGAAATAATGCATTTAATCGAAGATAGTACACCAATGACTTTTGATGTAGAAAAAGTACAAGCTTTTGATGAATTACAAACTATATGTAGCGTGATGGATAAAATTGAAGTAAAAGAAGCTTATAAATTAGGTGCAAAAGAGAGTTATATTTATATGCAGTATATGGATATGCTTAAAATTTAATTTTTAAATTTATCACTTTTTAGAAATAATATGTTATAATGTTTGTAAATAGTAGACCAATTGAAAAATGGCAGATAATAAAAAATAGTAATTTTTGGTTTAGAAATGATATTAAAAATATTGACTATATATCAATATTTTGATAAAATATGTATATAATATTAATGGAGGTGTTTATTATGCCAGTTATTAGACCAAGTTCTGATTTAAGAAATAACTATAACGAAATTTCTACAATTTGTCATCAAACAAATAGTCCAGTATATATTACAAAAAATGGTGCAGGAGATTTAGCAGTTATGAGTATTGAGTTATATGAACTTTTAACAGATAAACATATATTATACAAAGAATTAGAAAAAGGAATAAGCTCATTAGAAAAAGGTGAAAAGTTTTCAGAAGAAGAAGTATATGAGGAATTAGAGAAAATATAGAAAGAAGGTTTGTTTGTGAAAAAATACAATATAGAATATTCAAAAGAATCAAAAGAAGATTTAATAGGAATAAAACAATATATCAAATATAATTTGCAAGAGCCAGAAATTGCAAATAAACTAATTTCTAATATAAGAAAATCAATAAAAACTTTGAAGGATAACCCTGAAATATATACAATTATTGATGATGATATGATAAGAAAACTAGAAATAAGAAAATTGATAGTAGATAATTATATTGTATTTTATAGAATAAAAGATGATAGTATTGAAATTGTTAGAATTATGTATGGAAGAAGAAATTGGATAAATTTATTATAATATTCTTAGTGATAACTTACAAGTTGTATTTTTAATTAATAAATTTTCAAAAAAGACTTACACAAAATAAAAATATATGCTATAATCACAAAAAACAGAGATATATTAGGTTATAATTGGAAACGCACATTATTTAAAATAATGATAACGAACAACACAAATTATATGTGTTGTTTTTTGATGCTTAAAATTATTTTAGAAAGGGGTTTTAAATTATGCCAAAAACAAAATTTCAAGATTTTGTATATACTATTATTATGGTAATATGTATGGTATATACAATGATTTGCTATAATGTAGCAGTAAACACAGGAGGGTTAACAAATCAAGTATTTGTAGCAGCATTAGGAGAGTTACCAATAATGGGAGCAATTGCATTTATATTGGAATTTTTCTTTATAGGAAAACTATCACAAAAATTAGCATTTAGACTTGTAGATCCAAGAAAAGATAAGCCAATTTATGTAACATTAGCAATATCAACAATGATAGTATGCTTAATGTGTCCAATAATGAGCTTTTTTGGAAGTATATTATTTAGCTTTGATGGTATGTCAAATGTAATATCAAGATGGTTGCAAATATGTGTTTTGAACTTTCCAATGGCATTGTGTTCACAATTATTTTATATTGGACCTTTTGTTAGGTTTATATTTAATAGCATATTTAAAAATAAAGCATAAGAATTTTTTAAATAGTAACGAAAAATTACAATAAGTAAATCAAATTACTTTAACAACATTAAAATAAGTAAATAATAAAAAATTACGAGGTATTGAATTTAATCAATATCTCTTTTTTGTTGCAAAAAATCAAAAGGAGGAATTTTAAATGAAATTATTAACAAAGGACTTAGAAGAAAAATTAAAAGAATATCCACTTGGCAGTCAAGATGGAAAGTTAGGAAATAGTAAGGTAATTGCCAAATTTTTTAATCCTACTGAAGTAGGTACTTGGTATATTATAGAAGGAAAATTATTAGAAAATGGAGATGCAGAAATGTTTGGATATTGTAATTTAGGAGATGATGAATTAGCAGAATTTGGAACAGTAATGTTATCAGAACTCGAGTCAATTCAATTACCAATGGGAATGACAATTGAAAGAGATTTATATATACCTAAAGAAATTGATTTAATGCAAGCCTTAAAAAGAGATGGATATCAAGTACCAGATTATATAAAAGATTCTTATATAGAACAAATAAATCAAAAACCAGAAATTTATGGTCATGAAAGTATAATAATTTGTAATCCTAAAGCTGATACAAACGCATTAAAAAAAGAATACAAAAATTATTTTAAAAGTATATCAAAGAATGTTGAAGTTGATAACATTGGATTAAGAAAGTTAGCTTATGAAATTAAAGGATTAAAAGAAGGATATTATTTAGATTTTAAATATGAAACAGATAAAAATAAAATAGCAGATATAGAAAAGAAATTTAGAACTGATGATAGAATTGTAAAATTCTTAACTGTTAGACTTGATCCAGTAATTGATGATAGAGTTGCTGAAATTTCTGATAATACCAATTCAATAAAAATTTTAAGAGGTAATATTATAAGCTATGTGGATGGCTTGAAACAAAGAGTTCAAGAAAAGCTTATTAATGAATATAATGACTTTATTTCTGAACTAAAAAATGAAAATCCTCAAGTTATTTTAGAAAGAGCTTACGAAAAAGTTTGCAAACAGGAAATTGTTTATACATTTGAAAGAACAAACCCTAGTGCAAATGAATGTAAAGCTCTTTTAAAATGTCCAAATATATTAAATGATTGTTATGATGAATGGTTAAAATCTGATGACAATTTTAATGAATTACTTGAATATGCAATTGAAAATTCAATAGAACATATTGCTGAAGATTTTAAACGTAGTCAAAAGAAAAAGGATAAAGAGTCCAGATAGGAGGGAACTATGATGAATGATTATAAAATTGAAATAAAAGAGGAATTAAGCAGAGTTATAAATGTGACTGCAAATTGTCACGAAGAAGCAGTAGAAAAAGCAAAAGATATGTATCAAAATGAAGAAATTATTCTGAATTATTCAGACATAAAATCTACAGAGTTTAAACCACTTAATTGTGATAAGAAAAAGAAAAAAACTTTAGAAAGGTAAAAAAGTAAATGTATTTTTCACAAGAACAAATAAGAGAATTAAAGAAAATTGATTTGCTTACATATTTGCAAAATTATGAGCCAAATGAATTAGTACATATTAGTGGCAATAACTATTGTACAAGAACACATGATAGTTTAAAAATAAGCAATGGCTTGTGGAATTGGTTTTCAAAAGGAATTGGAGGAAAAAATGCAATAGATTATTTAATAAAAGTAAAAAATTATACTTTTATCGAAGCACTACAATTGTTAGCAAATTGTAATATAAAAAACATATCTTTTTCAGTAAGTAGCAATAAAGAAAAAAAGAAATCAAATATTGTAATACCTTCTAAATCCGATTCTTTTATTAAAGCAAAAGAATATTTAATTAACCGAGGAATTGCAGAGGAAATAGTAGATGAATGTGAAAAAAATAATCTAATATATCAAGAAGAAAAAACAGATAATGTTGTATTTGTTGGTTATGATAATTGTAATAACATTCGTTATGCAGGTTGCAGAGCAACTAATGGTACAAGATATATGAGAGATGCAACTGGAAGTGATAAAAAATATTCATTTAGATTGTTATCAAATGAGCCCAATAATTCTATACATGTATTTGAAAGTTCAATAGATTTATTATCTTATGCAACACTTCTTAAATACAAAGGAATTGATTATAAAAAAGAAAATCTAATTGCACTTGCAGGAGTATATCAACCTGCTAAGTGTATTGAAAATAGTAAAATACCAATTGCAATTGAATCGTATTTAAAAGAACATAAAAATATTAAAAATATTGTTTTACATTTTGATAGAGATATACCTGGAAGAAATGCAGCAAAAGCATTTAAAATTGTAATTCCAAAAGAATATATAGTTATTGATTGTCCTGCACCTTATGGTAAAGATATCAACGACTTTTTGTGTCATAAATTAGGAATTAAAAGAACGAATGAAATTGCAAATACTAATAAAATTAAAGAACAATATAGAGAATAAGAAGAAAAAAAGACATTGAGGCTTTTAGCCGATATGTCCTAGCAAGCACTGAATTTGTTCACACGAAATTCAATTTAATAAAAATGGGACTTTTATTAAATATATATGGGGCTATGCCCCAATCCCCATTTAGAGAGGAGTAACTAATGCCAAGAACAAGAATTAATAGAATTGATATAATGCTGAATGATGAAGAATATAAGAAACTAAGAAATGATATTTCAAAAGCTAAAATAAGTCAGGCAGATTATATTAGAAAGCTAATTATGAATAAAAAAATAAGAGAAAAACCAGATGATCGATTTTATAATGTTATGATGCAACTTACAGCAATAGGTAATAATTTAAATCAAATTGCTCATAAAGCAAATTATTTAAATGAAATAGATAAGGATAAATATAATGATGAAGCAATAAAGTGGAGAGAATTATCTAATCAAATAAAAAGGGAATATTTATAATGGCAATAACGAAAATAAAACCTATTAAGGTAAGGTTAGATCATGTATTAAATTATGCTTCAAATAAGAATAAAACATATAATAAAGACTATGGAAAAATAGATTTAAAATCATTACATGATGTTTTAAATTATGTTGAAGACGATTATAAAACAGAAAAACAATTATATGTTTCAGGAATAAACTGCGATTGTGAAAATGCCCTTGAACAAATGAAAATAACTAAACAAGTTTATGAAAAAGAAGATGGAATTTTAGCATTTCATTTAATTCAATCATTTGATAAAGAAGAAAATGTAACACCAGAAATTGCACATAAAATAGGAATAGAACTTTGTAATGAATTATTTGCTGATAGGTTTGAATGTTTAGTTGCGACGCACCTTAATACTAACCATTATCATAATCATATTGTAATTAATTCTGTTTCATTTAGAGATGGTAAAAAATATTATGATAATCATAAAACTTATTCAGCAATAAGAAGAGTTTCAGATAATCTATGTAAAGAATACGGATTAAATATTTTACCAGAGAAAAAAACAAAGAAAACCAACTTAAGTTACGATAATTTCTATAAAAAATATGCAAGTGAAAATAACTATAAAAATACAGCAAAAAATGATCTGGATTTTGCAATAGGACAGGCATATTCTTTTGAAGATTTTAAATCTATTATGAAAGAAATGGAATATGAAGTTATATTTAGATATGGGAAAATTAGTATAAAAGGAAAAAACTATAAAAGAAACATAAGAATTGAAAGGGCATTTGGAGAAAACTATTCAATAGAAAATATTAAAAAAAGAATATTGGAAGAACATTCTACTCGTTTACCATTTATTTCAGCATATAAAATAAAAGGTCCAAGATTCTTTTATAAAGGAGAATATGTTAAATCAAAAACAAAACCAAGTGGACTTGAAAATATGTTTAGACATTATGGCTTTTTATTAAAAATAAGTCCAGTAAAAGTAAAAAATAATTATTTATCTGCAAAAGTTAGAGCAGATATAAAACAAATGCATGTATATACTGAAGAGGCAGATTTTTTATTTAATAACAAAATTACAACTAAAAATGAATTAATAAAGTATCAAGAAAAGATACAAGAAAAATTAAATGAGCTATTAGGTAATAGAGAAAAACTTTGGAAATTACGAAAATATGAAAAGAATGAAAATAAAAAATTCGATTATAGTAATCAAATATCAGTAACAAATAATGAAATAAGCAAAATTAGAAAGGAGTTGATGATGATACAAGACATACAAACGAGAATTCCAAAAGTAATGGAAAATATACAAGAGATTAATAATAAGAAAAGAGGAAAAAGGAAGGAGAAAAACAAAAATGAGTATATCAAGTGATTCAGCAGATCAAGTTATGAGAATTATGCTTGAAGGAGAGGAGATTTGTTTAAAAGCCTCAGGAAAGGCTGCAATAGAAATTATAAAATATGTAGCAACAATATTAAAAAACCATCAACAAACACAAGGAAAAACTAGATTAATTAATTTAATTAGGTCTGGAAAACAACTGGACTTTTTTGGTGTAAAAAAAGAAGATTTGCCTATTTTTATGAAAGAAGCAAAAAGGTATGGAATATTATTCAGTGCATTAGTAGATAAGCAAAATTCAAATGGTAATGTAGATATTATTGTTAAAGCTGAAGATTCTTCAAGAGTAAATAGAATAGTTAAGAAATGTAGTATTGCTACTGTTATTGATGAAGGAGAATTAAAAGCTGAACTAACAAAAGCAAAACAAGAAAAAATGAACGATAAAAAGGATTTATTAAATAAAGCTGATGTTGAGGAAAAGAAAATAAATCTACAAGAGAGTAAAAATAAGGAGAATCAACACCCCCTCGTAGAAAAGAACAACAAAGAGAATCAGTCAAAGAATTTATCAAAAGTATTAAAAAAGCAAGAGGACAATACTAAAGTAAAAAGAAAATCTGTAAAAGAAGATTTAAAAGAAATAAAAGAAGAACTTGCGAAAAATAAAAAGTTATCATCAAAAACACATGGATTATCTGAGAGTATCAAAAATAATAGTGTACAAAAACATAAATCAAAATCAAGATAGGAGGCTTTCATGGAAGAAAAATATATACTTGAATTTGATAGATATGAACGAGGTATTACTCTTAATGCATTAAATCACTTAAGAAATAAATTATTAGAAGATGGAATTGATACAGATACTGTAGATGATTTAATTTTAAAAATATTAGATACCCCATCTAAGAAAAGAGGATTTACTTTATCAAATTTAAAAGGAATTAATACAAGATGAAACAAAATGAAGAATTACAAAATAGAATACTATATTTTTTAGGAATATTTCCTACGATTTGGTTAGCATTAATAATAGCTCCGAATTTAAATACTGGATTAATAAATATTATTAAAGAATTTACAAATTCAATGAACAATCCATTAAAAATTTATTGGTGTACGAATAGCATAAAATCTATTCTTATTTTTTTGCTAATTTATATAATGATAATTGTTATTTATGAATCAACTAAAAAGAATTATCGTAGGGGAGAAGAACATGGCTCAGCTAAGTGGGGAATAGCTAGTCAATTAAATAAAAAATATATGCAAAAGCCTGATAATATGAATAAGATTCTTACAAAAAATGTTAGACTAGGATTAAATGGTAAAAAACACAAAAGAAATTTAAATGTATTAGTAATAGGTGGTTCTGGTGCAGGTAAAACATTTAGTTATTGCAAACCAAATGTAATGCAATGCAATACTTCTATGGTAATTTTGGACCCTAAAGGCGAGATTATTAGAGATACAGGTTATCTACTAGAAAAAAAAGGATATGAAGTAAGAGTCCTAGATTTAATTAATATGGATAAAAGTCATTGCTATAATCCATTTGTATATTTAAAAAATGACAATGATGTTCAAAAATTAGTAACAAATCTTTTTAAGTCAACAACACCTAAAGGTGCATCATCAAATGATCCTTTTTGGGATGTTGCCGCACAAATGCTATTATTATCATTAATATTTTATTTAATGTATGAAGCACCAGAGGAAGAACAGAATTTTACTATGGTTATGGAACTACTAAGAGCAGGAGATGTACACGAAGATGATGATGGTTATGTTAGTCCTTTAGATATGCTTATGAATAGGTTAGAAACAAAAAATCCTGAACATATAGCAGTTAAATATTATCATGATTATCATAGTGGAAGTGCAAAAACATTAAAGTCTATTCAGATTACTTTAGCAGCAAGACTTGAGAAATTTAATTTAGAAAGTTTAGCAAAGATGACTATGACAGATGAATTAGATTTACCAAGTTTAGGAGAGAAAAAAGTTGCATTATTTGCGTTGATACCAGATAATGATACATCATTTAACTTTTTGGTTAGTATTTTATACACACAAATATTTCAACAATTGTTTTATCTGGCAGACCACAAATACGGAGGAAGTTTACCAGTACATGTTCATTTTATAATGGACGAATTTGCTAATGTAAGTTTGCCAGATGATTTTGATAAAATTTTATCAGTAATGAGAAGTAGAGAAGTATCTGTTTCAATTATCTTACAAAATCTTGCTCAACTAAAAGCATTATTTGAAAAGCAGTGGGAAAGCATTGTAGGGAATTGTGATGAATTTTTATATTTAGGTGGAAATGAACAAAGTACCCATAAGTATGTTTCTGAATTATTAGGAAAAGAAACAATAGATATGAATACTTATGGAAAAAGTTCAGGTAGAAGCGGGAATTACTCAATTAATTATCAAAATAGTGGAAGGGAGTTATTAACTCCAGATGAAGTGCGAATGCTTAATAATAAGTATGCACTTCTTTTTTTTAGAGGAGAAAGACCTGTTCAAGATTTAAAATTTAATTTATTTGAACATAAAAACATCGAATTATCAGGTTTAGGAAAAGCAAAGCCATATTTACATGGTGGAAATGAGAATGCAATAGCAAGTTTTCAAATTGATTATGAAGATTATGATATTGCGAAAAATGTCGAAGATATAGACTCAAATTATGAACTATTGTCTGATGAAGAATTAAAAAAATATATTATGGAGGAATTTAAAAATGAATAAAAAGAAAATTAATTTAAAAAAGATATTGGAAAAAATTACATTAATAGTTGTTTTTGTAATTTTATTATTTGTAGCACAAGCAAGTCAAGTTTTTGCAGCTGATGACCCATTAACTGTAATTAATAATTTATCAAATTTTATATTTGGTTTAATTCGTGCAGTTGGAATGATAATACTTGGATTTGGTATAGTGCAAATTGGTATGTCATTAAAATCACATGATCCATCACAAAGAGCTAATGGTATTATGACTTTAGCAGGTGGTGTTGTTATAACATTTGCAAAAGAAATTTTATCAGTAATAACAGGTGGTTAAAATTATCAAAATAAAAATAGGAGGTGGAATTATTGAATTGGGTTGTAGGTAATTTACAAAATTCACTTGATACATGGAATTCAAAATTAAATGAAATATGGACATTAGTATCTACATCTCCAGATACATTTAAAGGTGGGACAATATGGAATGTTATTGTAAATATACATGGTGCATTACAAGCAATAGGACTAGGATTATTAGTTCTATTTTTTGTTGTTGGTGTAATGAAAACCTGTGGTAGTTTTGCAGAAGTGAAAAAACCTGAACATGCTTTAAAGTTATTTATTAGATTTGCAATAGCAAAAGGAGTCGTTACTTATGGATTAGAGCTTATGATGGCAGTATTTAAAATTATACAAGGTGTTGTATCAACTATTATAAATTCAGCAGGACTTGGTGGTGCAACACAAGCAACTTTACCACAAGCAATGATAGACGCAATTAATAGTTGCAGTTTCTTCGAGTCAATACCGTTATGGGCTGTAACTTTGATTGGAGGTTTATTTGTTACAGTAATATCTTTTATTATGATTTTAAGTGTATATGGAAGATTCTTTAAGTTATATTTATATACTGCTATAGCACCCATTCCATTAAGTACATTTGCAGGAGAACCTACTCAAAGTGTTGGCAAAAACTTTTTGAAATCATATTGTAGCGTTTGCTTAGAAGGTGCAATTATAGTATTAGCATGTGTAATATTCTCATTATTTGCATCAAGTCCACCAGTTGTAGATACAAATGCATCTGCAGTAACAATGGTTTGGAAATACATTGGAGAACTTGTATTTAATATGCTTGTCTTAGTAGGAACTATTAAAGCATCAGACCGTATTGTTAGAGAAATGATGGGATTATAAATTGAATGTGTATGTATTCAAATAAAAAAGGATTATTTTAAATAAAGATAGGAGCGAATGATAATGGAAGTCAAAATAAACAGAGAAATAAGACAATATACAGAAAGTATATTTTTTGGACTGTCAATGAGGCAGTTCATTTTTTCTATATTTGCTTGTTTAGTTGCAGTATTACTTTATTTTATATTAAGACCATATTTAGGTCTTGAAACTTTATCATGGGTGTGCATTTTAGGTGCATGCCCATTTGCTGTTTTAGGGTTTGTAACTTATAACGGAATGACGGCAGAACAATTAATTTTTGCTTGGTTTAAATCAGAAATATTAACTCCTAAAAGGCTAACATTCAAGGCAACTAACATTTATTACGAAACAAATAGAGAAACAATTGAAAAATTAGAAAAGAAAGGTTTGAAGACTGATGAGAATATTAAAGGAAATATTTAAACGAGATAAAGAAAAATTTGTTGTTCCAAAAAATGCACAAGATATAATACCTATAAAAACAATTTGGGATGATGGAATATTTGAAGTTCAGAAAAATAAATATTCAAAATGTTATAAATTTATAGATATAAATTATGCAGTAGCAAGTCATGAAGATAAAGAATCAATGTTTCTAGATTATAGTGATTTATTAAATAGTCTAGATAATGGAGCAACATCTAAAATCACTATAAATAACAGAAGAATAAATAAAATTGATTTTGAAAAGACAATACTTATGAAAGATGTTGGAGATGGATTAGATAAGTATAGACATGAATATAATCAAATGCTATTAGACAAAGCAAAAGGTGCTAATGGAATAATACAAGAAAAGATTATAACTATTTCAGTTAATAAAAAGAATATAGAAGAGGCAAGAAATTATTTTGCAAGAACGACAAGTGAACTTATGAATCATTTTTCTGTATTAGGTTCTAAATGTATAGAATTAGATGCAGAAGAGAGATTAAGAATATATCATGATTTTTATAGAGTAGGAGAAGAAACTTCTTTTAGATTTGACATGAAAGAGAATTTAAGAAAAGGCCATAATTTTAAAGATTTTATTTGTCCTGATACTTTCGAACAAAATAAAGACTATTTTAAAGTAGGAGATAGATATGGTAGAGTACTATTCTTAAAAGAATATGCAAGTTATATAAAAGACTCAATGGTTACTGAATTAACAGAACTTAATAGAAATATGATGTTAAGTATTGATATAATTCCTGTACCCATGGATGAAGCAGTAAGAGAAGCAGAAAATCGCAGATTAGGTGTTGAAACAAATATAACTCAATGGCAAAGAAAACAAAATGCTAACAACAACTTTTCTGCAATAATACCTTATGATATGGAAATGCAAAGAAAAGAATCAAAGGATTTTCTTGATGATTTAATTCAAAGAGACCAGAGAATGTTTTTATGTGTATTAACTATTGTACATACTGCTGATACAAAAGACCAATTAGATGCAGATACAGAAAGTTTAAAAACTACTGCAAGTAAAAACTTATGCCAATTAGGAATATTAAGATTCCAACAATTAGATGGATTAAAAACAGTTATGCCATTTGGTCAAAGAAAGATAGATGCTTTAAGAACATTAACAACAGAAAGTCTTGCTGTATTTATGCCTTTTAAAGTACAAGAAATAAGACATGACAATGGAATTTATTATGGTCAAAATATAATCAGCAAAAATATGATAATAGCAGATAGAAAAGAGCTTTTAAATGGAAACTCATTTATTTTAGGTGTATCTGGTAGTGGTAAATCATTTACTGCAAAAAATGAAATGGTATCTATAATGTTAAGAGATCCTAATGCAGATGTATTAATTGTAGATCCAGAACACGAAGATTCCAAATTAGTTAAAGCATTAGGTGGAGAAGTAATTAATATCTCTGCCACAAGTGATAATCATATAAACGCAATGGATATGAACTCAGATTATGGAGATGGGGCAAACCCTGTTATTCTAAAATCAGAGTTCATTTTATCGTTATGCGAACAATTAATCGGAAGTAATAATTTAGGTGCAAAACAAAAATCTATAATTGATAGATGTACTGCATCTGTATATAGATATTATCAACAAGGGAACTATCAAGGTACACCACCAACATTACAAGATTTTAGAGAAGAATTATTAAAACAAAGTGAGCCTGAAGCAAAAGAAATTGCATTAGCAATAGAATTATTTACAGATGGTAGTTTAAATACATTTGCAAAACAAACTAATGTAAACACAGATAGCAGATTAATTTGTTATGATATTCTTGATTTAGGAAAACAATTACAGCCTATTGGAATGTTAGTTGTTTTAGACTCTATCTTGAATAGAATAACTGCAAATAGAGCGAAAGGAAGAAATACTTATATCTTTATTGATGAGATATATTTGTTATTCCAATATGAGTATTCAGCAAATTTTCTATTCACATTATGGAAAAGAGTTCGTAAATATGGTGCTTATGCAACAGGAATTACTCAAAATGTTGATGACTTATTACAAAGTCATACTGCAAGAACTATGCTTGCAAACTCTGAATTTATTGTAATGTTAAATCAAGCGAGCACAGATAGACTTGAACTTGCAAAACTATTAAATATATCTGATTTACAAATGAGCTATATTACAAATAGTGGTGTAGGAGAAGGACTAATAAAAGTAGGAAGTAGTTTAGTTCCATTTAAAAATAAATTTTCTAAAAATACTGAACTATACAAACTAATGACTACAAAACCTGGAGAAGGAGCTTAATTATGAAGAAAATTATATATTTTCTAGTAATACTACTGCTAATAGTTTTAATAGCTATTAGCAGTTATTTTATATATAAACAATTAAAAGAAGAAAATGA
>CAVFFZ010000024.1:0-19249 GCA_963621995.1 Lachnospiraceae bacterium
AGTTCAATGTTTTCTTTTGCTCTTTTGGCAATAGTTATTATTCCCTTATCTCCTAACACTAAATTTATACTTACCCCTACTAATATTATTAAAACTATTATTGTTACTACAAGTGCTATTAATGTTATACCTTTTTCTTTTTTCAATATTAATTTCATATTATCTGCTCCTCTTTTGTTATTATTTTTTTATTTAGTAAATTTATACATTTTTTCTTTTCCAAGTACTCATATTATGTTTATAAATTGTTACTTTTATTTTTAATAATTTTACCAATAATTTTTTATTACGTCAATAAGTTGTTACATTTTTATATATTATATTTTTGTTTTAATTTTCATTTTACCTTTATCATCTACTTTTATTGTAATTTCTCCCTTTTCATCTGTACGATATATTTTCGTGTTTAGATTTTCTAGCCTATTTAAAACACCTGCGTTTGGATGTCCAAATGTATTTTTTTCTCCAACTCCAATTAATGCAATTTGAGGCTTTACTTTTTCTAAAAATTCATTTATGCTTGAGGACTTTGAACCATGATGTGCTACTTTTAATATGTTTGCATTTAAAATATTGCTATTTTCGTATTCTTTTAAAATCTCATTTTCTGCTATTTTTTCAATATCGCCTGTAAGCAAAATTGAAAAGCTTTTATAATTTAATTTAGCAACTATAGAATTGTTATTTATTGCATTTTCTTTTATTCTTTCATCTTTTGGCCATAAAATATTTAGGCAAATATTTTCTTCAATTTTTAAATTATCACCTTTTTTTACAACATAAACTTTTATTTTTTTGTTTTTTACTATCTCTTTAAATCTTTTGTAATTTTCATTTTCTTCCTGTTTGCAAATAATTACCTTTTCAACTTTTAGTTCTTCTAATACACTTAAAATTCCCCCAACATGGTCTGAATCAAAATGAGATATTATAACATAATCCAGTTTTGTTATTCCTTTATTTAATAGGTATGGAATTAAAGTTTGTTTACCTACATTAAAATTTTCTTCATTTTTTGAACCCCCTCCATCTATTAAAATATTTTTCCCTTTTGGAGTTGAAATAAGCATAGAATCGCCTTGTCCCACATCTATAAATGATATGGTAAATGTTTTAGGTATAAAGTTCAAAATTAAACTTAAAATAATTACAATTATTATGAAGATAATAAATACTTTTTTATTTATTCTTTTTACTACTATTATTTTATTTTTTAATAAAATAATAGTAATTAAAAATAAATAATATATAATTATTACATATATTTTAGGTGTTGGAAAATAAACTTTAGAAAGTGGCAACTCTGCACAAAAATGTGCTATTTGAGCTAATAATTTTAAAAATATTTGTAAAATAAAAAACATTATTTTTGAAATAGGACTAATTATATATGAAACAAATACAGACAAAAAGCCGAGTATTATTATAATACCTATTATTGGTGATATTAATAAATTTGAAATAATAAATGTAAATGACATTGTATTGTAATGAAATAAAACTATTGGAAATATAACTAAATTTGCACTTATTGTAATAAGTATAGTATCAAGTAGTTTTTCTTTTATTTTATAGATTATTTTTTTGAATTTACTACATTTGTCTTCTTTTTTCTTTTTATACTTTTTCAAAATTGGATAAATAAGCACTATTCCTATAGTTCCGCCATACGAAAGTTGAAGACCAATATCTAAAATAAAATATGGATTTATAATTAGAATAATTAATAACGAAATACTTATACTCCCTAAAACATGTACCTTTTTATGAAGTAAGCTTGCCAAAATAATGTACGAACTCATAAAACATGCTCTTGTTACAGAAGCTGTTTTTCCTGTAAGAATAATAAAAAATAATAGAATTAAAATTGTTACTATTTTCGACATTTTTTTACTAAATTTTACTTTACTTACAACAAATGTTATTCCTAACACTACATACGATACATGCATACCCGAGATTGCTAAAACATGTGATAAACTACTATCTCTAAAGTCTTCTTGTATTTCTTTTTGAAGATTACTTTTTTCCCCTATTAGCATGCCTGAAAGTAATTCACTTGTTTCATTAGGTATGTTTTGTTCTATCTTATTTTTCATAGAATTTCTAACTTTGTTTGCTATTAAATCAATTACTCCTACATTATTTTTATTTATGGTTTCTATATCTTTTTTATCTACAGTTACAATTCCATATATTTTTTTTGATTTCAAATATTGCTTATAGTCAAAAGAACCTTCGTTTCTAGCAGTACTCGCTTCTTCAAAATCTCCTTTTACTATAATTTCATCTCCATAATTTAATGTCTCTTTTTCTTTTTTTACATTTAATTGTAAATTAGTGTTTTTGTATTTTTTGTTTCCATTTATCTCTTCTACTTTTAAAGTATATTGATTTTTGTATTGTTTATCTATAGGATTTGAAATAATAGTTCCTACAATTTCAAGATTTTCTCCAACATTTTGGTACTTTTCATTAAAAGACTTTTCTAACAATGTAATTTGCATATTTGATATACACACACTTATTAAAAATAAAGCCACATATTTTCTTACTTTTATTTTCTTTTTTATTGTTAAATATATACACACGAAAATTAAAGGCATAACAAAAAAGGCTATACTTATTTTAAAGTATAACCCCCATATTACTCCAAATATCCATGCAATAGTTATGAAAAATAATTCCATATACACTCCTTGTATTTTTATTGGCCCCTATTTTAAATTAATCTTCTTGCTGTTTCATATCTTGTATTATAACTTCCTGATAATAATGTAGAAATTTTAACACAATATCCTGTTCCTGAAGATGCGTGAATAAAGTTTCCATCTCCTATATAAATTCCACAATGTCCAATTCCGTCCATTGTTTCATAGTCTTTAAAAAATACTAAATCTCCTGGCTCTAGTTCTTCTTTTGAGACATATGTACCATTGCTAGATTGTGCTCTGGCTGAATGACTTAGAGATATTCCAAAGTTTTTATATACGTACATTGTAAATCCCGAACAATCAAATGTAGAAGGTCCAGATCCCCCATATACATATTTGCATCCTAAAAATTGTTTTGCATATTCTGCAATTTCTTCTCCTTTTGAAGATGAAGTTGTAGTATTTTCACTTGTTTTCTCTATTTGATTTGCTTGTACTATTTTTTCTGTTTCTTCTGTTATTCTTTCTTCTGCACTTCTTGAAGTTGTTTCTTCTTTACTTGATGATAACAATCTTTTTGCAATATACCCTTGTGTTCCACTTCCTAATTCTACTTTATACCAATCGCCTGACTCTGCTATAGCTGTTACTTGATTGTTTTGTACTAATGTATCTACTACTTCATACGTTGTTGCAGGTCCTTTTCTAACATAAATTGATGATGTGTTTACATACAATACTTTCTTTTCTATTTCTTGTATATCATTGTTGTTTACTTTATCATCATTTTGGGTAGTTGTTGTATTAGTTGTTTCTTCTTTCAATACGTCTTTCCTTATCCAAGCATTTATATCATCTGTTTGAACATATGCCCATCCTTTTACTTCATCTAATACTAAAACTTCTTCACCTTTATTTAAATTCCCTATTTTACTTGAATTTATTAATGGTAAAATATAAGCATTAGAATTTGATTTTAATGTTTGTTTACCTATAAAACTTTCTTCCTTATTTGTTTCTTCTACTATATTATTAGAATTACTTTCTGTTTCTATAGTATTTGTTTCTTCATTTACAGGTTGTTCTTGATTTGTAGTCTCTTCAGTCTTTGGTTCTTCAGTTTTAGTTTCTGTAGTGTCTTCATTAACTTTTATATAATCTTTGTGCACAAAACCTGTCATTTTATTAACTTTTACTTTATACCAATCTCCAGATTCTTCTATAATTTCAAGTTTTTCCCCTTGATTTAGTAATTCTAAAACTGTTGAATCTGTAGATGCTTCTTTTCTTAATTTTAATGTATCTGTATTTACAATAGCAGTAGTTGCCATACATGTTGTAGAGCAAATTAAGCTAATTAACAACGCCATTATTCCTATTACTATTTGTTTTTTATAATTCATTTTAACCATCCTCCTAATTTCCGTAGAGAAATTATGATTATAGTATATATTTAAAAGTAAAAAAAGTCAATTACAATTGACTTTTTTATAGGACTTTTTCTATATTATTTTTCCTTTACTATTTTTTCTATTTCTTCTTTGCTAAGTTGAGTGATATATATAATTTGTTCAATTGTCAAATAAATTGCATGGCTTATATCAACATAATTTTATTTAAGAATCAAAAAAATCTATTGACAAATTTCGACATGTTTGATATGTGGCAAAAGGGGCTGGCCCTTTTGCCACATTTTTTGCTTTTTCATTGACTATTTTAGGTAATTGTTGTATTATATAATGGTAAAAATTTAAGGAGGAATGACAATATATGCTATGTTCAATATGTAATAAAAATACAGCTGTTATTTTTATTAACAAACAAATGCCTGACAATTCTATTGCAACTGAAGGTCTTTGCTACGAATGTGCTAGAAAAAAAGGTATTAGCCCTTTAGATGCACTTGCAAAACAGGCAAATATTTCTGAAGAAGATTTAAAAAATATGACAGATCAGTTAGAAAACATGTTCCAAGATATGTCTTCTAATATGGATATGGATTCTATTATAAATAATGAAAATGATGATGGAGAAAATTCTGATATACCAAATGCTATTCCACTTGGTGCTATCTTTTCAAATATTTTCGGTAAAAACGATGAATCTACTGAAAGTAGCTCTTCTACAAACGGAGAAAAGAAAAAAGTAAAAGTAGATAAAAAGCCAAATTCTAAAAAGAAAAAGGCTTTAGATACTTTTGGAACTAACCTTACTGTTAAAGCTAAAAACAACGAAATTGATATGGTTATTGGTAGAAATAAAGAAATTCAAAGAATGATTCAAATTTTAAATAGACGTTCTAAAAACAATCCTTGTTTAATAGGTGAACCAGGTGTTGGTAAAACTGCTATTGCTCAAGGCTTAGCTATTAAAATTGCCTCTGGTAAAGTGCCTGCTAAACTTTTAAATAAAGAAGTTTATTTATTAGATATGACTGCAGTTATAGCTGGAACTCAATTTAGAGGTCAATTTGAATCTAGAATGAAATCTATTATGGATGAATGTAAGAGTCTTGGAAATATCATTTTAGTTATAGATGAAATACACAATATAATTGGAGCAGGAGACGCGGAGCATTCTATGAATGCTGCAAATATTTTAAAACCCGCACTAGCAAATGGTGAAATTCAATTGATAGGAACTACTACTTTAAAAGAGTATCGTAAATACATTGAAAAGGATACTGCTTTAGAACGTAGATTCCAACCTATAATAATTGAAGAACCTTCTATATCTGATTCTATAGATATTCTTGAAGGAATTAAAAAATATTATGAAGATTTTCATAAGGTTAAAATTTCAAATGATGTAATTAAGCAAACTGTTATTATGTCTGAAAAATATATACATGATCGTTTCTTACCAGACAAAGCAATAGACATTCTAGATGAAGCATGTTCACGTATAAACCTTAATAACAAATCTTTATATAAATTAGAAGTATTAAAGAATGAGTTAAAACAAGTCCAAGAAGAAAAAGAAGAAGCAGCACAAGCAGATTCTACAGAAGATTATCAAAAAGCTGCTGAACTTAAAGCTAAAGAATGTAGCTTAACTCAACAAATTGATGCAATTAATGCTAATTTAAAATTAAAAGATTTAACAGTTCAAGATATTGCAGAAGTTATAGAAAGCTGGACTAAAATACCAGTTAAGAAAATAACTGAAGAAGAAACATTAAAACTACTAAACTTAGAAACAAATCTTCATAAAAGAGTTATTGGCCAAGAAGAAGCTGTTGAAGCTGTTTCTCGTGCTATTAGAAGAAATAGAGCAGGTTTAAAAAGCACCAAAAGACCACCTTCATTCATATTTGTTGGTCCTACAGGCGTTGGTAAAACTGAACTTGCAAAAAGCTTAGCTTATGAAATGTTTGGAAGTGAAGACTCAATTATTAGAATTGATATGTCCGAATATATGGAAAGTCACTCTACATCTAAATTAATTGGCTCTCCTCCAGGATATGTAGGTTATGATGACGCAGGTCAATTAACCGAAAAAGTTAAAAGGAAACCTTATTCTATTGTTTTACTAGACGAAATTGAAAAAGCACATCCAGATGTTTTCAATGTTTTACTACAGGTATTAGATGATGGAAGATTAACAGATAGCCAAGGTAACACTGTAAGTTTTGAAAATACCATTATAATTATGACTTCAAATGCTGGTTCTAATTTAAATACAAATTCAATTGGATTTGGTGGAAATAGCATTGGAAATAAAACCAAAATTCTAGATGCTTTAAAGCAGAACTTTAGACCAGAATTTTTAAATAGAATAGATGAAATTGTTGTATTTGAATCATTGAATAAAGAACAGTTATTACAAATTGTAGATTTAATGTTAAAAGACACAAAAAAAGCATTAGCTGATAAAAATATAACTTTAGAAATTTCAAATAGTGCTAAAGAATATCTTTTGCAAAAAGGAACTGACCTAAAATATGGTGCAAGACCTTTAAGAAGAGCTATAACTCGTTACTTAGAAGACGAATTATCTGATAGAATTTTAAAACAAGAATTAAAAAATGGTCAAACAGTTTCTGTAGATATTAAAAATAATTTACTTGACTTTAATATTAAAATATAGCAATAAATGTAAAATAATTAGGAGGATCTAAAATGTTTAAACATGTACCAAATATGCTTACCATACTAAGATTTATATTAATACCTTTCATAATAGTATTTCTATTTCAGGACAAATATATAGAAGCTTTTATATTTTTAACAGCTTCTGGAATTACTGATGTATTAGATGGTTTTATAGCAAGAAAATTTAATTTTATAACAAACTTTGGTAAATTAATAGATCCTCTTGCAGATAAAACAACTCAAGTAGCAATATTAGTTACACTTGCAATAAAAGGAATTATCCCATTTGGTTTTTTAGTTATTGTTTTCATTAAAGAATTTTTAATGATAGCTGGAGCTTCTTTCCTTTATGGAAAAGAGTTAGTAGTATCTTCAAGATGGTATGGAAAATTATCTACAGTATTGTTTTATTTAGCAATAGTATGCTCAATAGCAATTAGATTTTTCTCTTTAAATATTCACTTTGATATTTATATATACTATATTGCTCTTGCCTCTACTATATTTTCACTTTTTATGTACTTTAATACCTTTTATAGACAAGGCTATTTGAAAAAAGAAAATTTAAAAATTGAAAACAAAAATTAAATGCAATTAGAATATATTTTTGAACTTTATTACTAAAAGTAAATATGAGAAATCCAAATACAAATTGGATTTCTCATATTTTTATTTTACATGAAATAATCAATTATTCCATTATATATTCCCCATGCCAATTTATCCTGATAGTTGTCTTCTAAAAGTAATTTTTCTTCTTCTTTGTTAGATAAAAATCCACATTCCACAATTGAAATAGGTATTTCTACATGCTTCATAATATAAACATTTTCTAACTTCATTGCAACTCTTTTATTTTCTTTTTGAATTGATTCATTCAAGTTTTCTTGTAAACTTTTTGAAAGTTTAATGCTTTGCTCATTTCCTTCTTTATAAAAACATTGCCAACCCCAGTATTGTTCTTGTGGAATTTTATTTAAATGAATAGATACAAAAATATCAGCTTGTGCTTCATTACCTATTTTTACTCTATTATGGATATCAGATATTTTCTTTTGCCTTAAAGTTTTGCTATCTAGATCATAAATTGCCTCATCATCACTTCTTGTAAGTATTACTGTTGCTCCACTTTGTTCCAATAAGCTTTGCACCTTTAAGGCAATTTTCAAATTTGTCTCTGCTTCTGTTGTTCCAGTACTACTTTGTGCTCCGTTCATCTGGTGGGTACTTTTTACTGCATTTTTATATTTAATTAAAAATCTAATTTAGATTAGATTGCTTCAGTTTAAAAATCAAATTCTATCTCAACTTTTTTATCTTCATATACTTCAATTCTGTTTATTAATTGTCTTAAAATTTCATTTGTAAATTCTTTTCCCTGTTTAAAATCTATTATAATTTTTTCCAAGTTTTCTTTTGATAGTTTTGTTTTATTCTTTTCTTGCAATTCCTCCAAAACTTTTTCATTTTCTTTTAATTTACTTTTTAATTCATCGTACTGCAATTTAAAATTTTCTATTGATATTTTTTCATCTACTCTTTTGCTATATAATTTTCTCATCTCATTTTCCATTTTTATCTTGCTATTTTGCAACAATTTGATTTCTTTATAATTACTATCATTTTCTTTGTATTCATCAGTAATTTTATTTGTAGCAATACTAATATTTATTGTATCTAATTTTTGTTTTACAGTATTTAATACTATTTCATTTAAGGTGTTTTCCATAATTGTATGTCCTTTGTCACATATATCAGGAAATTTATAAATCATTCTGCATTTATAATACCAACATTTCTGTGATTCTTCCAAAATCTTATTTCTTATTTTCGTTCTTGCCCTATACTTATATTGCATTCTTGATTTGCAATGTCCACAATATACTAATCCTTTTAATAAATATTCATATTTGTTTTTTGGCTTATTAAATTTTTCTTCTAATATTTTTTGAACTTGGTAAAACTGTTCTTGTGAAATTATCGCTTCATGTGTATTTTCTTTAAAAATCCATTCTTTTCTTGGTGTTTTATATTTTTTCTTTGTTCTATAGTCTGTATATAATTTATTTATTATCATCTTTCCTGTATAAAATGGATCTTTTAGAATTCTACTTATGCTATCATTTCTCCACTCATTAATTGTTATATTTTGTCCTTTATATTTTTTAGGAGTATCTATTTTCAGCTTAGTTAAATGTTTTGCAATCTCTCCTTGAGAACAGCCTTGCAAATACATTTCATATATCAATTTTACATTATCAGAAACTGTTTCATCTATGACTACTTTGTACTTATCTTCATCATCTTTTTTATATCCATATGGTACATTTTTTTCAATATATTTACCTTGTTTCTTCATATCAGTTTTTACAGATTTTATCTTTTTAGAAATATCTGCTACATAACTTTGATTCATTATTCCTCTTAACATTATAGTATCATCAATTTCATATCTTTCGCCACTATCTATAAATTCTGTTACTGATATTAATCTTACATCATTGTCTGGAAAAAATATTTCAGTATAATATCCTGTTTTATTTTTATCTCTAGTTAATCTTGACAAATCTTTAACAATAACCATATTAATCTGTTTTTTTATTATATCAATTATCATTCTATTAAGTGCTGGTCTTGAATCTAATACTCCAGACCATCCATTATCAACATATTCTTTAACAACTGTAAAATCATGTGCTTTAGCATAATTTAATGTTATATCTCTTTGTGCTTCAATACTATTATTAGTATTTGTATCTTCTTTTGATAACCTCAGATAAATACCTGCTTTATAAACTTTCGTCGAAATCTTTGATTTCATTCCGAAAGTTATATGCGTTAGAATATTCTTTCATATTACACCTTACCCAAAACATCATATTTATAATTGATATATACATTATTTTCTTTATCAATCTCAATATTATAAATTATTTCTGATAATTTTTCTCTATCCCATTCCTTTATGTTAGATAATTCTTTGACAACTGATAATAATTTATCTTTTGATATTGTCTCTACTCTTTCTTTTTGTTTAATAAGGTTACCTATTTGTCTTTTTAGATTTACTCTTTTTTCTCCCTCTGCTTTATAAAACCTTTTATAATCATCTACTTCTATTATTCCAACTTTGTAATCTTCATATAAAGATGTTATTGTTTTTTCTGTCTTTTCTAATTGTTTCTGTAAAATCTGTATATTGTCATCATATAGTTTTGTACCTGTATGGTTATATTGGTTTGTTATAATTTCTTCTAGCTTTTCATTATTAATAGTATTGTTCAACTTTTCTTCTACATTAGATATAACAATTTTATTTACAATTTCTTCATTTATAGCTTTATACTTTCTATCACATTCAGTTTTATTACTTTTCCTTACTGCATTTCCACAAACAATTTTAACACCAGTTATATCTCTATCTTTATTTCTAATCACTTTTATAGCCATTTTTGAGCCACATTCTTTACATATTACTAAACCATTTAACATCCACGAATACTTTTTATGTTTTGTTTTCTTTCGTAAGTCTAATTTTGTTTGAATTCTTTCAAATTGTTCTTTTGTTATTATAGGTTCATGTGTATTTTCTACAATCTGCCAATTCTCTCTTGGAACATTTTTAACTTTTTTTGATTTATAACTTAAATTTATTTTCTTGCCATATTCTGTATGTCCTATATATACCTTATTTCTCAATATTCTTTTTATTGTGTCACTTCTCCAGTTATAATCTCCATTCTTTGCCCCTCCAAAATCATAGTAATCAGGACAATATATTTTTTCTTGTTTCAACTTTTCTGCTATATCTTTTAGTGAATTTTCACTATCAAACATATTGAAAATTTTTTGTACTACTTTTGATTGTTCTACATTAATTACTAATTTGTTTTTATTTTCCTGCGCTTTTGAATATCCATAAGGTGCTTTTGCTCCTAGATATAATCCTTTTTCTTTTCTAGCCCAAACTCCACTTCTTACTTTTCTTGAAATGTCTTTACTGTACCAATCATTAATTAGAGTTTTAAATTGTATCATATCATTATTAGAATCTTTTAAATATGTATCTACATTATCCAAAATTGAAATATATCTGATGTTTCTTTCTAAAAAATATATTTCTATGTAATAATTTGCTTCAAAACTATTTCTTGATAATCTTGATAAATCTTTTGTAATTACTGCATTTATTACTCCATTTTCTATGTCCCTTAGCATTTTTTGAAATGAAGGTCTGTCTGTATTTAGTCCTGTATATCCATCATCTATGTATAAATCAAATAATTCAAAATTCTCTCCAAGTTCTTTTATCTTTGTCTCTATAATACTTCTTTGACTTCCTATACTATCACTTTCTTCTTTATCACCATCTTCCTTTGATAATCTCAAATATCCTGCAACATAATATTTTGTATTTTCCATTCTAGTTACTCTCTCCTTTTCTTCAAAAGCAACTATTCCTTTATCTAACACGGATTATACAAAATATTTTACACAATATCCAGCATTTTTTAGAATAACTTGCTATTTTTCAATTATTATTTATTTTTTGAAGAGCATACCTACTCAGTACTTCATATATTTTCTCTATATTGTTGTCTTTTTTACATCTTGCGATTACAGTGTATTCTTGATTATCTATGGTATATGTTGTTTTTTCTTCTATATACTCGTCCATATAATCTCACTTCCCATTACACTATATTACTAATCATTCAATTTTATTACTATTAGTTATAAGTGAATTTTCATTCTCATAAGAGATTTGCCCTCTTCCCCTATTTTTAGGAGCTACCCCTTTACATCACGTTAGCCAGATAGAAGTTTCATTATACGTCTTATAACTAATTATGATGCAAAAAATAACTGTATATTATCAAGCTTTTTGCATATTTTTCAAAATTGAAGAAAGATAACCCTAAATTATATGCTGAATATGAAGAACAATATTATAAGAATTCAAAAAATAATAATGACTTTAACTATAGTAATCTTTCAGAAATTAATGGGTTAATCAATGATTTATCATTGGAATTTACTTTTGGTGCATATTATTTATCTGGAATTGATTTATCTACACACAATATACCATATTGTTTTTATAGTTCTGATATTGGAAGTATTTTAGCTATTGAATTTAAAGAATTTATTTCTGATAAACATCATACTATTAAAAAATGTAAAAATTGTAGTAAATATTTCATTCCAGAAAATTTAAGAGATATTAAATATTGTAATAATATCTTTAAAGATAATAAGACTTGTAAACAAATTGGTAAAGAATTAACTTATAAAAAGTCATTACAAGATGATAAATTGCTTGATATGTATAGAAAAAGATATCTTTCTTTGGCTAGTTCCGTTTCTCATTATGGTACTGATAAAGCAATTGCTAAATTTGAAAAATATAAAAAAGATGGAGCTATTATGAAGAAAAAGTATTTGGATAAAAAAATTAGTGAAGAATACTTCAAAACTTGGATCATAGGAACAAAATAATTAAAAAAGTACTTTTGAATAATCCGATATTCAAAAGTACTTTTTTTAAAAGAACATATCCTCGTTAAGTAGTTCAACCATCTCACTTTCTTCAAAATGATGTTTTTTCATTACATTCAAATTGTAAATCAATGAATACAAATGTAGCCTTTCAGTCTGCTTTTTAGAAGAAAATGCTTCTTTATAGTATTTTTTCATCAATAATACTATATCTGCAAAATCTTCAGTTTTAATTTTTAATCTATCAGCCTTATTTGCATAAATGTGTGGGTGTCTACTCATTCTACACCATCTATCCATCTGATAATCTAACGGCGTAATTTTTAAAGCTTCAAAATCAATAGCCTTTATCTTTCCATCATAATATAAGAAATTATCAAAGTGGACATCAATGTAAGACAAATATCCTTTTTCATATTGTGATACATATCTTATATTTTCTGAAAAGAATGCTCTTATCCGTCGCGAAAAATCACTTGATAGTTCTACACTCTCCATTGCATTTTGATATAATTGAGTAAGCTCTGTTCTAAAATCAATAACTTTTGCAGGTTCTATCTTTGTAATCTCTTTAAGAATATTAGCTATTTGTTTGACACATGTTTCTCTTTCTTCAGAGTTTAAATTTCCCCAGATAGAATAAAGTGTATTCCCCTTTGTCCTTGTCACCACAATATATTTTATGCTGTTTATTTCACCAGCATCAATTAGTGAAGATCTATATTCACTGTCCAATCTATTGTAAATCAACAATTCATTTGAATAATACTTTTCTTTCCTTCCTTCGAAAAATTTAATAACAAAATTTTCAGATAAAAATACTCTATCCCCATTTACTCCTGATTTTGCTAGAAAGAACCTTTCCCGAATATTGTTCTTTGTTGCAATCGTATCTACATATTGCATCATGTTTCTACCCTCCAATCGTAAAGTAAAAGCTTTATTTAGATTACATAATTATTTTACCGTATCTTTTCTTAAAAGTAAATATTTTTATTTCTATTTTTCTTATAATATGTTATACTTATATTGGAGGTATCATTATGAATTTTATAAATTGGGGATTAATAGGATTTGGAAATGTAGTGAAAAATAATTTAAACGGTTTACCATTTAATACTGAAAATAGTAAAATTTACGCTTTTCATCAAAGAAATTTTAATGAAGCCATAAAAAACAAAGAAAAATATAATATAGATAAATTTTATTCCAATATATTAGATTTACTTTCAGATAAAAATGTTAACTCTGTATATATATGCACTCCTCCTGGTTCACATTTAAAATACGCAAAACTATGTTGCGACTATAACAAGCCTACATATATTGAAAAACCTTTTGCTAGAAATTATATTGAAGTTTGTCAAATTATAGAATATTTTAAAACGAAAAATGTTCCACTATGGGTCGCCCATTACAAACGAACTTTACCCAAATTCGTTCAAGTAAAAAATATTATTAACAGTAATGCTATTGGAAAAATAATAAATATCACATATACTTGTGAAAGACCGTTTAATGTTTCTTTATTAAATCATAAATGGTTATATAATCTTGAACTTTCTGGAGGTGGTAGATTTTTTGATATAGCACCTCACTTTATTGATTTACTTGTGTTCTTTTTTGGAAAATTCGAATTAGTTTATAGTATAGTATCTAATCATTGCTCTTATCACAATACTGAAGATATAGTTTCTTTTAATTTTAAAACTTTATCAAATGTTATTGGTACTGCTAATTTCAACTTCATCTCAAATAGAAGATTTGATTTAATGACAATATATGGTACTGAAGGGAATCTCACATTTTCTATAGAAGGTGGTGGTAATCTAACTATGGTTTCCAAAAATGAAACTAAAACATATTCGTTCTCCGAGCCACTTATATATGAAAAGAATATGGTAAATGCTATTAATGCCGAATTATTAGATAATGACTTTAATAACAATATATGTCATGGCTCTGACACTATTGAAGTTTATAGAATTATTGATTTAATTTTAGACAATTTTTATAATAGAAGACATCGTGATTTTTGGAAAAACCAGTAGAATATACTACTGGTCTCTTTTTAATCTTTCATTTAGTTCCCATAATGCTGTTCTGTCGCTATCCCATTTCAATAATTTTTTTGCCTCTTCATATGGTAACCATCTATATTCTGGATGTTCATCGCTTAGTTTTATCTCTTGATCTGTAGCATCAACTCCAAAGCAGTATTCTTTTACTACAAAAACATCTTCTCCCCAAGAAAATTTTCCCGTTATCGCAACAACTGGCATAGTTGTTATTGTATCTAATTGAATATAGTTAGAAGTATATTCTATTCCAGCTTCTTCAAACGATTCTCTTTTCGCTGTTTCTATTATTGTTTCTCCATCTTCTCCTCCACCACAAATTCCTTGCCATACTTTCATATCATTTCTCAAAAATATTGCATATTTTAATCCATCTAAGTCTTTCTTATATGGAAAAATTAAAGTTTCATATGGTTGCCTCATCTTTCAAGCTCCTCTCTTTCTATATTTTTTATTATTTCTTCTTTATTTTCGTATAACCATTTTAACATATTATATCTAGTAATTGCAAATTTCTTTTTATAATAATCTTTACTATCTTTGATATCTGAACAATATAAGCTATTTGCTAATGTATATAAATACAAATCGATAGACATCTTTATATCTTCTATATTGTTTTCCCTTTGATAACCGTTTAGAAAGCTTATTACTCTTTTTATATTAGCTATATTTGTTTTTTCTTCATCATAAGCAATCATCATCATTCCTCTAATAACTTCATACATTTTATAGAATACACATACTTGGTCTAAATCTGTAATTATCAATTTATTTTCTTTTTTAATAATATTATCCAAATAAAAATCTCCATGCACAATTTGTTTACTCAATTCATTTTTAGCTCTTTGAATATCATCATCTGATATTTTTTCCAGCATCAACATCTTATACTTTATTATTTCTACATATTCTTGATTACCTGTAATTCTATATTGTTTCAACATCCTTTTCATTTTTTCTAAATTATTCTCACCAATCTTTAAACTGCTTTTTTCTGTAAATTTATCTGGAATACTAATTTTCTTCATGTTTTTATGAAGCTTTCCCATAAACTTGCCTATTTCCATCAATTCTTCGCTATTCAAATTACCCTTTTTTAAAATTTCTCCATCTACAAATTCATATGCAATATATATAATATTATCTATATCAGTATATGCCTTTTTATTTCTATTTTTTACAATTTGTGGGCAAAAATCTCTAATCATATCTTGAATATAATTTATAAATTCTATCCTTGCAGACGAAATATTCAGAAATTCTTTTATGAACACTTTATTTTTTGAGTTAATTGTTACTAGCCATTTTTTATGTATATGTCCTTTACCTATTTGTTCAATCGAATATTCTTCATTGGTATATTCTTTTATAACTTCATTTAAATTATTGTTCATATTCTATCTCATCCATACATTCTTTTAGATATTCTATTCCTTTTTCTTTATATATTTTATATGCAACTTCCAACATTTTATTAGTTCTATTTTTAAAAGGATCACACCTGTCTGGACATATATTAGGAATATTCATATCTATATCATACTTCATTAAATTATCCCATATTTCTCCAAAATCTTTATTTATTGCAGAATCATAAAAATAGCCATTCTTTTTTGGATGATAATTGCAAGGATAAACTCGACCATCAGCAGAAATTGCACCCATTAAATAATGAATAAAACATTTATCAAAATTTCTTTTCTTTTGCTTTTCGTCTCCTAATCTATGTATTTCCACTATTTCAAAATTTTCATCATTTAATATTTTTTTTACATCTTCCATTTGCTTTCTTGCTTCTTTTATTTGTTCTTTGTTCATAAGCATTTCTGAGGCGATATCTGTTTTAATTCTAAAATAATGTACCCCTAATCCTTTTAATTTCTTTGCCAAATCATATATTTCATTATAGTTATATTGATTTATTATATAACCTACATTTATGTCTAATTTACTATTATATATTTTCTTTTTATCTGATAATGCTTTTATATTATCAAATACCATATTTAACATTTTCAAATTTCTTCCATCACATTTTAATTTTGAATATGTAGTTTCTTTTCCTGCATCAACACTTATTAATACATAAGCCATCTTTAATATTGTACTATGTGTTTCTTCTGTTAATAATGTTCCATTTGTAAACATGCCAACCCTTAGCCCGTTATTACTTAACTCTTCTATTGCATATAAAATAGCTTCTTTTGAAAGCATTGGTTCACCAGTAATTCCTGAAAAACTTACATTCTCTACTTTAAATTCTTGTCTCTCTCCATTGTCATAATTTTTTCCAACTTTTTTATAGTTTAAAATACCTGATACTACTTTCTTCATGTTTTCTAAATCATTTAAATTATTATCAAGCAACGCCTCTTTACTTTGTTTATCTGCCACATGATTTCCAATACACCATTTGCAATACAAATTACATATACTTGATGAATGGATTAAAATTTCATATGGTGGTAATATATTCCCATCAAATACATTTAATATTCTTGACCAATTCCTTTTTAAGAAATCTAGTTCGCAAAATCTTCCTGGCAAATCATTTCTTACTACTTCTTTTAATTCATTATTCTCTATCATAATTAAAATCTCCTTTATATCTTAATATTTCCTCCAACATTTTTTTACTGTTATTACAATTTTGAGTAATCTTTACTACAGTTAAATCTCCCTTTTTAATTATGTCTTTAACTGCTATTGGAACTACTTCAACAGTTCTTTCAATTTCTTGTGTTCCACTAAACACACCGTTTATTCTTTGTTGCTCTAGCACATCAATCATATCTTGTACTTGTAGAGTCTCTATTCTATAATCAATATCTGGATTATATTCTAAAAGTACAATACATCCGAAGTCTACATACATCTTTTTCTTCTATTTCTAGATTATCTTTAAGCTCTTGTATAGAAAATGTCATTCTGCTTTTCATTGATGTGGCTTCCCTATATTTTAGTGCATCATTATATCCTTTTTGAGCTAGAATTTTACTTAATTTGTTTTTTAATGTTCTATTTTGTTCTATAGTTCCCGGTCTAATGTTTATACTTGAAGGTATTCCCATCATTATTATTTCCCCAGTTTTTTCATCTAATTTTAGCCCTGTTCTATCATTTGAAACATACGACATTCCTTCGTGCTCTAGCATATATATCATATTGGTTGTCTTTCCATTTCCTCTATCTCCAATAAACATTATACCTTCATTACCATAACATACTGAACTTGCATGTATAAAAACTACTCCTTTACTTTCCAAAACTCGATTATTTAAATTTATTAACATTCTCTTTATGTATAACTGATTATCCCTGTTCCATTCATTAATAGTAACTCCAATTTCGTTTTTTTGTTCATTGATTCTTATGTCTCTATTGCAATCTTTTATATCAGTTTTAAAAATATATACCTTAGCGTCTATGTCAGTTTCATTATCACAATTTTCTTTTATATTAGCATAACTATATAAATATGGTTGTATATCTTCTTTAAATCCTGAAAATTCAGAATATACCATTATTTTTGAATATTTTGTATCATACAATAATCTTTCCATTGTTCCCTCTATCTATAATTTCCAAACTTTACTATTTTTATTTTTCTTAATTATATTATTTATATCTAATATTGGACACTCTATATTCTCTAGCTTTGCAATTAGAAAAGCGAGCTCTTTGCAATCTCTATAATCTTTGAATTTCGTATATCTGATACGTTTTCCTTAAATGTTACTCCATATATAATTATTGATTTTTCCTTTTTATTTTGTTATATTCTTTTTCATTTACTCTAAAGTTTAAATGCTTATATTTATTTTGTTTATTTTCTTTTTTCATAATCGACTTACCTTTCTTTTTTATGGGGTTTGGGTTCTCCCAATTCTTTATTATTAATCTCTATTTTCAAGTCCATTTGTATTACAAATGGGAAGCTTGCCTAAAATAAAGTAAAAAATAAATCTGTAATAATTACAAGTTTTCATCTACATTTGCATATAAGCTATTTAAAAATTCTTCCGAATATTCCCTGCCTATATACTTTTTATTTTTTATATTCTTTTTTATATCTTTATCATTTGAGTTAATTGGCATTTTATAATCTTGATAATCCTTTTTATCATTTTTGTTAATAGTATATTCACAATTTTGATAATACCTATTCATAACTCCTTTCAAAGGCATTATTTGTCTATTTTCGATTTCTTTTGAATTAAATCTATATCTTTCTACTGATTTTAATAAGTCTTTCTCGCTCCATTCTAGATTTCTTTTTGATGGTTTATTTAGAAGTCTATTTTCCATTTTATTTCTTTTTAATCGTTCTTCTAAGTTTGCCTCTAGTTCAACAATATAGATTTCTGCATTATTAACTTTAAATATTTGAATATATTTATAAATTCTATTCCATTCTTCTTTATCTTCAAAGTCCCATGTAGTAGTAAATATTATACCTTCTTCTTCACTTTTTGCAAATTCTTTAAATATTTTCATTCTGAATTCTTCATTCAATTTTCTAAATGAATCTCTACTATAATCAAATATCTTTGTTAATACTTCTATTGTCATATGATTGTGTAATAATTTTAAGTTTGTAATTTTTACTAATTCTTGTCCTACTGTCATTTTTCCCACTGCCTGTGGTCCAGTTATTATTATAAATTTCATATTATTCCTTTCCATAGAAATCTTTTTGATATTTCTTTATAAAATGCATTCTCCATTCTTCTATTTTTATATTTTATCACTTTGTTTTTATTCTATCAACAAAAATAAAAAATCGCAAACTTTTACACCCGCAATTATTTTTTATAAAGGAATAGTTTCTTAATATTTTTTGTTTAATGCAGTAAGTATTCCCCCTCATCTGGCTTTCCGTGTCCAGCATCTAAAACAATTACTTTATTGCTAACAGGCA
>CAVFFZ010000025.1:0-18786 GCA_963621995.1 Lachnospiraceae bacterium
TGGTCGAGGTGACAGGGATCGAACCTGCGACCTCATGGTCCCAAACCACGCGCGCTACCAACTGCGCTACACCTCGAAATACATATTTTTTTCAAATACTTATTTATAATAACACATTTTTTTATAAACTTCAATACTTTTTAACGTTTTTTATTATTTTTTTTGTAATGTTATGTTTTTCCTTTTTATGTTAGTATATTTATTGCCAAAACTTAAGTAGGAATACTATAAAGCTTTCCTAATCTTACTAAGATTTTAGAAAATTAAAACAGTACGTTTCTAAATGAAACCGAAGAGAATTCTCCTCGGTTTCATTTTTCTATATCTATTTTTTCCAATTCTTTAATTGCTGGGTCATATATTTGTTTTCCTTCATAATTAAATCTTGAGCCATGGCATGGACAATCCCATGTTTTATCTAAATTATTCCAAGAAAGCGTGCATCCTAAATGGCTACAATATGGTTTTATTAAAAATAATTCTCCGTTTTCATTTCTATATGCCCCTACTTTTTGACCATCTATTTCTATTATTTTGCCTTCTCCTTGCTTTACGTCTTTTACATATTCTTCTACATTTCTTAATTTGTTAATAACTAATGAATAACTTACTTCTTTTAATATATTTCCTAATTCTTCATGATTTTTAATTGGCTTTAATCTTGTTGACTTAAAAACTTCTTCATAGTTGTTTTCTCTTTCTAAAATTTTATCTGTAATTATATTTGCCGCAATATTTGAACTTGTCATTCCCCATTTTTTATAACCTGTTGCTACATATACATTTGGCATCAAATTTGAAAATTTCCCTATATATGGAATTTTATCTAATGAAATACAATCTTCTGTATTCCATCTATATAGTACTTTGCTATCTGGATAAAGACTCTTTGCAACTTCTTCTAATTTTTTATAACTATCTTTTAAATCTATTTTTGCTCCTGTTTTATGTTTCATTCCTCCTACTAATAGCAAGCGTTTATCTCCATATTTTGCAGTTCTTAAAGAAATAGTTGGTTCTTCCGTATTTATATACATTCCTTCAAATAATGGTTCATTAGTCTCTACTCCTATTAAATATGATGTTTCCTGATACATTTTCATAAAATAAAATCCTGGAAAAGTTATTATTGGATAGTGTGATGCAAGTATAACTATTTTTGTTTTTACTTTTGCTTCATCTGTTATAATTTCATATCCATATTCATTTTTCTTAATGTCTAAAACTTTTGTATTTTCAAATATTTTTCCTTTTCTTTCTTCTATTTTATTTGCTAACCCTTCTGCATACAAACATGGATTAAATTGTGCTTGATTTTTATATTTTATTGTTGCTAATACTTTCTTTTCTATGCTTATATAATTTTCAGTAGATCCCTTTTCTTTATTTTTTATTGGTAAAGGTATTTCTTTTATCAGTTCACATGGAAAATCTAAATATTCTAAAGCTTCTACTTCTTTTTCTATTTTTTCTACTTCCTCTTGTTTTTGTGTAAAAATATATGCATCTTGTCTTTCAAAATCGCATTTAATGTTTTCTTCTTCTACTATTTTTGCTATATTTTCTATTGCTTTTTCATTTGCTTCTAAATACTGTTTAGCTTTATCTCTTCCCTCTGATTGTAATAAATAATTATAAAATAAACCATGTCCACTTGTTATTTTACCTGTAGTATTTCCACTTGTATGGCTACAAATCGTATTTTTTTCTAGTATAACTACATTCTTTTTTTCTTTGCTCAAATAATACCCACAGCTAAGTCCTGTTAAACCTCCTCCTATAATTGCAATTTCTGTTTCAATTTCTCCCTGTAATTTTTTATATTCTTTTTTATTATCTTTTACAGAAGAAATCCAATATGAATTATCCATAAAACCCTCCATTTAATATTCATAATTTTTTTATTTACCACAAAAGTACCTGGTCTTTTAAGGTAAATAATATTATTTTTTACCCAGTGTTACTTTTATTTGTTGTTCTTTATTATTTCTTAAAATTGTAAGATTAACTTCATCTCCTGGCTTTTTAGTGTATATATAACATCTTAAATCACACATTTTATTTAATTTCAAATCATCTATTTGGGTAATTACATCTCCTATTTTCAATCCTGTTTTTGCTGCATTTGAATCTAGTGCAATTTGTCCTACATAAATTCCTTGCGTTACTTCCGCTTTTTCATCTATATATGGAATTATGTTTTTGTCATATGCAAATATTCCTAATGTGGCTTCTTCAAATTTATCTTCTTTCATATATGCTTCTATTATTGGTTTTGTTATATTTATAGGAACTGCAAATCCTATTCCTTCAGCAGAAGTAATTTTTACAGATGTAATTCCTATCACATTGCCATCTAAATTGATAAGCGGTCCTCCACTATTTCCAGGGTTTATTGTTGCATCTGTTTGAATTAAATCTTCCATGTACACACTTTGGTTGTTTTCGTCTATTCTAACTGTTCTATTTGTTGCACTAATAATTCCTGAGGTTACTGTTCTTTGAAATTCATACCCAATTGGATTTCCTATCGCATATACTTGTTCTCCAACATGCACATTGCTTGAATCTCCTAAATTGGCATATGGTAAATTTTTTACGTTAATTTTGCATATTGATAAATCTAAGTTAGAGTCTGACCATACTACATTTGCCGTATAGTTTCTTCCATTTTCTAAAGTTACATAGCAATTGCTATATTTGCTTCCTGTAACATGTTCATTAGATAAAATGTAACCATTTTCAGTTACTATTACTCCTGTTCCTAATCCTAATTGACTTGCACCATCTTTTAAAAATATTGTACTTCCCGCATTTTTTATTTTAGAAATTCCTACTACACATGAAGTAACTTTTTCAATAACTTCTGTTATTTCTTTTCCTTGTTCTTTCATTGTTTCTACGCTTTTTATTGTCTTTGTCGCTTCTACTCCTTGTGTTTGATATGTATTTATTTGAATTCCTTCATACATTTTGTAAAAGAAAATACTTGAAACAGCTGTTAATACTATTATTACAAAAATTAGACATGCATTTTTCAATTTTTGTTTTCCTGCTTTTTTATAACGATACATATATTTCATTCCTTCCTTTTTTCTTATTTTTAAGTTTTTCCATTTTTTTTATTTTTAATCTTATTTTTTTAACTTTTTTCTATATAAAAATTTTGTAAAAAAATATTGATTTTTTAAGGAATTATTATATAATGTATTTGATAAATATATATTTTAGGAGACGCAAATGAAAGAAAAATTTTATGATTTAACTAATCCCCAAAAATCTATTTGGTATACTGAACAATTCTTCCAAGGTTCTTGTGTAAATAACCTTTGTGGAACTGTTGCTATTGACCAAGTTGTTAATTTTGATATATTGAAAAAGGCTATTTATAAATTTGTAGAAGATAATGATAGCTTTAGAATTAATCTTTTTTATGATGAAAATGGAGAAGTAAAACAAAAATTTACAGATTTTAAGCCTTTTGACATTGAATTAATTGATTTAAAAAATGAAGATGAATTAATTGAATTGGAAAATAATATGGTTGATATTCCTTTTTCTATTTTTAATTCTTATTTACACAATTTTAAAATGTACCGTTTCCCTAATGGAAAAGGTGGCTTTATTTTAACTGCCCACCACTTAATTTGTGATGCATGTACAGCTGGTTTAGTTGCAAGCAAGACTATTAACATTTATTCTTCTTTATTAGAGAATAAAGAAATATCTGAGCCTACAACTTCTTATATTAACTATATTAATTCTGAAGAAGAATATCTATCTTCTAATAAATTTGAGAAAGACAAAGAACATTGGAATACTGTTTTTGAAAGTATTCCTGAAATTGGATTTATCCCATCTATAAAACAAGAAGATCCTAACATTTGTAGAGCTTCAAGAAAAAGTTTTATTTTTTCAAAAAATCAGGTAGAGAAATTAAATGATTTTTGCTCTTCAAATAAAATTTCTGCTTTTAACTTTTTTATGGCTATTTATGCTATTTATGTAGGTAAAGTTTCAGGCTTTGATGATTTTGTTTTAGGAACTCCTATTTTAAATCGCTCTACTTTTGTAGAAAAAAATACCCCTGGAATGTTTATTAGTACAGTCCCTTTTCGTTTTGATATGAAAAATAATATTTCTTTTATAGATTTTGTTAAAAAAATAGCTTTTGATTGTTTTGGTGTGTTTAGACATCAAAAATATCCTTATCAAAATATTTTAGAGGATATTAGAAAGAAAAATTCTAATCAGCCTAATTTATACGATATTTTAATATCGTATCAAAACACAAGGACAAATAGAAATACTTCCAAAGTCCCTTATGAAGTTAGATGGACTTTTAACAATAATTTAGCAGATTCTATGCAAATTCATTTATCTGATATGAATGATGATGGATTATTGAATATTTCATACGATTATCGTTCAGATAAATATGATGAAAATGATATTTTACAACTTCATGAAAGAATTTGTTTTATGATTGATGAAGTTTTAAAAGATAAAAATTTACTTATTAATAACATTGAGATTGTTACTCCTAAAGAAAAGGATGTTATTTTAAATAAATTTAATGATACATATTTAGAATATGAAAAAACAAATAATATTGTATCTTTAATAGAACGTATTGCTAATAAGTCACCTAATAAAATAGCAATAGAAGATGATTCTTCTAGTATCTCTTATCGTGAACTCATTATAAGAGTTCATAAACTTGCTAATTATTTATTGACAAATAATATAACCGAAAATCAAAATATTGGTGTAATAGCTTCTCGTTCTATTGATACTATTGTTGCTATTTTAGCAATATTAAAAATAAATTGCACATACGTTCCTATAGATCCCGAATATCCAGATGAAAGAATTAATTACATGATAAAAAACTCAAATATTGAGCATTTGTTATTGTGTTCATCATATAATTCTACAAAATATAATTTAAACAAAATTTTTATAGATTACACAGATTATATAGATATGCCAGAAGCACTAACAAATACTTTTCAATATGATTGGAATAATAATTTATATGTTATATTTACTTCTGGTTCTACTGGAAATCCAAAAGGCGTTACTATTTCTCATAAAAATATGATTAATTTAATTAATTTTGAAATAAAACATACTAGTATATTGTCTAATGAACAATCTAAAATCTTGCAATTTGCAACAATGAGTTTCGATGTTAGTTATCAAGAAATTTTCTCTTCTTTGTTATCTGGAAAAACTTTGGTTTTAATTGACGACAAAACAAGAAAAAATATTACAAATCTTTCTCACTATATTTTTGATAAAAACATCGATACCTTATTTATTCCACCAGCTTATTTAAAACTTTTGGTTGAAAATAAAGTCGCAGTTGCATTGCTATCAAAAAAGTTGAAAAATATAATTACAGCTGGAGAGCCTTTAGTTATTACTGATGGATTAAAAAAATTAATATTTGCTGGAATTAATGTTCATAATCATTACGGTCCTGCTGAAACACATGTTGCTACTGCATATACTATAACCAAAGATAACATTGAAGTTCACCCTCCCATCGGTAAGCCAATATCTAATGCACACATATATATTTTAGATAAAAACAATAAATTATGTCCAATAGGTGTTACTGGTCAAATTGTAATTGGTGGAGATTGCGTTGGTAATGGATATTTTGGAAATATAAGTTTAACACAAGAAAAATTTATAAATAATCCATTCTCCTTAAATGAAAAAATGTATTTGACTGGAGATACTGGTTATTTTGATTATAATGGAAATATCCATTATATTGGTAGAACAGACTTTCAAGTTAAAATTAATGGTTTTAGAATAGAATTAGGAGAAATTGATCAAATACTATTAAAAGATAATGATATTTCTTCTGCTATAAGTGTAATTCAAGAATATAATAATAAGAAATATATTATTTCTTATTTCACTTCAAAAAACACTGTTGACACTGAAAAATTAAATGTTTATATAAAGCAATATTTGCCTTTCTATATGTTACCAAAAAGATTAGTTCAACTTACAGAACTTCCTCTTACGGCTAATGGAAAAATTAATAGAAGAGCATTACCCCCTGTTGATTTTTCATCTTTAAATATTAATGATTATAAGGCTCCTTATACAAATACACAAAACCAATTAGTTTTAATATTTGAAGAATTATTTAATATTCCAAAGGTAAGTATAACATCTAATTTTTTTGACTTAGGTGGAGATTCTCTTTTAGCAATAAAATTATGCACTCTTGTGTCTAGTAAATGTCATGCATCTATATCAGTTGCAGATATCTTTACATGTCCTACACTAGAAAAACTTGCTAACCTTATAGATTCAAGTAGTTTAAAAAATTCAATAAGTATATCTAAGTATCCTGAAGAGCTAGACAGTTATCCTTTATCTTCAGCTCAAAAAAGAATATATTATGCAACAAAATCCATAAGTGAAAGAAATGTTGTTTACAATATTCCTTCTGCTTTTGTAATAGACAGTGTATTAGATATAACTAAAGTACATTCTGCATTTAAAAAATTATTGAAAATACATAGTTCCCTTAGAACTTGCTTTAGAATAATTAATGGCGAACCAAGACAAGTCGTTTTAAAAAGAGTTTCTCTTGGTATAACTGAATTTAATATTCAAGAGTCTGAAATTCAAAATATTATTGCAGAATTTCCTAGACCATTTGATTTAGAAACTGCTCCTCTTTTAAGAGTAACTCTATATCACTTAGATACTGGGAAAACATTACTAATGTTAGATTCTCATCATATAATTATGGACGGTGTTTCATTAAATAATTTAATGAATGAATTTTGTAAATTATATCAGGGCAAGGAGATTCCAGTTCCTCTACTTGAATACACGGATTATACTATGTGGGAAAAGAATTACTTAAATAGTAATTCACCCAACACATCAAAAGATTTTTGGAGTTCACAATTAAAAAGTTCTGAACTTCCAATAATCAATTTACCTTATGACAAACCTGTTTCAAAAAATAGATTATTTGATGGAAAAATTATATTTAAAAATATTTCCCCTGATGTATTTTTAAAATTAGAATTATTAGCAAAAAAATATGATACATCTTCATATATGGTATTTTTAGCTGCATTTTATGTATTACTATATAACTATACATCGCAAGATCAGTTATTAGTTGGAACTCCTGTTTCTGGCAGAACAATTTCTGGTTTAGATGATTTAATTGGTATGTTTGTAAACATTTTGCCATTAAAAGTTAATATTAATAAGGACCTTTCTTTTACTAACTTTTTGATGGAAATAAAAGATTTTGTTATAAAATGTTTAGAAAACCAATTATATCCTTATGACCAAATTTTAAAAGATTGTAATATATCACCAGCATCTTCATTTATGAATGTAGTATTTACATATCAAAATATTGTAAATCCTTTGTATATAAATGATAAACAATTGCAAATGGTATATTCAAATACTAATACAGCTAAGTATAATTTATCTGTAGGAGTTATTCCAAACACATCAACTTTCTATATAGAATATAATTCAAATTTATTCTATCCAGAAACTATAAACAATATATTGGAACATTATATATTTATTTTAAATAAAATATTAGAAAATCCTAATATTGAAATAAATAATATTCCTAAAACAACACCTTATGAAGAAGCTTGTATAAATAAATTTAACAATACAGTAGTTCCTTTAACACAAAGATCTATTGTTTCAATATTTGAACACCAAGTTGAACTTACTCCAGACAAAATCGCATTAGTATGCAATGGTAAATCTTTAACTTATTCTGAGCTTAATAAAAAGGCTAATAGTCTTGCTCACTTGTTAATTGCAAATCATATTGGTGCCAATGATATTATATGCATAATGACAAATCGTTCATTAGAAACAGTTATATGCATGCTTGCAATACTAAAAGCCGGAGCTGCATTTTTCAACGTTGATCCAACATATCCAATAGAGCGTACAAAATATTATATAGAAACCAGTAAAACCAAATATGTTCTTACTCAAAGAGCTTTAAAATATAAAGTTACGGAAATAGAAAATTCTATTGAAATTGATTTAGATAATATCTTGTATAACCAAAACTTTAACAATCCAAATGTTAATATTTCAGACAATGACTTATCTTATTTAATATTTACATCTGGATCAACTGGAAAGCCAAAAGGTGTTATGCTTAATCAAATAGGTTTTGCTAATATGGTACAAGCTATGACTCCAGTATTAGATTATTTAAGAGATGGAAAAGATCATACTTTAGCATCAGTAACCTCAACTCCTTTTGATATATTTGTTTACGAGATATTTGTATCTTTAACGCATGGTTTAAAAGTTATTATGGCAAATAATGCTGAACATAGAAACCCTAAACTTTTAGATAGTTTAATAAGAACATATAATGTTGATGTTATGACTGTAACCCCTAGCCTAATGAAAATAAATTATGATAATAGAGAAGAAAATTCAGCTTTAGCTTTAGTAAAAAATATGGTTTTTGGTGGAGAGCCTTTACCAGAATCATTCATCAAAGATTTAAAATCACTTGCTAATGATATTACTATCTATAATATTTATGGACCAAGTGAAATAACAGTATTATCTAATGTTCAAAATTTGGAAGGAGAAAAAGATATATCTGTAGGTCCTCCTATTATGAACACACAAATATACATTCTTGATTCAAATATGAAGCAAGTTCCTCTTGGTGTAACTGGTGAAATTTATATTGGCGGTATTCAAGTAGGCCTTGGATATGTTGAAAATCCAGAGTTAACTAAAGAACGTTTTATTGATAATCCTTTCGGAGCAGGAAAAATATATAAATCTGGCGACATTGGTAGATGGACATTTGATGGTAAAATTCAATGTCTTGGAAGAATTGATAATCAAGTAAAACTAAGAGGTCTTAGAATAGAACTTGGTGAAATTGAAAATCAAATAAATCTTGTTCCTGGTGTTACATCTGCAGTTGTTAACAAAGTTTCTATTAATAATAAAGAATCTCTTTGTGGTTATTATGTTTCTGAAATTCCAGTATCTGAAATTACTGTAAAAGAACACTTAAGGAGAACCTTACCTCCTTATATGGTACCCACATATATAGTTCACTTAGATACAATGCCATACACATTAAATAGAAAGATTGATAGAAAAGCACTTCCTATGCCAAATGCTGTGCCTGCAAAGGATAAAACAATATCTACAACGAATAAAGCTTATATTGATATCAGTTCTTTAGATTCAGATGAGCAAAAACTACTACAAATCTGGAAAAATATTTTAAATTTAGATAATTTATCAATTGATGATAACTTTTTTAACATTGGAGGTGACTCTGTAAGTGCTATTAGCATGCAAATAGAAGCTCTAAAATATGGTCTAAACTTCGAATATGCCGATATATTCAATCGTCCAACTATTCGTGAATTGTGCTCTAATATAGCAAGTCCAATTGTTGCTTTTAATGATGAAAAAACATATTCTACAATTGAAAAAGTTCTAAACTTAAATACAATTGAAAATATTAATACAATTCAAGACTTTAATGTTGGAAATCTCTTATTAATTGGAAGCACTGGATTTTTAGGAATTCATATTATGGATGCTTTTCTAAAACAAGAAACAGGTGATATTTACTGTTTGATTAGAAAAAAAGATAATATTGACCCCATTATTCGTTTAAAACAGAAAATTGCATTTTATTTTGGAAATGACTACTATGAAAAATATGCTTCGAGAATACATGTAATGCAGGGAAATATCATTGATGAGAATTTAGCTTTGTCTAGGTCAGACATAGAATTATTAAAAAGTAATGTTTCTACAATTATTAATTCAGGAGCCATTGTAAAACATTTTGGCCAGTCCGATTTATTTGAAGAAATAAATGTAAAGGGCACAGAAAACATCATAAATTTATCAAAATATTTAGGTGTTAGATTATTACATATATCTACTATCAGTGTTTCAGGAAATGGAGAAAAAGAAGAAACAATAGTCGAAAATGCCGAGAATATAAAGCATAAAAAGCTATTTACTGAAAAATCTTTATTCATAAATCAAAACATAAAAGGTATTTATGCTATAACAAAATATAAAGCAGAGTATTTAGTATTAAAAGCTATATCTGAAGGATTAAATGCACAAATCCTTAGAATCGGAAATATTACAAGTAGATATTCTGATGGATTATTTCAAGAAAATGTTGACGAAAATGCATTTGCAAAAAAAATCAAATCTTTTATTGAAATTGGTGCATTCCCAGATTATTTATTAGACCATTCTTTGGAACTTACTCCTGTTGATTTATGTGCTAATGCCATTTTACATATATTACAACACGATAGTATTTGTACTGTCCTACATGTTTATGATACAAAATTAATGCCTGTAAAACTATTAGCTAAAACATTAGAAAAATGCAATATTAAGTTATATCCTGTTTCAGACCAATTACTTGCTGATATTATTACAGGAATTCTAGATAATGATACTAGAAAGTCTTGTTTATCTGGAATAATTCATGATTTGGATAAAAATAAACATTTAGTTTATACGTCAAATATAAAATTAAATTGTGATTTTTCCGAATATTATTTAGAAAAAATTGGTTTCAAATGGCTTGACATTAATGAAGATTATTTATTAAAATATATACATTATTTAAATAAAATTGGATTTATAAAAAATAAGGAGATTTAAAATGAAATTTTTATCTATACCTTTCGTTTTACTAACATTATCTATTATATCAATAATCTTCTTGGCAATATATATTGTCAAGAAGAAACCTTTAAAACAATTACATTATTGTATGTTGACAAACTGTCTTTGTTCTTTCATACTAAGCTTTGGAGTTCTTATTCAAGATATATTCTCTTCACAGTTTAGCGTAACCCCTATATATTTTGAAAATATTATTTATATAGGAACATGCTTTTTACCAGTATCACTATTCTTTACAAGCTTAGTATTATTAAACACAAAAATAACATTCAAAAAGAGATATTTATTGTTATTTGTAATTCCAATACTTTCATTACTTATCATTTGGACAAATAATATTCACCATTTATTTTATAAAGAATACTCTTTAAATATAAACGATATGAAATACGGTAATTATTTTTATGTTCATACAGCATATAGCTATGGTCTTACATTTACAAGTATTGCTCTACTAATATATGCTAGCATAAAAAGCTCTGGATTCTTTTCAAAGCAATCTGCCTTAATTCTTCTTGGAACATTAATTCCAACTTGTATTAATTTGCTAGGTTACCTTAGTATAATAAACATCACTGTGTATGCTACTCCAATATCATTCAATATTGCTATCATTTTTTACGCAATAGCAATATTCAAATTTAAATTTTTAAGCATTTCTCCCATAGCATTACAACGAATTGTAGACAGAATTTCAGATAGTTATATTGTATTAAATGAAAATTTCATTATAACAGATTTTAATAAAACTTTTTTAGATACCTTTAAATTAGAGGCCTCTAATATTAGAAATATTTCCATATATAAATTAACTGATAATTCCAATAAAGTTAACCTTTTTTTAAATTCTTTAATTAAAGCCTTAGAGAATATAAAAAAATCTGAAAAAACAATTCAAGAAAATATTGAAATCTCTAATATTAACAAGTACTTTCATGTTGAAATTTCAAGTATTTTTAATAAGCATAATTTTATAGGTATCGTTATATTATTTAAGGATATTACTCAACACATACAAGATATAAATCAAATCAAGAGCAATCAAGATACTCTTATGGAAAAAGAACGATTGGCTTCTCTTGGACAATTAATTGGAGGAATTTCACATAACTTAAAAACTCCTATAATGTCTATATCTGGTGCAGCTGAAGGATTAACGGACTTAATAAATGAATATGATGCATCTATTGGTGACCCAGAAGTTACAAACGTTGACCACCATGCTATAGCAAATGAGATGAGAGATTGGATAACAAAGATTCATTCATACACATCTTACATGTCAGACATAATCACAGCAGTTAAGGGACAGGCTGTAAATCTATCAGAAAATGACTCTGATGTATTTACAATTGATGAAATGATAAAAAGAGTTACAATTTTAATGAAACACGAGATTAGAAATGCATCATTAACATTAAATACTAAAATAAACATTCCTTCTACTACTACATTACATGGAGATGTTAACAGTCTAGTTCAGGTTGTAAATAACCTTATAACAAACGCTATACAGTCTTATAATGGAAAAAAGGATGATACAATAGTGTTATTCGTAAATAAAGCTGGAAACAATGTTGTTATATCTGTTGCCGATCACGGCTGTGGTATGACGAAAGAAGTTCAGGAAAAATTATTTAAATCGATGATAACTACTAAAGGGAAAAATGGTACTGGACTTGGAATGTTTATGTCTTACTCAACAATAAAAGGTCATTTTAATGGAGACATAACCTTTGAAACAGAAGTAAATAAAGGAACAACATTTAACATAATACTTCCTTTAAAATAAACTTTCCAAAATTTATAAACTTATAAAGTAATATATTATATTTTATAAAAACTTCAACACGTCGCTCTTGGTCGGAGCTCCTTCGGACTCTTCAAAAAGCAATCTCGGTTTTGTTTTTCAAAATATAATATATTACTTTTTTATTGCTTAGTATATATTAATTATATGATTATTTAATTTTAATAAAATGTTCGGAACTTATGAATTATTTTTCGTATTTTCTTGCATTTTTATTTTTTTATTATTATAATAACATTAGTTAATTTTATTTTTGAGGTATCTATTATGAGAAAAAACATAATAACAGCAGAGTCAAATGGTTACAAAATTATCGTTGTTGATGACGAGCAAGGTATTGTTGACTCACTATCTATTTTTTTAAAACGTTCAGGCTACGATTTCACTGGTTTAACAAATCCATTGGAAGCTATTGAACGTGTGCGTAATGAGCATTTTGATATGATGATTCTTGATTTCATGATGGACCCTATTCATGGTGATGAAGTCGTTGAAGAAATTCGTAAATTTGATAAAGACTTATATATCTTATTGCTTACTGGACATAAAGACTTAGCTCCTCCATTAGACACTATAAGAAGACTAGATATACAAGGTTATTGTGAAAAAAGTGATAAATTTGATCAATTACTTTTACTTATTGAATCAGGAATAAAGTCAATTGCTCAAATGAATGAAATAAAAAGAATAAATTCTGAACTTTCTAGTACATATGGTGAATTAGAAAAAGCTTATTTAGATAGCATTCAAGTTCTAAGATATACCGTTGAAGCTAAAGACACTTACACACGAGGCCATTCCGACAGAGTTTCAGAATATTCTGTTTTAATTGGTGAAGAATTAGGTTTATCTGAAGATGAGCTTAAAACTCTTCGCATAGGTGGTTTATTCCATGACATAGGAAAAATAGGTATTCCAGATAGTATTTTACAAAAAGAATCTAAACTTACAGACGATGAATATTCTCAAATAAAAAATCATCCATCTATAGGTGCTCATATTTTGCAAGACGCCACTATATTTAAAGATATTATACCTATTGTTAAATATCATCATGAAAAATATGATGGTACAGGCTACCCTTGTAGATTAAAAGGTGAGGATATCCCTTATATGGCTAGAATTGCTGCAGTTGCGGATACTTTTGATGCAATGACTTCAAAAAGAAGTTATAGAGATGCTTTATCTTTAGATTACGTAAAATCTGAATTTGAAAGATGTTCTGGTACACAATTTGACCCAAATATAGCAAAAGTATTTCTAGATATCCTTAATACTAAGTATGATGTAATAGAAGAAATTCAGCAAAAATATATTTAATAACAAAAAACATTATTAATATTTTTAGACATTCTTAAAAACTTTTTATGCCTCGTCTTTGTTCGTCCGCCAAATTTTATGTAATAAAATTTGTGTGGAATGTTTATCAAAGCATTTTATATTTTAGGGAAGTTTGGAAAACTTTCCTAAAATATAAAAAAAGAACTTGTAATATATTAACTTTACAAGTTCTTTTTTTATTATATTTTCATACTTAATTTTACTTTTTGTCTTTCCATATCAATCGCTATAACTTTTACTTTTACAACATCACCTACAGAGACTATTTCAGATGGATTTTTTACGAACTTGTCACTCATTTCAGATATGTGTACCAATCCGTCATGTTTTACTCCAACATCTACAAACGCTCCAAAATCTATTACATTTCTTACTGTTCCTGTTAAAATTTGTCCTTCTCTTAAGTCTTCAAATTTTAAAACATCACTACGAAGAACTGGCTTTGGCATTTCTTCTCTTGGATCTCTTCCTGGTTTTGAAAGCTCATCTATAATGTCTTTTAATGTCATGTTTCCTACTTGCAATTCTTTGCTAGTCTTTTCTACATTTACTCTTGCTAATTTTTCTTTTATTTCTTTTAAAGAATCTTTATTTAATAAATCTTCCTTTTTGTATCCTATAGATTTTAATAAATTTTCTGCTACTTCATAGCTTTCTGGGTGAACACTTGTTATTTCTAATGGATTTTTTCCGTTAAATACTCTTATAAATCCTGCACATTGCTCAAATGCTACTTTCCCTAACTTTGGAACCTTTAAAAGTTCTTTTCTTTCTTTTAATTTTCCGTTTTCATCTCTATATTTTACAATGTTATTTGCAATAGTTTTATTTATTCCAGATACATAAGATAAAAGTGATGGTGTTGCAGTGTTAACATCTACACCTACTTTATTTACAGCATCCTCAACAACGCCTGTTAAACTTTCACCTAATTTCTTTTGGTCTACATCATGTTGATATTGCCCTACGCCTATTGCTTTTGGCTCTATTTTTACAAGTTCAGCAAGTGGATCTTGCAATCTTCTTGCTATTGAAATTGCTCCTCTTAAAGAAACATTTATATCTGGGTATTCTTCTGTTGCAAGTTTAGATGCAGAATATACTGATGCTCCCGCTTCTGAAACAATTGCATAATGTACTTCTTTTCTATATTTTTCTTTAACCTCTTTTATAACATCTGCTACAAACATTTCAGATTCACGAGAAGCTGTTCCATTTCCAATTGCAAACATATCTACATTATATTTTGCAATTAAATTAATTAAAACTTTTTTAGCACCTTCAACATCATTTTGAGGTTCTGTTGGGTAAATTGTTGTTGTGTCTAATAATTTACCAGTTTCATCAATTACCGCAATTTTGCAACCTGTTCTATAAGCAGGGTCAAATCCAATAACAGTTAATCCCAAAAGTGGTGCCCCAAGTAATAATTGCTTAGCATTTTGTCCAAATACTTTTATTGCTTGCTCTTCTGCTTTTTCAGTTAAATCCGAACGAATTTCTCTTTCTATTGATGGTTCTATTAATCGTTTCCAACTATCTAAGATTGTATTTTTTAGCATTTCTGTAAATTGTGTATTTCCTTTTATAATATCTTTTTCCATTATTTCTAGTATTTTTTCTTCAGGCTTTGTTATTTTTACTTTTAAAAATTCTTCCTTTTCTCCACGATTAATTGCTAAAATTCTATGACTTGGAATTCTATTTACTTTTTCATTAAAATCATAATACATTTCATAATTTGATTTTTCATTTTCCTTAGTTGCCTTTGTTTCAATTATTCCATCTCTATATGTAAATCTTTTTATTTGTTTTCTATATTCTGCATTATCTGAAATATTTTCTGCAATTATATCTAATGCTCCTGCAATTGCCTCTTCTACTGAATTTACTTCTTTTTCTTCATTTAAATACTCTTTTGCTATATTGTAAATAGGTGTTTTTTCTTGTTGCATATAAATAATATTAGCTAAAGGTTCTAGTCCTTTTTCTTTAGCTATAGTTGCTCTTGTTCTCTTCTTTTGTTTATATGGTCTATAAATATCTTCAACTTCTGCTAAAGTTTTTGCAATTTGTAATGCTATAACAATCTCATCTGTTAACTTTCCTTGGCTTTCAATTGAATTTACAACCTCTTGTTTTCTTGTCTCCAAATTTCTTAAATAAGTAAGTCTTTCTCCTAAATCTCTTAAAGTTTCATCTGAAAGACCACCTGTAACCTCTTTTCTATAACGTGCAATAAATGGTATTGTATTTCCTTCATCTATTAATGCTACTGTCTTTTCAACTTGACTTTCCTTTATATTTAACTCTTCTGCTATTTGTTTATTTATATTCATCTTTACCTCCGAACAATAGGGACGGTCTTTTTCGTTCCGAATTCGGAACACTTGGGACATTCCTTATGTCTAATTTTTCTTTTTTATTTCTTTATAATCGTTTAATATTTTACTTAACTTTATTCTACTTATTCCTATATTTTCTGCTAATTTTGTTTTTGTTGGTTTCAACTCCATTGAATTATACAATTTTTTTATTAATCTTTTGTCTTCTTGTAATTCTCTTAATGTTATCTCTTCTTTTTTTATAAACTTATCTATTTCTTCTTGTAATTTTTCTTCTGTAATTTCTTCTTTTTCTAATTTTTTAAATAGTTCTTCATCATATTCGATCTTTAAAAATTCTTTTAAATAATTATATTTTGAATTGAATATCTTTTGTATTATTTTTTCTGTAATAATTCCTTTTTTATTTATATAATCATTATAACTTGAATATTTATATTCTTTCTCTAATCTTACAATGCCAGCTTTTACTGGATTCATATGCACATATTTAATACATTTTGTTAAATAATCTTGATTATATATTTCCTTACATTCAAATCTATTTCTGAATACATAACCCACTCTTTTTTCCTCTTTATTGTAGTTTATTGCATATGTTGTATTTAGTTTTCTCATAAATATAGTAAGCTCATTTATATCTTTTGTATATATAATTATATGTACATGATTTTCCATTACACAAAAACTTATAATGTCTATTTTTTGCTTTTCTTTAAAAAATTTCATCAAATAAATATACTTTTCTTTATACTTATTATTATAAAATATCTTTTCTTTTTTTATTCCTTGGACCATTACATGGAAAAATCCAGTCTCTAAATCTTTTCTTGCTTTACGGGGCATAATACTACCTTCTTTCTTTTTATTATTTAGCCCCTATTTCATTTTTTCTTTTTTATTAAAAGATTGTCCCTTATGTTCCGAATTCGGAACGAAAAGGACCGTCCCTAGTGTTACTCGATTCCTAAATATTCGTTATATGTTACCTCTCTATCTACGACTCTATCTAGTTTTATATCTATTATTCTATTTGCTACTGTTTGTGTTAATTGATGGTCATGTGATGTAAATATAATGTTTCCTTTAAACTTTGCCATTCCTTCATTTAATGCTGTTATACTTTCCATGTCTAAATGGTTTGTTGGTTCATCCATTATTAAGAAATTTGCTCCTGAAAGCATCATTTTTGAAAGTACACATCTTACTTTTTCTCCACCTGATAGCACTTTTACATATTTAAGTGCTTCTTCCCCAGAAAATAGCATTCTTCCTAAAAAACTTCTTACATATGTTTCATCTGGGTCTTTTGAATATTGACGAAGCCAATCTGTTATTGTCATATCTTCTTCAAACAAATAATTGTTATCTTTAGGGAAATATGTATTTGTAATTGTTGTTCCCCATTCAATTTCACCTTCATCTGGCTTTAGTTCTCCAGCTATTATTTGGAATAATACTGTTTTTGCATTTTCATTGTCTGCTAAAAATGCTATTTTATCATTTGCTTTTACTACAAATGAAACATTATCTAATAACTTTTCTCCGTTTATAGTTTTTGAAATATTTTTAACTTTTAATATTTCTTTTCCAGGTTCTCTATCTGGTTTGAAATCTATGTATGGATATCTTCTATTTGATGGTTTTATTTCATCTAATTCTATTTTTTCTAATGATTTTTTCCTTGATGTTGCTTGTTTTGATTTTGAAGCATTTGCACTAAATCTTGCAATAAATGCTTGTAATTCTTTTATTTTTTCTTCTTTCTTCTTATTTTGTTCTTTCATTTGTTTTGCTAAAAGTTGACTTGATTCATACCAAAAATCATAGTTTCCTGGATATACTTTTATTTGACCAAAGTCAACATCTGCAATATGTGTACATACTTTGTTTAAGAAATATCTATCGTGTGATACTACTATTACTGTGTTTTCAAAATTAATTAAGAATTCTTCAAGCCATGCTATGCTTTTCAAGTCTAAGTCATTTGTAGGCTCGTCCAATAGCAATATATCTGGATTTCCAAACAATGCTTGTGCTAAAAGTACCTTTACTTTTTCCTTTGCTTCTAGTCCACTCATTAATTTATAATGATTTTCTGTTTCTATTCCTAAATCATTTAAAAGTACAGCTGCATCAGATTCTGCATTCCATCCATCTAATTCCGCAAATCTTTCTTCTAATTTTGCTGCTTTCATTCCATCTTCTTCGCTAAAATCTGGTTTTGCATAAATAGTATCTTTTTCTTTCATAATATTATATAATTCTTGGTTTCCCATTATAACTGTATCCATTACAGTATATTCTTCGTAAGCAAAGTGATCTTGTTTTAAAACAGATAGTCTTTCTGTTTTTTCCATTGTTACTTCACCTTTGCTTGGTTCTAATTCTCCTGATAAAACTTTTAAAAATGTTGATTTCCCTGCACCATTTGCACCAATTATTCCATAACAACATCCTTTATTAAATTTAATATTTACGTCTTCAAAAAGTGTTCTTTTTCCAAATCTAATAGTAACACCTATAGCATTTAACATGTTTTTTCCTCCT
>CAVFFZ010000026.1:0-15117 GCA_963621995.1 Lachnospiraceae bacterium
GTTTTTTAATGGTAGCGAAGATGTGATTCGAACACATGACCTGCCGGGTATGAACCGGATGCTCTAGCCAACTGAGCTACTTCGCCATATCTAAATAAGACAAGTATTATTATAATAGTAAATTAAACATTTGTCAAGAAAAAAAGAACAATTTTTTAAAATTGTTCTTTTTTTTGCAAATTACTTTTAAAACTTACCTATTGTCCTTTTTATATATTATCTTTCATTATCAAAGCCTTTAATTAATGATATATTTCTATCAGTATTTGTAGTTTTATTGATAATTGGATTTATAACATTAGCTTTAGGGTCTGGGGCTTTTTTAGATGTTGTTTTAGTTGTATTCTTCTTTTTTGGTTGACTAGGTATGCCAATACTTGATTCATACTCTGTGGCTAATTTATTAATTTTTTTCTCACTTTCTTTTAATGCTTGAACTGTTTCATAATCAGAAGTTTCATAATCGTCAAGAGAATCTCTAGAAAATTCTTCAGTTTTTCCCACCAAAATAGAAAGGCAGCTTTTTGCATCTTCCTTTATTCTAAATAATATATTGTTTGAATTATCTTTTACAATAGCTTTCATCTTTGTTACTTAGCTTTAATACTAAGTAATACACCTCCTTTAGGTTCTCTTTTAACATAATATTATATTACCACAAATCAAAGTAAAAATCAATATTTTTAACATAAAAAATAGGATAAATATGTAAACTCGGCTCTATTCAATAGAATTTTATAAATATTATTAAAAATTTGTTAATGTAAAAAGAAGAGATTAATTAACTCTTCTTTCAACTCTGGAATCTTTTTCATTTAGTTTTTCAAATTCCTTGCATTTAATCTTATATTCTAAGGCTTGTGTTAAATACCTATAATACATATAGCCTTGCTCATATTGAGACACAGGATTGAAAGCATTATCAGTTAAATTTGGATCAAAGCCTTCATAAGGGGGAAATGGCGAATAACCATAAAAACCACCAAAGTTATTAAAATCTGTATTTTTTTCCATTAATATTACCTCGCTTTTTATTTAAGTATATGAAATTGAACAATAAAATATAACCAAACATTATAAATTTAAGTTAAAAATAGGACAATAAGTAATAAATAAAAAAGTATATAAAGCAGCAAATAAACCATGTAAAAGTTTTCCTACAATATAAGGTTTTATAGATATATTTGATTTAGCAATTATACTATACACTTGTAATAATATAGAAATTCCAGCAAAACCTAATAAAAAGCTAGTTAGTATAATATTAATTGATATATTTTTACATGGAATTGTAGAAATGCTCATAACTCCATTTGTTAATTCTAAAATTCCAGATATAAATGAAGTACAGAAATTAAAATCTTGTATACCAAATAGTTTAAAAATAGGAAATATAATATGTGCTAATAATTCTATAATATTACTATTTTTTAAGATAGAAAGTATAACACTAAATAAGACAACAAATCCACCTATCATTACAACAGTTGATATAGATGATGTTATACTTTTACCTAATACTTCGCCTAGATTTGAAAAATTTACTAATTGTTTATTATTATTAATATTAATTTTTAAATTAGAAAAATTTGAACTTCTATTCTTTTTCCAAAATCTAAATAAAATTCCTACACTAATACATGCTAGTATATGCGTTAATAAAAGTAAAAATCCAATTAAAGTATTTCCAAATAAACTAACTCCCACGGTACCTAATATAAAAAGAGGACCAGAATTATTTGTAAAGGCAAGTAGACGTTCAGATTCAATATCTGTTAAAAGTCCTTGTTCTTTTAAGTTACATACTATTTTTGCACCAGTAGGGTATCCACTAATTATGCCCATTAAAAGAGCGTAACTTCCAACTCCAGGAACATTAAAAATAGGTTGCATAATATGGTTTAGTAATTTACCAAGTTTATTTACGACATTTGTGTAACCTAAAAGTTCTGTTGCAATAAAAAATGGGAGTAACGATGGAACTACGTTATTTGCCCATAGAACAAGACCATTTTTAGCTGCAGTTAAATTACTTTTAGAAAATATAACTAAACAAATAGTAAATAAACAAAAAATTGTGGGCAGAATATATTTTTTTACGGAAATAAATAAAAATTTTGTATTTACTTTACTAGAATTAGATTTAATATTTTGCATAGAATTACCTCATTTAAATATATGCTAATAAAAAATAGATATGTAGGAAAGTAAAAAATTATGTAAAAAGTTATAACTAAAATCGTTTAAAAATCTAGTATTTATGGAAAGTATTGACAGTAAAAAAATTAAGTGTGTAAATGTTAGAAACAATAAAATTTATACACTATATTTTTTTGTGCAGAAAGAAGAAATTATGGAATTATTAAAATTAAATGAATTAACAAAGAAAAAATTAGATGAAACATACGTTGTTGTATATGCAATAAAAAATGAAGTAAATATAAAAAAGGCTGATATTATTGAAAAAAATGATATTTACACTTTAATAGGAATTGACATTAAAGGAACCCGACACATATTGAATATTTACGCAGATAGAATTACCAACAATCACTTTTGGCTTGACGTTTTTGAAGGTATAAAAAGACGTGGAGTAAAAAAATATATTGTTTCTATCTGTAGATGATAATAAGAATATGAAAAGGACTGCAAAAATAGCATTTCCGAACATAACATTTACAGATTCATTAACATCTATTTACCCAAAATTTTATAAATATATTTCAGAGAGTTCTTCAAAGAATATTGCAGGGGAAATTAAAGATTTATATGTTCAAAAAAACACTTGAAGATTGCAAAAAAAGTCTTTAAAGTTTTTACAGAAAAGTACAATAATGTGATACATCAACATCTAATAAAGAAATACTTAAATAATATCGAAAATACATATAAGTATAGTCAGAATATCAGAAATCTTTTATTTAAACATTCGGCTAATGTTCAATATTATGACAAAATAAGGGACAATACAACATATATAAATAGTTTTGACTATTTATTCAATGAATTAGATGATAACAAATGTAAATATTTTGGATATACTTCTTTTCAAAAGAAAGAATGGAGTTTAATTTTAAATGATTTGATTCAAATATATCCAGATATTGAACTTATATAGAAGGAGCAAAAACGGGCGAGAAAAAAACAAAAACAAGGAAATAAAGATGTTAAGGATTTAATAATTGATGAAGCAGTAAAACAATTTAAAGAAGGAAAAATAAAGAATAGTCTTGATGCAACAAACTTCTTAGATGGTCTATTACAACCATTAATGCAAAAATTATTAGATACAGAATTAGATAATAATTTAGAATATAACAAATATGAGAATGAAAAATCAAAAAATTTTCGTAATGGACATTGTGAGGTCAAAACAGTAAAAACAGAATATGGAAATATAGAAATAAAAACACCAAGAGACAGAAATGCAACTTTCGAGCCAGTAATTATTGAAAAAGGACAAACAAGACTTACAGGCTTTGAAGATAAATGAATATCACTTTATGCAATATTTAGAGCCTTTATTTGAGTTGCCAGATGAGATAGGAAAATGTACCAATAAGTATTTTTTTAATAATGTTAAAAAATAAGAGTACAAATTATATACTGTCACATTGTGGAAGATAAAATCATATTATGTAGTGTGAGGTGAATAAAAGTGGATTGGTTTGAAAGTTTAAATCCAGTGATTCAGGCATTACTTGCTTGTACGTTTACTTGGGGAGTAACAGCATTAGGAGCCTTAGTCGTTTGCTTTTTTAAAGAAATGAATAAAAAAGTATTAAATACAATTTTAGGCTTTAGCGCAGGAGTTATGATTGCAGCAGCTTTTTGGTCTTTAATTGCGCCTTCAATTGAATTATCTGCAGAATTAGGATACATAGAGTGGATTTTGCCTGCAGTAGGTTTTATAATAGGAGGACTATTTGTATTATTTTCTGATAAATTTTTAGATAAGGCCCTAAAAAGTAAAGACAATTTAAGAAGCAAATCGTCTTTAAAAAGATGTATTCTTTTAATATCAGCTATAACTATACACAATATTCCAGAAGGTAGATTTCAAAGTAGACAGTATGTAAGATAAAACAATTTGAATTTGATATAAAAATTTAAATTTCAGAGTTTGAAAAAATTTTGAAATTTATTTTTAACTATTGACAAAAACAAATGTTTTACGTAAAATATAATTGGATTTAATTATATCAGTTAGAGGTACGCAATTTAGAATATTGGAAAATAAATTGATAAAAGAATATCTAATAAAGCGATATAACATTAATGTTAAAAGCTTCAAAAATCGTGGTGGTGGAACACATATTTTGAAGAAGATATAGATAAGGTTATAAATGATATGTTACAATAAGAACTAGGAGGTTTAATAAAGTGGATGATACAATAGTATATTTAATTAGACATGCTGAAACGTTTGATGAGAATGGTATTAGAAATACTAATGAAGATTCTCAAATAATTAATGAAAAAGAAATATTATCAGTAGAAGGAGAAGAACAAGCAAAAAAATTAAGTGAAAATACTGAATTAAAAAATTTAGATATTATATGGTCAAGTAGTTATACTAGAGCTAAAGCAACAGCGAAATATATTGCAAATGTAAATAATTTACCTTTTAATTTAGATAACGATTTAAGTGAAAGAAAATTAGGAAATTTAAAGGAATTGGGGGAATTTATGAAGGATAAAAGTACGAGAGATCCTTCACAAGAACAATTATTAGATAGAACATTTAGAACATCCGATGGAGAAAGTGCAGAACAAACTAGAGATAGGATGAATAAATTTTTTGACAGAATACTTAAAGAATATAAGGGAAAAAGAATTGCAGTAGTTAGTCATGGAGGATCAATAAAGTTTTTTTTATTAAATTGGTGTACAGTAAATGAGAATGTTAAACTTGTGTATAACAAAAATACAATTTTAAATATAAAATCGCCATGTTTGTTAAAGTTGACCTTTAGAAAAAATGAATTGATTAATTTAGAACAAATAGATTAATTAGAAGCCATAAAATGAATTTTATTATAAGTTCGTTTTATGGCTTTTATTTAAAATTGATGTAATTATATATATTTATGGCAATTTTAAAAGCAAATTGTAAAATTTAAATTGACACAATTTACATAAAATGGTATAATTTTGTTGGAAATGGAGGTATTTTTATATGATAAAAAATATAGGGTGGACATTAGGAAATGACTGTCCTTGTAAGTGTAAACATTGCTATTCTTTTTCAGTTAGACAAAAAGGACAAAATTTAACAAAAGAAATTGTTGACAAAGTTATAGAACAAATCGAAAAATTAAATGTAGAAACAGTTAATTTAGGTGGTAATGAACCAATTTTTACAAATGGTTTAGATGTTAAAAAAAGTATGTTACCATATATATTAAAAGAACTAAATAAAAGAAATATAAAGGTGGGTATAACTACTGCTGGGATAAGTCTTATTACATTAAAAAATGTTTATCCAGAATGCTTAGAACTATTAAATGATGTAGATATTAGCTTTGATTCACCTTATGAGAAAGAACATAATGAAAATAGAGGTGGAGATGTTTATAAATATGCTATTCAAGCTTTAGAAATTTGTAAAAAATATAATATTGAATCAGGAATCATAATGTGTGCAATGAATTGGAATTTTACAAAAGATAGAATTGATGCATTATTAGAAATTGCAAAAAAATATGATTCTAATATAAGATTTAATTTACTTAAACCAATACAATTGCAACATTTTAAACTTGTACCTTCAAAAGAACAGGTGTTAGAAAATTATAAATATTTATTTGAAAAATGTGATACTGTTGAATTGAGTGAACCAACTTTATCAGGATTAACACAAAACAACAAAGTTGAAGGATGTGCTTGTGGAATTTATTCAATGAGAATAAATTCTATAACTCCAGATGAAAAAATACCTGTATCTCCATGTGTATATATGCATGATTATAGAGTTGGTGATTTATTAAAGGATGATATTTTGGAGATTGTAAATTCAGAGCAATTTAAAGCGTTTAAAACAAGAAAAGAAAATTACAAAAAAATTGAAGGATGTAATGCTTGTGACAAAGCTGAAATATGTAGAGGTGGCTGTTTTGCAATGGCTTATACATATAAAAAATGTGAAACAGGTGAAAAAGATCTATATGCAAGAGATCCATTTTGCTTTAAAGATACAGAAGTTGATAAAAAAATTGATTATAAAAAAAGTAGTAAACAATTAGTACATGAAAATTATTTATGTACTTGGATAGGAAAACCAAAAAAATAAAGGAGAGTTAATATGGAATCCAAAATTACTGTTAGAAAAAATATGGCTCTTACTAATGAAAAAGCTAAAAATATGTGTAGATTAAATTATGAAGATAATAATTTTTTATTTACAACAAAAGATGGAAGATGTATTATTATAGATAAATCAAAACAAATCATACATATTGAAGGTAATGATGATAACAATATCCAAGAATATTACAAATACCTGCAAAATGTAATAAATAAAAGAAAAGACAAGATTATTTTAACAACATTGTCACCTGATACACATAGAACTTCAGAAGAAAATTTAGGATTAGCATATTTAACTGCTGTTTTAAGAAAAAATGGATACAATGTTGGAATAATTGATGGATGGCTTGGTGGTTTGAGTGATGAAGAAGTATTGAGAAAGATTTTGACAGATAAAGAGGTATCTGTTGTTGGAGTTTCATGCTATATGTCAAATAATGATAAATCAATAGAATTAGCAAAAAAAATAAGAGAAACTAGACCAAAAATAAAATTAATGTGTGGTGGTTTTGGACCATCATTTAATCCTCAAAAATTTGTGAAAGATGGAATATTTGATATTGCAATGATTGGAGAAGGAGAAGAATCAATTATTGAAGTAACAGACTATTTTACAGGACACTCTGACAAAAAAATAGAAGATATAAAAGGTATAGTTTTTGAAAAAGATGGAGAAATAGAAAGAACAGAGAAAAGAAACCTAATATCGGATTTAGATGTTATACCATTTCCTGCAAGAGATACTATGAATATGGCAAAAGATAGAAAATCTACTGTGAATATTTTAACAGCGAGAGGGTGTATGGGAAACTGTTTATTTTGTTCAGTTAATGCGTTTAATAAGCTATCTAATGGAAACAAATGGAGAGGTAGAAGTGTCGATAGTATTGTGGATGAATTAGAACAACTTCAAAATATGGGGGTTAAATATATTAAAGTTATAGATGACAGTTTTTTAGAACCTGAAAGAGATGAACAATGGGCAAAAGAATTTTGTGAAAAAGTAAAAGCAAGAGGAATTGATGTTTCATTAAGAGGTTCTTTAAAAGCAGACCAAGTTGAAGAAGAAAAAATAAAATATTTAAAAGAAGCAGGATTTCATTCCTTTGCCTGTGGAATTGAAAATGGTTCTAACACAGCATTAAAGAGAATGAATAAAAGTGCTACTTTAGAAGCAAACAAAAAGGCATTAGACATATTAAAAAAATATGGAATATATGTTCAAGCGGGATATATACTATTCGATGATAATACCACATTCCAAGAATTGCAAGAAAATTATGACTTTCTAAGGGAGTATGATTGGATTATTACAAAAGGAATTTTTTCAGAAATGTTTGCAGCAGATGGAACTTTGTATACAGAGAAGTTGAAAAAAGAAGATAAGATTGTCAAAAATGATGTTTATGACAATAATAAATATGAAATTGTTGATCCAAAAGTAAAATTGACTTATAATGCTTTAAAAAGATGGCATAAATCACATATGAAATTATATGATATGATTATTGATCCTATTTCATCTCCAAAAGCTATTGACTCAATTGGTGAAAAATCATTTTATGATTTGTATTATCAATTAAAGTTAAAAGATTTAGATTTCATGAAAGAAGTTTTAGATAGTGTAGAAAAAGGAATCTCGGAAGAAGAACTTAACCAAAAAGTTATAGCTCAAATTGCAAGTAATTCAGACTTTTATAGTTCTATAAACAAAAGTGGACAAGCCTTGTGTGAAAAATATAATTTAAATTATGATGGTAAAGAAAATCCATTTATAAGATAATAAAAATAAAAAGTTCTTTGATTTTTGTAGTTTGACTTAATAATATAAGTAATATTATATTATATAGAAAGAATGGAGGTAATACATATGTCAATTATGAATGTAACTAAAAATGTTAAAAATCAATTTTCAAATGATAAAAATTTAGCTATGAGGATTAATTTTTATAAAAAATATACAACTAATAAGTATAAATTTGCGGATTGGTTATTTGATAAATATGTTTTTAAAGAAAATATGAAAATATTAGAATTGGGATGCGGAAATGGAAACCATTGGGAAGGAAAAATTGATACCCTACCAAATGGTTGTAGTTTAGTATTATCAGATTTTTCAGAAGGTATGTTAGATTTAGTTAGAGAAAAATTTTCTACAAATAAAAATGTTTCAATAAAACAAATTGATATACAAGAAATTCCATTTGAAGATGAAACATTTGATGTTGTAATTGCAAATCATATGTTATTTCATGTACCAGATTTAAATAAGGCATTACTAGAAGTAAAAAGAGTATTAAAAGTAGATGGAGCATTTTATTCTGCAACGGATGGCAATGGCGGAATGAGACCGTTTTTACACAATGCAATAGCAAGATTTGAACCAACATCCACAGCGTTTACAGAACAATTACCTTTTAATCTTCAAAATGGTTGTGAAATTTTAAATAAATACTTTAAAAATGTTCAAAGATTTGATTATGAAAATACACTTGCAATAACTAACACACAAGATTTAATAGAATGGTTAAAATCAACAAAATCTATTTCAGGTTATTCAGATGAAAGTTTATTAAATTTGTATAATTATTTTGAAGAGATAAGAATAAGAGATGGTGCTATAAATATTCCAAGAGAAACAGGAGTATTTATAAGTATTAAATAAAAGTGAAAAGAGGTATTTAATATGGAATTTGAGAATTATGAAAGAGAACTTAAATATTTAATAAAAAAGAATGAAAGATATACTTCAAAACAATTTCTGGAATTTCTTTATAAAAACGGATATAAACTAGTTGAAAGTTTTGAAAAAGAAAAACATGAAACTTACTATGATGATAATAATTTTACTATCTTAAACAGGGGAGATGTTATGAGAGGTAGTGATATGGTTACTGAAAGATTTAAAGGTTTTTTGTATAAGACAAACAAATGTAATCCAGAAAAACCTTATGTGTCTAAACTTGAACTTGGAACAAAGTTAAGAGGGCAATATAAAGATGTAAATGAATTTATTAAAGAGCTAAATATAAATGTAAAAGGTGAATTAAGTGTAAAACTATTTGCTAATATGAAAAGGGAAGTAAGTATAGTAGAGAAAGACGGAGATCGTTTATATGTTTCTTATGATAAAGTAAAATATTTTGAAAAAGATGAATCAAATTCAGTTTATGAAGAAATGCTTGAAATAGAAGATTGGAAAAATCCAAATACAACAGATGTGGATTATGATTATGATAAACATTTAATAGAAGTTAATAACTTGATATTAAATGCACAGCTACCAATAGAACTAACAAAAGACAGTAAATATTTTAGAGGATATACTATTTTGAATAACAGATAGGAGAAAAAATGAAAAATTTTATAGTATTTGAAGGAATATGTTGTAGTGGAAAAACAACAACATGTAAGTTGTTAAAAGAAAAAATAAATGAATTAGGATATGATGCTATATATAATCATGGTGCAATGACATATACTGATTTAGGCAAAAAATTTAAAGAGAATTTAGGTAGAAAAGATATGCCAATTACTGTTTCATATTTTTTTACTGATTTAATAATAAATACTAAAAATATTATTAGACCGTATTTGGAAAAGAATAATACAATTGTATTACAAGATAGATACTTTGATGCAATAACCACATACATCAAGGCTTATGGTGATTATATTAAATCTGATTATAACATTTATGATATACCAAAAGCATTTGTAGAAAATGATATATTAATTAAACCATCATTGAGTGTATTTTGTATTCCACCATTTGAAATTATAAAGGAAAGAATGGCTCAAAGTAAGGAATCACCAGTACATGATTTTTATAGGGATAATCCTGAATTCTTTAAAATTGTTTACAATGAACTTGTAAGTAAAGCTAATGAATCAGAAGAAAATGTAATTATTGATACATCTTCAGATTTATCTGTAGAGCAAGGAATAAAGAGAATATTAGAATTTATAAAAAAATAAAAAAGTAAAGGATGGAGAAAATGCCTAAAATTAAATTGCTTAGCGGAATGGATTTTTCGGGAAAAACTACCATTATTAATGGAATTAATAACAAAATACCAAACACTTTTAAGATAAAAAAGAAATTTTTAACTCCAATTGATTTAATAGAAAATGTAAGAAAAATGGATACATGGTTATCACCTGAAGAATGGAAGCCATTACTTCAAAAAAATATACAAATGGATATAGACAATTATAAAGAAGATGGATTAGTTTTATTAGATTCATTATGGATAATTAAATATTTAGCTGGTAAAATTGAAAAAGGGGATAAAGAAGATGAAGAAGAAATATGTATATTAAAAGAATTATTGAAAAAATATCCCCAAATGGATTCTTTTTATATTACAGTTAGTATGGAAGAAAGAATAAAAAGATTTTATGAAAGATCAAAATTGGGAGAAGAAATTACAGGGTCAGATAAATTGATTATGGATGTAAAAAAATTCGAAGAAAGAGAAAAAATTTATAAAAAAATAGTATTGGAAACTTTTCCTAATACTAAAATTATTGACACTACTAATATTAGTTTAAAAGAAACAATTGAATTAATAATTAATGATAAAAATTTTGTAAAGGATATGTAAAAAAACAGAAGATTTAGAGAAATTATCTCTCAAAATCTTCTGTTTTTGGTAATTTATTTTCTAAAAATTCATAATGCTCAGATTCTGTATAGTTATGCTTAGGAACTTTTAAAGATTTTAGAAATTTTTGGACTCCGCTAATTCCTCCTAATCTTTCAACTTCCTGTAGTTTGGACAATGTTAATGTTTGAATTCTCATGTATCTATCAATTTCATATACTGTATCTCCAAGTCTATCTCGCTCTGTAATCAATACTAGATTGTGGTCATCTAAAGTAAGTAAATCATCATTTTTATACCTATTGATTCTACCAGAGCCAAATTTGTCACTTTCAATACGATGATCAGTATATTTGTGGTCTTGCTTTAATCTTCTGAATCTTTCTTTCTCAGATGGAGCAACCAATTCAACACCAGTTACTTCAGCAGTTGGAAAAGTTTTTTCTAATACATCAATCTGTTCTATGGGATATTCAAGTACAGCTATTTTTCCTTCTGAAAAAGCTTTTTTTATATCAGCTGTTCTAATTGCAGCAAAGCCACCATGTGTTACAGGGGCGATATTAAAATATTCACCAGAATTATATTTTTCTTGCATTGTATCTAAATCAACATGCCTTGAACCAAATTCTCCTGGTCTTGATTCTCTACTTCTGTCAAATGGAATATGTACATAATTAGTAGGGTATAACATACCAAGTAATGCACAGGTTGTTGTTTTACCAACACCACTTGCACCAGATATTACAAGGATTTGATCATTACCTCGTTTTATTACATTAAATTTTTTCATACTTACCATCCTAACATAAATATTATAAAATAATTATACTATTATATAAAGAAAATGTCAATAAAAGGAAGTCATTATGACAACTTGGCACACAAAAAATACCTCACTTACTTTAATAAAATAAGTGAGGATTTTAAATGAAAAGTTATCTAATAATAATATGTTTGAAAAATCTTTCTTGATATTCTGTAAGAGCATTAATTTGTTCATCTGTGTAATTAACATTTTCAGGAACAACAATAAGTTTATCATCATCGTCGGTTAAGCGATGCAAGATTGCAATACAAACACCTTCAAAAGATTCAACAGGGTCAAAAACTCCAAGTATATAGGCATCTAGTTCTTCACCATCACCACTTACAGTATTAGGAATGTATCCATAGTTGTTAGGATATATAAATCCCCATTTTGGATGTTTTGATCCCATTTTTCTATCAACTGTTACTGTTACTTTTTTGCCAATATATTTTTTTAAATTGTCCATTTTAATCCTCCTAACATTACGATAACTTTTGATTAAATATGTATAAATTATAGCATAAAATATTGACTTCCTCAAGTTTTAAGAGAAAAATACTTCAAAACAATTGTAAAATGCAAAAAAAAATGATATTATATTTTAGTTAAAAAAGTTATATAGGACGGAAAAGAAAATGATAGATAAAGAGGAAATAAAGAAAGTATCTGATACAATAGAAATTGTAAAAAGCAATATAGAAGAATATGAAATATTGTATAGTAATTTATTAAAAGGAAATGCTGATGAACAATATATTCAGAATATGAGTAAAGAATACAGTAATAAGTTAAAAAACTTAAATAAAGCAATTTTGGTACCATATTTTGCACGAATTGATTTTAAAGAAGATAAAAAAAGTAATGTACAAAAAATATATATTGGAAAAACGGGAGTATTTGACAAAGATTATGAAGTTGTTGTTACTGATTGGAGAGCACCAATTGCAAGTATTTATTATGATGGACAGTTAGGAAAAGTAGAATATGAATGTCCAGATGGAATAATAGAAGGAAATTTGAGCAAAAAAAGAGTTTATACAATTGAAAATTCTGAACTAAAAGATTATCAAGATATTGATATAACTACTAATGATGAATTTTTACAAGAATGTCTTAATGAAAATTCAGAAGCAAGATTAAAAAATATAATTTCCACTATACAATCTGAACAAAACAAAATCATAAGAGCTGAAATGTCTAAACCACTTATTGTTCAAGGAGTGGCAGGATCAGGAAAAACAACAGTTGCATTACATAGAATTGCATATTTAGTATATACATATGAAAAAATTTTTAACCCAGATGAATTTTTAATAATTGCTCCAAATAAATTCTTTTTAGATTATATATCAAATGTTTTGCCAGATTTGGGTGTAGACTATGTTAGACAACAAACTTTCGAAGAGTTTATGCTTGAAAATATTGAAGGGAATTTTGAAGTAAATCCAATAAATATCGAACTATCTAATATAGTAAATAAAAAAGGAGATATAGATTTAATTAAAGATTCAGCAATTTTTAAATCATCTTTAGAATTTAAAAATGTAGTTGATGAGTTTATTAGAGATTACATAAATAATAATTTGCCAAATGAAGATTTTAAAGTAGCTGATATAATAGTTTTTTCAAAAGAAGAAATAAAAGATATGTTTATGGAAAATTATAAAAATAATTCTGTGAATGATAGTAAAAAAAGGCTAAGTGAGATATTACAAAAGAAATTAAGTAATATTTCAGATGAGCTGATAGATAAATTAACTAATGCAAGAAAAAACAAAATAGAAAAAATAGATAAAAACTTGCCTGAAGAAGAATTTAATAAAATAAGACTAAGCATATTTAAAGAAACAGAATATGAGATTCAACAACTTTTTAAAGGTGGAAAAAAATTAATACAAGACTATTTAAAAAGTTTTAAAATTGAAAAAGCATTAGCACTTTATAAAAAATTAATGAACAAAAAAGAGTTTTTTGAAGAGCATATTAGTAATGATTTATATATGTATATTTTGGAAAATTTTAAGAAAAACATAAAAGCCAAAAAAATAGAATATGAAGATTTAGCACCACTATTTTATCTGCAAAATAAATTCTGGGGAAACTTTAGCAAATTAAATTTGAAACATATAGTAATTGACGAAGCACAAGATTTAGGAGAATTTCAATTCTATATATTTAAAGAAATTTTAAAACCAACTATATCTATGACTATTTTAGGAGATATTGCACAGGGAATATATTCATATAAAGGAACAAATAATTGGCAAAAATTAAATCAAGATGTATTTGATAATCAAGCGTCAATCGAAGTTTTAAAAGAAAGTTACAGAACTTCTATGGAGATTATGGATGAAGCAAATACAATAATAAATAAAATTGTAGATAATGAAAATATTATTCTAGCTCAGCCAATTGAGAGACATGGAGATAAAGTAGAACATTGGAAAGTTGATAATGAAAATAGTAAAATTATAAAAATATGTGAAATAATAAAAAAACAATTAGAAGTTGGACATATAAATATTGCAATAATAACAAAAGACTTCAATGAAAGTATAGAATTATATAAAGAAATTACAAATTATGGACTTAATGTAGAACTAATATCAGATAATTTAGAAAAATATAGTGGAGGAGTAATTATTATACCATCATATTTGTCAAAAGGTTTGGAATTTGATAGTGTAATTATTTCGGATTCTAATAAATATAGTGAAAATACTTTAGATACAAAGTTATTATATGTGGCTTGCACAAGAGCAATGCATACACTTGATATTATAATTAAACAAAATTAATATAATTAAGTAATATTTAGTTGAAAACATTTATTAAATTACGTATAAGCTAAAAATGTCCAAATTTTCGAGTAAAATAAACTTCTAAATTGGACATTTTTTATAATTAGAAAAATCAGCAATACCAATGCTTTGAAACAAAATAGATGACATATTTTACTAACTAGGGTAGGTGTGTGATAGCGAAAGCTGTCGCATAGCTACCCTTAAACTATTTATGAGCAAATGTGGACATATTAAAAAAATTCTAAAATAAATTTTAATACAAGGGAGAATTTTTATAAGAAAACAGATGTATATATAGTATAGGGAGAGTGAATTAATATGAATGAAACTTTCAAAATTAATATATACTTCGACGAAAAAGGCGAAGAGTTAGAAGGATTAATAAAACACTTAATAATTAATATCTTAAAGAAAGATATTTTTGAGCATTAAAATTTTATTCAAAATAAGATATAATAAAACTTAAATTCAAATTGTTTTTATCAAGCATAGAAGGGAGGAAAAATGCTTGAACAAATAGAAAAAACAATATACAAGGTAGCAGTTTATATAAGGTTATCGAAAGAAGATGTAGATAGAGGATATG
>CAVFFZ010000027.1:0-14968 GCA_963621995.1 Lachnospiraceae bacterium
TTCTAGTTCTATGTGCATCATTCATAATTTCTGTAAAAACTTTTCTAGCTAATTCATATGTTAATTCTCCAGTTCGTTCTAATATTTCTATATCTTGCTCATATCCATAGAAACCTAGCTCTTGCTTTATAAACTTTTGTATTCTCTTTCTATTTTGTTCATCTAATATTATTTTTTCCATTAAAATAAATCCTTTTTATTATACTTTAGTCCTAGTTTATTATCGCATATTTAACTTTTTTTTACAATATTTTTACTACATTTTATATTTCCAAATCCCATTCCTTTTCCGTTTCTTCGTGTTTTATCTGTTTTTCCACATCTAGTAACATATTATTTTCTTTTTGAAAATCTCTAATTAAATAATCTTCTGCCCCCATATCGAATTTCTTGCAAATCCAAGTTATGAATTTACCAATAGTTTCTTTAAACCTATCTACTACTTTTTTCAAATAATTATTCTCTTTTTCCAAGACTTTAATTTTGCTTTTATATTTCCATTCTATATCAATTTCTTTTTCTTTATATTCAGACTTTATTTGTTCAACTTCATTGTACAAAATTCTATTATTAGCAAGTATTTTGTCTCTTTCTTTTTGATATTTTTCCGTTTCTTCAATAATTTGTGCTTGCCTAGTTAATTGCTTATGCAAAGCCATATTGTCTTGGTATAAATTTTGAATTACATTATCTTTAGGTTTTATAATTTCTTCTAAAATCTTTTCATCTCTTTTCTTTGATAATCTATTTATATTAATATCAGCTATATCTGGAACTTCTGGTAATTCTAATTTTATGTTTTGTAATATTTCTTTTGTTTGTTTAAAATTAGTTATCTTCTTATATTCTTCAATAGAATAATGTTCTATATTAGTTTCTTCCTTTGGCAAGCCTCTTTGCAAATCAAACCCATTTTCTACCATATACTCGTAAAAACCATTTTGTAATTGTCTGTAACTATCTTTTGCTTTCCAAAATTCACTACAAGCTAATTTTTCAATAGAATTTCCTTTTTTATCTGTTGTATGGACTACTGGTAAAAATACTAAATGCATATGAGGTGTTTGTTCATCCATATGCACTTTTGCAGACATTATATATTGTTCTCCTAAGTCTTTGTATTCAGATACAAATCTATATGCAGTTTCAAAAAATCTCTTTGTTTCTTCTTCTCCTATTCTTTCAAAATAATCATGATCTGATGTTATTATATATTCACAAGCTATATTACTTACTGTTTTAATTTGTCCTTTTAAATTATATTTTTCTCTTATTTTATCAAATTCTTTTTCATAACTATATTGTGGAGATTTTAACGAATAGTTTAAATATGATTTTTCTTTGTCTATATTTTCATTCGAATAATTTTTATTTTTTCTTTCATTATGTCTAAATATTCCTTTTAAATTTTCTCTTTTGTATTTTGTGTTTCTAATAATTGCATAACTCATTTTTAATCATCCTTCTTTATATAAATTCTTCTTTGACAGGCTTACTAATAAGACACATTATTCCTAAAATTTTACTTTTCTCTTTTGTCTTGTAACACAACTACAACACTTTTTTATGCTAATCGCAAAAAGTGTTAGTTGTGGCAGGGAAAAATTTTTCCCCACACCCCATTTTCAAAAAAATATTTCTTAATATTTTTTTGATTTATCCTAAATTTACTTTATTGCAATTTTAGGATAAAAAATCAGCTCCAAAGTAGTTTTATACTCTAGTAGCTGATTTTATATATGCAAATGTTTGTAACTATAAAAAAGCATCTGCATTTGCATATAATTTAGTAAAGTCAAAGCCAGTATAATCACGCTGTTCAAAGTTAGCTTTATTACTCTTTTTAATTTGTAATTCCTTATTACAATTATTTTTATTTTTTATATTATTTATTATATCTTTGTCGTTTTCGCCTATAGGGTGTGGTTCTTTTTGACTACCTGAATAGTTATTTTTACCTATATCCTCTAGGTATTTTTCACTATACCTATTAATACTTTCTGTAATAGGTATAATTTGTCTTTCTTCAATTTCTTTGGTATCTATTTTATATTTTAGATTAACATCTACATATCCTTTTTCTTTTAATGAACTTACTATTTTTGAAACTCTATCGGAGGTTACATTTACAATACTTGCTATATATTTATTACTTGCAAAGCAACTCCCTGTAGCATCACTTAAATATAAAACCATTGATAATACTATTTTTTCTTTGTCTGATAATTCATTGTTTAATAAAATTTCTGCTGGAATCCATAATCCCTTTAATTTTTGTTTGCTCATATAACTCTCCTTCCTTTGTTTTTAATTAGCTTCACAATCGATTCCTAGGCTTTTTTATTTGTTTTTAATATAAATTTAGGGCAAAAAAATAAGCCCTAAGCTTTCACTCTTAAGGCTTATCTCAAATGTGGAACTTTTTTTATATCGTTTTTGTTTCACATTTTTATATTTACATATATTCTAATTCATTTTGTTTACACCAACTAATTGCTATTTCCTTATATCTTTTATCTCTAAAATTATACCATTCTTGAATTATGTCCATTTCAATACAATAGTCTTTAAATCTTCTAAAAGCTCCTTTACCTTGTATTAGTCGTTGTAAATTATTACTTATTTCTGAGTTATCAATTGTTTCTATAAAATCTTCCATCATTTTATATTCATTTATTTCATATTGTGTTGGAAGTATTATTGACTCTTCAAATAATTCATCAATTTCATCTTCTGACAAATCTCCATATTCTCCTATATTTGATAAAAAGATTTCATCTTTATGTAGATTATAATAGCAATCAACAATATCATCTACCATTTCTAATCCTTCTATTATTTTAGATAATGTTACCATATTCTACTCCTTTTTTTTTATTTAAATATTTTTCTAAACTCAATTGGTGAATATCCACCTAACATATATTGAGGACTATTATTGTACCAATCTGTAAATAAATTCATAAATTTTTTTAATTCTTTATCATCCTCAAACATACACATATTAGATAAATCGCCTAAAATATCTATTCCTAATTCGTTATTTTTTAATAGTCTCTTAAATGTCCATTCATATATATTGTCATTTTTAGATTTTAGAAATTTGTATAATTTTTTTGCTCTTTCGTCATATAGATATTCTTCTCTTTTTAATAACTCTTGCTTACTAAATTGTTTATATTTCATTCTTCTTGCTCTTTGTTCTTCAGCAATTTGACCTATGTCAATAGGCACTTCCTCCTCATCTAAGTATGTAACAAATGGTTGTATTTCATTAATATTTGTCCATCTAATATTATAATCATTTATAAAAGTATTTAAGTTTAATCTCGTAAAATAAATATCTCTTAATTCTGTTTCAGTTATTATTTCATTCATATACTTACTTAATTGTTTTCTTAGAAATTCAAAATCCACTATCCCATATGCATATAACATACATTTAGTTAAATCTTCTATTTCTCCATATCTTTTTGCTATTTTCTTATTTTCTTCTGAAAATAATCCTTTTAATTTTTCTATTACCCCTGGATTTAATGTGTAATTATAATCATGATACTTAACTCTTAAAACTATAATCATAGCCTCTTCTAAAAATCTTATATCTGGATGCTCTCTTTTTAAGAAAAATGTCTTTATATCATCGCTTGTCTTAGCATATTCAATTAACCTTTCTAAATCTTTATAAGTTCTATATGGTAGCATTTCTATAATTTTCTCTTCATCTGCGTTCTCATATATATCTGGCATCATTTTTAGTATATCTTCTTTAGTTGTGCTTTCTTTAATATTGTTTTCAAATACACTATTTACTACGAATATCATTGTATCTTTTGTTACATTTATTCTTCCATTATATTCTCCCATATTTTAACCCCTTCAATTTTATATTTACTGTTTCTTTTATATATTCATATAGCATTTTCCCTTAATAAATTTTTTTATTTGTTTTTCATCTTTTCCCTCATAATATGAAATAAGTAAGTCCTTAAATTCTTCTGTTAGCTCTGCTGGAATCGCTATAATACCTTTTCCTTTTGAAATTAAATAATGGTTGCTATAAATTACAGCTGTTCTTTTATTTCCATCAATAAATATTTGTTTTTTCATTGTGTATAATAAAAGTTCGATTGCTCTGTCTATATCATCCAGTTCCTTACTAAAAATTTCTTCTAATTCTTCTTTTATTACACTTTCAATAGGCAAATCTGGTTTCCATGTTGTTCCACCTATTGTTACTGGTGTATTTCTTACTTTACCTGCTGTATAATAAAATCCTTCTTCTACCATTTTATTTATTTCGCATAATAAAGCAAAGTTTGTATCACTTAAAATAACATTTTTATTTAATATAAATTCCCAAGCATGTTTTAGATTTACTATTTTTAGTATATCTTCAGATGTCATATTATTTACTTTTCCACCTTCAATAATACTTTCTGTATCTGCAAATGTAGTTGCAACACCTTCTAATATAGCTTGTTTATATATTGTATCTACTAAATGTCTTTTCGCAAAGTCTATATTTTGTTCTACTTTTTCTGATAACTCTTCTTCTGTATAATTTAATTGTTTTAGTTTTTTTGTTATCTCTCTTATTTGCTTTTTCAATTGTTTTGCTTTAATGCTATTATTTAATACTAAATTATATAATTCATCAGAATATTCTCCAACATATTTTGTTAAAGCTACTCCATCTTCTCTATAATGTACATATATATATTTATTAGATTCATTTTCTCTTATTTCTACTGATCCATATGCAAGTGATTGTAATTCATGTTCAAGAACCTGTTTACTTTGAAGAAGATTCATAATTTCAATTTTTTCTTCCATGATTTTCCTCCTTATAAATGTGAAACATTTTTGCTTAATTTATTTGATTTTGTTTCACATTTTTATTATATCATAAATTTTAAAAAATGTGAAACTTTTTTTGTATTTTTTCTCTAATTTGTTTCACATTTTTTAATTTGTTGTATTATTTGATTTTATCACTAATTTTGTATCAATAAGGTGTGTTTTTAAATACTTTTAATACAAAATTAATAACAATATGTATTTTTAAGAGTATCAATATTTTTTATAAGGATTTCAACTTCGCTATCGCTCAGTTGCATAAGTTATCTGTAACTCACTGCGTTCGAACGGCTAACTTAAAAACTGGCGCTAACAACAACACTCATGTGTATATTGTCCTCCATTTTCTCTTGTCCCCGGAAGATATGCTTTTATATAACCTGGCTCTAATTTAGATTTTTCAAAAGGAGGATCAAGTAATTTTATTATTCCGCTTTCTTTATCTATCAAATGGTTTTCTAGACTTTCCATTGATATATATTTTTTGTCATTATCTCCTGCATTTGAAATAACAGACCAACTTTGTGATATTCCATCTATTTTACATTCTTCATTTTGAATTGTTCCTAAAACATCACCATTATCTGTGTATGCTCTTCTAAACCATCTGCCGTCCCATGCATTATTATTTAATGCTTTCTTTAAATTTTCTACAATCCTTTGATATTCTTCAATTTTGTTTTCAAATTCTATTGTTTCTGGAACATCCTTTTCGTTTTGTTCACTCTGCTTTTCTATCTTCTCATTTTGAACGTCAACATTTTCTACTATTACATTACTTTCTTTTTCTAACTCTTGTTTCTTCTCTTTGCAAATCGAAATCCATCTTTGTAGAACATTATATAAGAAGAACCCAAGCCATACACTTTCACCTTTTCCTTTATTTCCTACTTCACTAAATCCATCATTCCAATCTCCTGAACCTATTTTAGGAAGTCCATTTTCTCCAAAGTTTAAAGACCTTTCTATTGCTCTTTCACAATGCATAAAAATGCTTTCTTCTATATTACTATTTTCATACCTATCATATCTTTCGTCTGTATTTTCTCCTAAAACTTCTCCTACTATATAGTTCGTTTTTTCTTCTAAAATGCTATAATCTCCTGTATTTTCAATATATTCTTCCACCAAATATACTAGCCATAATAAGTCATCTGAAAATTTCGTTCTAATTCCTCTAGAAGTTTCTTCATGCCACCAATGTTCTACATCTCCCTCTATAAATTGATGTTTGCTATGCTTTATAATTTGTTTTTTTATTAATTCTGGCGAAAAATATTTTAAAGCAATTGTATCTTGCAATTGGTCTCTAAAACCAAATGCTCCACCAGATTGATAGAACCCGCTTCTTGCCTTCAGCCTACAAGATATAGTTTGATAAATAAGCCATCCATTCATTAGTATATTAAATGATTCCATTGGAGTTTCCACTTGCACCCTGCCTAAAAATTCTTCCCAATATTTTTTTACTTTTTCTAATTCTTCTTCAGCCTTTTTTACTTTCCCGTATTTATAAACTTTATCTTGACAATCTATTAAATTCTGCTCACTACCTAACATGAAAGATATTTTTTTCTTTTCAAAAGATTCTAATTCTACTTCAATTTGAATTGCTACAATTCCATCTTTTCCTAAACTATTTTTATTATTTAAACTTACTTTTTTTAGTGCCTCTGGATTTGAAATATTTCCTTTTCCAAAAAAGAATTTTTTGTCTGCTGTATATGATTTTATTTTTTCATTACATGACACATAAATAATTTCTTTAAAGTCTGTATTAGTCTTGTTTTCCAATGTTATCATGTTATCGTTTTCTTTAAATTTTAGGTTTATATAATCCTTTGTTTGTAATTTATTTTCACCTAATACTGGTTTTATATAATACACAAAATTCAATTTTTTCTTTTTAGGAGATAAGTTTTTAAGCTCTAATAAAGAAACTTTTATATTATCTTTTTTTGGTACAAATGTTGTAAGATTTTGTTCTATTTGCATACTTGAATGTCTGTAATTTGCATAACCAAATCCATATTCTACTTCGTATTGTTTTTCATCTGGCATAGGATTTAAAGTTACTGACCAAGTTTTTAGGCTTTCTGCATCTTGCATATATATTACTTCTGAAGGAGTATCTAACACTTGATTATTACTCCATGCGGTTACTTTATTTAATCCACTGTTTTTGCTCCAAGTAAATCCTCCCCCTGCTTCTGTAACTAATGTTCCAAAAGTATCATTTGCCATAACATGACTCCATACGGTAGGAAGCCTATTTTCTTTATCTACCATCATTTTATACTTGCTTTTATCTTGTGAAAATCCTCCATATTCATTGTTATATAAAAGATTTTCTGGTAAGGCTATTTTACTTTTTTCTTCTTCAAAACTTTCAAAATTTGTTTTTGTTTTTTCTTCTATTTGTTTTATACTTTCTAAATATTCGTCTTCTAAATCCTCTAGTTGCCTTGCTACTGGACCTTTTTTCGTATCTATTATAAGGTTTGAATAAAATTCTACTACTTCAAAATCCTCATTTTCTAGCACATAAATTCCACCTCTTATATTTTGTACATAAGATAAATTCAAGTTCATTATTGTATTTTGTATTGTTTCCTTTGTATATTTTTCGTAACTATTTGGCTCTTCATTTAAAATTACCAAATCTATTTCTACATTTTTTAATCTGAAAAATTCATATGCTTTTAATATTTCTTCTAAATTATCTTTTTCATTGCTACTACTTATTTTTACAAGTAATATTGGTAAATCCCCTGAAATCCCATATTTCCATAGTTTTTCTTTAGGATAATATTTTTTACTATACTTTTCTTTTGATTGAATAGGATTTTCAAATAAAAGGTATGCTAATATTTTTTGATAAGTTACTATTTGCTTTGCATTTAATCTTAAATATCTTGCTTCTGTATCTGCTTTTGCAATTGATAATTCAAATGCTTTCTTAATCTCTTCTTCTCTTTGATATTGCTTAATATTTTGTATTACTTCTTCTCTGTTTTCTGAAACACTAATTAACAAACTAAAGCTAGCTATTTGTTCTGGTTCTAAACATATTGTCCTTCTTAATGCTAAAATTGGATCTGTTACTAAATTTATTTTTTTAGAAAATGGTTTAGAATTTTTTACCATTGTAGGAACTTCAAAATTATTTCTTCCTACAAATTTCTCTTTGTCTATTTCATATTCTAAATCTCCTATCACATTATCATTTGTATATAAAGACACTGCTAAATATAATCCTTTTCCTGTATTTTTCCTGTCTTTTCTTTTTATTATAAAAATGTTTTCGTCTTCTAAATATTCATATATTAAAAACAATTTTTGAAATGCTGGGTGTGAATTATATTCTGTTTGTGAAGCAAGTGCTGGTTCTAACACACTTGTTATTTCTATTGTCTCATTTTCTACTCCATTATTTTGCAACTCTAAATTTCGTATTTCAACTGGCGTTTTTTCATTTGTACCAGCTATTGTTACTTTGCAAGTACTTTTTATTGCTCCATCTGTTCTTTTTATTTTATCTGAATCTTCTGTAAATACTATTTCGTATTTATCTGCTTTTATATTATCATTTCTGTTGTTAATGCTCCAAATTCTTTTATTTTTAATGTTTTTTAAATAGAATAAAATTCCCTGTTCTTCTGCTTCATCTTCTGTTACATTATATTTATTTATTAAATAATTTTTATATTTACTATAACCTTTTCCTTTTATATCCATTACTACACTGTAATTATCATTAGATATTATATTGCAAATTGGAAGTGTTTCTTTTGATTTTGTAAACACCCTTTGTGCATAGTTTTCATAGTCTTGGTAGGTTATTTTTACTGGTTTTATTTTTTCTTCTTTTGTTATAATTCTATTTTCAGGCATTACTTCTTGAAGTAAAATTGATGTTGCTTCTATTTCTGGATTTTCCATAAATCTTTTTTGTAAAATATTATCATTAAAAAAATTGTTAATTGATAATAAAATAAGTGCCTGATGATGTGCCATATACGTTTTTATAAGTATTTGTTTTTTGCCTTTTGGCATACGTATTGGTGTATAATCCATAGATTCATAAAATCCATATTGATTGCATATTCCTTGTTTTTCTAGTTCTTTTAAATTTGCTATTACTTCTTTTGGTTCTATTAAAAGTGCCATAAAAGAAGCATAACTTGCAACTACCATATCTTCCTCTAGTCCTCTTTTTAGTCCAAGCCATGGAATTCCTATTGCTTTATATTGATAGTTGTTATTCAAGTCTTTTAAATAATATGCTGTTTCGGAAAATCCCCAAGGTATTCCTAATTTTTTTGCATATTCTTTTTGGCTCATTAGCATAAATTTTATAGATTCATCTAACAAACTTCCTTCTTCTTGTTTTATTATTACATTTGGCATTAAATACTCAAATGCTGTTCCAGACCAAGAAATCAATCCATTATATCCATTTATAGCTGTCATTGTTCTACTTAAATGCCCCCAATGTTTTGATGGAATATCTTTTTTGCTTATTGCAACAAAGCTTGCACTTCTTGCCTCAGAAGCCAACAAATCATAATAAGAATCTGTTAATTTATTTTCTTCTATATTAAATCCAATAGAAAATATCCCCTTTTTTTCATCATAAAGCTTTGAAAAATCTGCATTTGCTATAGGTATATCTTCCACTTTTTTGTCTGCCCAATCAGGAATAAAATTCAATAATTTTTCTTTTGTTTCTTCATCTAATTCTATTTGTCCAGTTTCAATTTTTTCTTTTATATTTTTGTAAAATTGTTTTAAAACATATACATAGCCAACAAAATTCCCACTATCTACTGTTGATATATAACGTGGAATTAATGGTTCTAATGTTTTTATATTGTACCAATTATACAAATGACCATTCCATTTTGGAAGTTCATTTACTGTTCCTAACATATTATTCAATAATTCTAATGTGCTTTCTAATGTTTCATAACCTAAGTCATAACTAGAAATTATACTTAAAAAAGCAAGTCCAATATTTGTAGATGATGTCCTATCTACAAAATAAGGAGTTCTATCTTCTTGGTAATTATCTGGTGGTAAATAATTATTTTCTTTGGTTATACTCTCTTTAAAAAACAACCATGTTTTTTCACCTATACTATTTAAATATTCTTTTTCTTTATTTGTAACTTTATTAATTGCTTGTTCTTTTTCTTCTTTTTTGCTTATATACCAAAATACAAATGGTGCAATTAACCATAATAAAGACAATACAAACAAAAATATATACATTGTTTCTTTTTTATTTGCAATAGAATAAATTATTCCCACTACACCAAAAACTACATTTGCAAACATGCTCTTGTAATATGAAATTAAATTATTTTTAGCTAATTTTTCTGCATCTTCTGAAGTTGTCCATTCTAGCAAATGTTTTTTAGAAATCTTCTTTCTGTAAATAGTCTTTATAATAGCATCAAGTGAAAAATATGCTTTATCTGGTAAAGAAATTAAATTTAATACTCCTCTTATAAAACTTGCAAATAAAGAATATATTCTAGGACTAAATGACTTTGTGTGCATTTGCCCTTCTTTTTTATAAATAATTCTATTTGCAATGTCTAATATTAATGGAAATTTTGCCCATATTACAATAAGCCAAGCAAATACACCTACTTTAAAGTTTAAAAATAGCTTTGTTGTAAATAGTATAATTAAACTTAACATTGAAAATACAGGAGTCAAGGCTCTTATCAAATTGTCTATTATTTTGTATCTAGATAATGTATTTAAAGGATTATTTTTTTCTCTTAATTTTTTATCTATTGTTTTATTTTCTGACCACCTTGCTATTTGAAAATCTCCTCTAATCCACCTATGAAGTCTTGCCTTAAAACTCAAATAATTAGTTGGATATCCATCCATTAGTAATATATCTGAACAAAGTCCTGCTCTTAAATAACTTCCCTCTAATAAATCATGACTTAAAACTGTATTTTCTGGAATTTCATTTGATAGTACCTCTGAAAATACTTTTAAATCGTAGATTCCCTTTCCTGTAAATATTCCTTCTTCAAAATTATCTTGATATACATCTGATATTGCATTTGTATATAAGTCTGTTCCTCCACTGCCTGCAAATATTTTTGTAAATAGATTTTTATTTGCCGCTTCTAAATTAATTCCAACACGTGGTTGCATTAACCCATGCCCCTCTATTACCAAATCTTTTTTATTATTAAGTACAGGCTTATTTAGAATATGAGCCATTGCTCCAATTAGCTCTAGTCCACTATTTAGTATAAGGTTAGTGTCCGCATCTAAAGTAATTATATATTTTATAAATGGTATATCTATTTTTGCTAGCGTATTTACTAAAAATGGACTTTCTATTTTTCCTAATAAATAATCATTAAATTGATTTAATAAACCTCTCTTTCTTTCCCAGCCTAAATAACATTCTTCTTCACCATTCCAAAAACGTTTTCTATAAACAAAATGAAATTTTGGTATACTATTTTCTTCCTTATATTTTTCGTTCAATATTTGTACTTGCTTTATTCCTTCATTAATTACTTCTTCATCTAAAGGTTCTTCTTTGTTTGGTCCTGAAGAGCAATCTCCAAGTAGTGCAAAATATAGGTTTTCACTTTTATTTGCTAAGTAATAAACTTCTAATTTTTTTACTAATTCATCTACTTTTTCTTTACTTTTTAAAATTGTCGGAATAACAACAAATGTAGAATACTCCTTTGGAACACCTGAATAAAAATCCAATTTTGGTATAAGTTTTGGCTTAACTACTTTTCCTAATATATATTGAACAACTTGTACCACAATTTCTTGAATAGGAAAAATTAAAGTAATTCCTAATATTATTGTTAAAATTGCATTTCTTAACTGTTTTTGTATATTGCACATAAATACAATATCAATTATTAAAGAAGCTGCCCAAATTAATATTATATAATATTTCACCTTACTGTTATTTTCTTTAATTTTCTCGTCATTTTGTTGTAATTCTTTATATAATTTGTGTTTACCTTTATCTATTAAGTAATAGCCAATATGCACTTCTTTTGTATTTTCATTTCCGTTACTTGCAAGCTCTAAAACTTTTTTTGCAATATAAATTTCTGCAATTTTAGTCTTTTTAGCAATTTCTTTTATCGCATTTCTATAGTATTCCTTCGTTTTGTAATCCATTTTTGTATAAACATTTGCTGGGTCTTGTTTTAATATTTCTTCTACTCCATTTACTTCTTCAAAAATAAATAAAAAGTCGATTCGAAGTAATTCTTTCATACTAGTAATACAATTTGCCATACTAACTTTTTTTACAGCAATATCATAATGTTCTTTCTTTACTACCTCCTCGATAGTAGTTCCCATTTTGTTTACTTGCTCTTCCAATATATTTAAAAATGGAATAGCAATTCTTCCTTGCTTATTTAATCTATAAGAAAGATACTCTATAAAAGGATATTTCATTTCGCCATATCCTTTTACACGTGCTCTATATTCTGTAAGATTTTTATATTTTAGGTCTTCTTTCTTTTCAACTAGTCTTTCAAAAATATTTTCTACTCTGTACTTTTGCATTTGACTAAAATAAATTTTTTCACATATATCGCTAATTTCCTGTATTAGAGCTATTTGCATAAAAATATTTAAGTTCCATATTTCTTCCATGCTAAGTGTCTTTTTTCTTTGATATGCAGAAAGAAAACTACTAATATTTTTGGTGTCTATACGACTATCTGTGTAACTTACAATTTCAAATGCTAAAACATAAATTCTTGCAAAACCCTTGTATGTTCCATTTGCAATTCCTAAAAAGTTTTTATATTTTTTTAGAGTCATTTGGTTAATAATTGTTTTTACAGTTTCTTCAATAATGTAAAAATTATCTAACAGCCATTCCCCTGCTGGATGAATGGGAATGCCTAATTTTATATGTTCATCTAATAAATGATAAACCTCTGATATTTTGGCAAAATTCTCTTTTACTTTTGGTATAGGGTATGTTTGCTTTTCACTATTTTTTTGTAAAACATGATCAGAAGCCAATTTTTCTAAATATTGCTCTAAACCATATTTATCTAAATTAGCTCCTTTTAAATTTAAGTTTTTATATTCCATTAAAATTACTCCTTAGCAATATGTTATGCACATATTATTTGCTAGAAGTGGAAAAATTATGCACATTATTCATAATCTTCTAAGGTTAAACTTAAGTTTTCTTTTCCTATTATTTCTATTCCGTTTTTTAACCTTTGCCTATCTGCTTCTGGAAGATATGTTGTAACAATTTGTGTTGTTTCTTTTAACTTTTCTTTTCCTTCACTGTCCTTTCTATATATTGCAATATAGCCATTATTTTCTTTTAGTAAATAATGTTCATCACAAATTCCTTCTTTTTCTTCATAAAATACAACATTATTTGCTGTAAAATTTTCTATTTTATAATCTTTGTATTTGTCTTGCATTTCTATTTCAGTTTTATTCACTAATTCTTTTGGTATGTTTTCTCTATTAGTTGTTGTATGTTTGCATCCTTTATAATAAGTTTTAAACTCGAATAAGCAATTTGGTGAAGCCTTAATTTCTGCGTAATAAGTTGAAATTATTTCTATTCCATTTTCAAGATTTTGCTCTGTACTTACTAGTTTAGTTTCTACCTTTTGCTCGTCTTTTATTGAATTTTCGCTAATAAAAATTCCAACAATAACTCCTAAAACAATAATTGCACAAATTCCTAATATAATCCATATATAATTTTTTTTCATACTATACTCAATTCCTCTCTCTATGCTTTTTTCTTTAGTATGGAATTTTTTTAGTAAAAATATACCAATTTTTTTATACATTTATATTATATTTTTTAAATTTTTATATGTATTTATGCTACTTATTAATGAATACAAATCTATTTTTCCTTTTTCATATTCTCTAATTTTACCTTTTATTATACAATTTATTCTTCTATGTTTTCCATACATATTTTTTGTATATGATATACATTAGCACATTTAAACTTTTTATATTCTTCTACTTTCTTTTTGTTCTTAGTGTTTTTGCACACTTCATTAAATACCTTTATAATATTATTTAATTCATATATATTCTTATATAAATCTTTTTTTCTTTTCATTTTCATTCACTATAATATTTTAACTCAAAAAAAGAAAGTATTTCTACTTTCTCTAAAAATAGTAATAAAATATATTCCCTTTCATTTTTTCTTACTAACAAACACATTTATCTATTTTTTATTTATCGTATATACTACGAAAGGATATAACTTGTTCCTATTTTCTCTTACTTATCATTTTAATAAATAACCTCAATTTTAGGAGCTACAAGGACGAAGGCCATTCGTGTTCGAATTACCATTAGTATTGCCGTTGCTGTTCACATTGCACAAGTTGTTGCTGTTCAAGTTGCCGTCAGTGTTCACATTACGCACGTTGAAATTACAGTTAGAAGAATTCGAATTCACATTGCGGGACGCTATTCTTATAGTTACACCCTATTCTCAATTATATATTTTTTCCAACCATTTACGTATTTAGCTAAATAATTTAAGTCTTCTCCAAACTTTAAATATCTTTCTATTTCATGTATTCTATTGCTTATGTTTATATATTTATGAGCTTTTTCATATATTTCTTTATACTTATTTTCCTTTTTATAGTCTATTTGTTCCTCTACTTCATAACTATGTGCTCTATCTATTGTAATATAACTTATTTTATTCTTTTCTAAAGAATATTTAACTTTTTGTATTGCTGTAGTAGGAAAACCAGTATCTCCCAAATTCTCCCCTAATACTTTTCTTTTATATCCAAACAAATAGCTAAGGATATATGAATCTTTTCCATATGCATGGTAAAATGTTCCTACCTTTATTAGTACTACATCCTCTTTATGAATTTGTTTAATTGTTTTTACCATATTTTCTATACTCATTACTTACTCCTTTTAATTTGCTTCGTGCCAGCCATCGCAGGCACATTTCTTTGGCAATGAAGACCTAAGGCCTTCACTGCCTCTTTTATTCTAAATCACTACATTGTATATGGTGAATCGCTTGTTCCATTTCCTCCTGTTATCTTGATATCTG
>CAVFFZ010000028.1:0-14818 GCA_963621995.1 Lachnospiraceae bacterium
AATCTTAGGCGAATTATGTGCATAATAAACCGGAAATTTATTATTGCCATTTATATGCAGTTATTTTTTTATAAAACACTTGTAAACAAAATAAAAATGTGTTAATATAATGAAAGCAAAATAAAAGATTCAAAGAAAAAGCAAAGTAAGTAATAAAAAATTATAGTAAAAGAGAGAAGGGCTGCCAGCTGAAAGCCGTTCCTATAATTATTACAGAAATTTCACTTTTGAGAACTATTTTTGAAATAATAGTAGGAAATAGCGTACATCTGCGTTAAAGGTTAATAAGGTTAATGAATAAACATTAATAAAATTAGGTGGTACCACGGAAGTAAAGCAGTTCGTCCTATATAGGATGGAATTGCTTTTTTGATTTTTTATATATTAGGAAAGTTATGCAACTTTTCTAATATATAAATTTTCGCGCACGAACAAATTTACTGAAAATTTTAATTTTATTGAGTATGATAAAAAGTGGAGTTGAGACTGAAAATTGAAAATTTTCAGATTTGTTCTAAATAGAAAGGAGAATTTTTTTTATGAAAGAGCAGATTGAACAAATTAAAGTAAATGCATTAAAAGAAATTGAACAAGCAAAAGATTTAAAAGAACTAAATGAGGCAAATGTGAAATATTTAGGAAAGAAAGGTGAACTAACAGCAGTATTAAGAGGAATGGGAGTCTTATCCGCAGAAGAAAGACCAGTTATAGGAAGTTTAGTAAATGTTGTTAGAGATGAACTAGAAAAGGTTATATCTGAAAAAAAAGAAAAATTTAAAGCAGAGGAAATGGAAGAAAAACTTGCAAAAGAAAAAATAGATATTACACTTCCAGCAAATAAAATAAAAAGAGGTAGCAAACATCCATTAAATAGAATAATAGAAGAGGTTGAAGATATATTTGTAGGAATGGGATATGACGTAGTAGATGGACCAGAGCTAGAAACAGATGAATATTGTTTTGAAAGATTAAACCTACCAAAAGGACATCCAGCTCGTGATATGCAAGATAGTTTCTACATAACACCAGAATACTTATTAAGAACACAAACATCAGCTGTTCAAGCACGTGTTATGATGGCGAATGAAGAAAAATCTCCAATACGTGTTATATGCCCAGGTAAAGTTTATAGAAGAGATGATGATGCAACACATTCACATCAATTCGCACAAGTAGAAGGATTAGTAATAGATGAAAATATTAGCTTAGCAGACTTAAAAGGAACACTAGAGGTATTTATGAGAAAAATGCTTGGAGAGAAAACAGAGTTAAGATTTAGGCCAAGTTATTTCCCTTTTACAGAGCCATCTTATGAAGTAGATGTAAGCTGTTTTAAATGCGGTGGAAAAGGCTGCAATCTTTGTAAACAGACAGGATGGATAGAGCTTTTAGGTTCAGGAATGGTACATCCAAACGTATTAAAAATGAATGGATATGATCCAGAAAAATATACAGGATTTGCATTTGGAACAGGTTTAGACCGTTTAGCAATGTTTAAGTATGGAATTACAGATATTCGTTTATTGTATCAAAATGATGTTAGGTTTTTAAATCAATTTGATAGAATGGACTAAGTTATAAAAGGACAAATGGGGACGGGTCAATTTTGTCCTTTAAGAAAGGAAAAGAGAAAAATGAAATTAAGTACAAATTTTGTTAAAGATTATGTAGATATAGATGTAGATTTAAAAACACTTGCAGAAGATATGACAGGTGTTGGAAATGAATATGATTCTGCTGAAAAGTTAATTAATGCAACTAATTTAGTAGTTGGTGAGGTTATAGAATGTGAAATGCATCCTGATTCTGACCACTTACATGTATGCAAAGTAAATGTCGGAAATGAGGTTTTACAAATAGTTTGTGGTGCACCAAATGTTAGAAAAGGTTTAAAAGTAATAGTGGCTTTAGTTGGAGCAGAATTACCAGGAGACTTTAAGATAAAAGCAGGAAAAATTAGAGGTGTAGAATCTAACGGAATGCTTTGTTCAATTGCAGAATTAGGTTTAGATAGCAAATTCTTAAAACCAGAAGACAAAGAAGGAATACATGAATTACCAGAAAATGCAGTTCCAGGAGAAGACCCTATAAAATTAATGGGAATGGATGACGGAGTAATAGACTTTGAGTTAACAGCGAACAGAGGAGATTTATTAAGCATTTTAGGTATGGCTTATGAGATAGGTGCAATATATGATAAAAAAGTTAAAGACATAGATTTATCATACAACCAAAGTAATGAAGATATAAACAACTCTTTTAAAGTAAATGTAAAAACAGATAATTGTTCAATATTCTTGGCAAAAAGAGTAGAAAATGTAGTTATAAAAGAAAGCCCAACATTCATAAAAAATAGATTAATAGCTTCTGGAATAAGACCAATAAATAATGTTGTAGATATAAGTAACTATGTAATGTTAGAGGTAGGTCAACCACTTCACTACTATGATGCAGATACTTTAAATGGATGTTTAGAAGTAAGAATGGCCGAAGAAAACGAAAAATTAACAACTTTAGATGATGTAGAAAGAACATTATCTAGCGAAGACATAGTAATATCTGATGGTAAAAAAGCAATAGGTCTAGCAGGTGTAATGGGCGGTGCTGAAACAGAAATTACAGAAAACACAAAAAATATAATGATAGAATCAGCAATATTTGATAATGTAAAAATAAGAAAAACATCAAAAGAAATATTAAGAAGTGAAGCAAGTAACCGTTTTGAAAAAGGATTAGACCCTAACAGAACATACATGGCAATAGAAAGATCTTGCCATTTACTAGAAAAATATGCAGATGCAAAAATAGTTGGTGGACTTGTAAAATATGATACAACATCATTAGAAGATACAAAAATAGATGTAAGTTTAGAAAAAGTAAACAGAGTATTAGGAACAACAATATCTAAAGAAGATGTATTAGATGTATTTAGAAAATTAGCATTTGAAACAGAAGCAAATGGAGATAAAATAATAGTATCTGTTCCAAAAAGAAGAATAGATATATCAATAGAAGAAGACTTAATAGAAGAAGTTGGAAGAATTTATGGAGTAAATAATATAGAAGGAAAATTACCAAGTCTTCCATTAAAACAAGGTTCTTACAATAAAACATTAAGAAATATTAGAAACAAAATGATAGATTTAGGACTAAACGAAACACTTTCTTACATTTTAGTAAATGATAAAGAAGCAACAAAATACACAACAGACGGTGTTGAAACAGTAAAACTTTTAGACCCTATGACAGAAGAAAGAAACACATTAAGATATAGCATGATACCATCTCTAGTAAAAATATATGAATACAATAAAGCAAGAAACCAAAAAGATGTATCTATATTTGAAATAGGAAAAGGATTTTATAAAAAAGATGATCAATATGGAGAAAACTTAAAACTTTGTGCACTTATGACAGGAGAAAGATATTTATCTGTAAAATCAAAACAAGTAGATTTTTATGATATCAAAGGTGTAGCAGAAGAATTATTAGACTACTTAGGTTATGGTGGAAGATACAGTTTTGTAGTAAAAGAAGAATTACCACAAGAATTCCATCCATATCAAACTGCACAAATTAGTGTAAATAACGATATTGTAGGAATTATAGGAAAACTTCATCCAAATTGCACAAAGGATAATGTATATGTATTAGAAATCAACTTAGATAAATTACTAGAAAAGAAAACAGGAAAAATGAAATACAAAGAAATATCTAAATTTCCAAGTGTAAAGAAAGACTTAGCAGTAGTAATAGATAAAGATGTTACATCAGAAGAAATAGCAAAACAAATTAAAAAATTAGCAGGAAACTTATTATTAGGAAGCAAAATATTTGATGTTTATACAGGAGAAAACATTGAGGAAAATAAAAAGAGTATTGCATATTCATTAGAATTTGGAGCAACAGACAGAACATTAACAGACGACGAAATAAATGCTATATTAGAAAAAATAATTGCAGGACTTGAAAAACAAGGTGCAATAATAAGAAAATAGCACAAAAATAAAAAATCTCTCATACTATATCTTAAAGGAGATATAGTTATGGGAGATTTCATTTTAAACAGTATTTTGTGGACACTAGCACTATATGGCTTAATAGAAATTATTAAAACAATTATAAATATATATACATACACAAACTTAAAATCAGATGGAATATATGTTATAGTTGCTGTAAAAAATCAAGAAAATAAAATAGAAGGATTTTTAAGAAATTTCTTATTTAGAATAATTTATGGAAAAGAAGAAAATATAAAAGATATTATAGTAGCAGATTTAGATTCAAATGATGAAACACTAAATATATTAAATAGATTAGAGAAGGAATACAAAAATATAAAAGTTTCAAATTGGAAAGAATGCAAGGAAATAATAGAAAGTGTAAAAATGACGCACTAATTACCAAAAGGGACAGATTAACCAAAAGGCAACGTTACTTTTGGAATCTTAAAAATAAATATGTGAGAAAGGTTGTAAAAGCCTTTCTTTTTTGATAGAATAAGAAGAGATTTGAAGAAGAAAAGAGGACTAATTTGGAACTAACAGGAGAAGTAAAAGAAATTATTTATCAAAATGAAATAAATAGTTATACAGTAGCAGAATTTGAAACTGACGAAGAAGAAATAACAATAGTAGGGTACCTTCCATTTATAAATGTAGGAGATACCTTAAAATTAGTTGGCAAAATAGTTACTCATCAAGACTATGGAGAGCAGTTTAAAGTAGATACATTTGAAAAAACAATGCCAAAAAGTTTAAGTTCTTTAGAAAGATATTTAGCAAATGGAACAATAAAAGGTGTAGGACCTGCAACTGCTAAAAAAATAGTAGATACATTTGGAGAAGAAACACTTCATGTGTTAAAGTTTGAACCGGAAAAACTTTCAAATGTAAAAGGAATAAACAAAGAAAAGGCAATAGCAATATCAGAAACTTTTTTAGAAAACTGGGAGTTGTGGCAAATAGTAGGGTATTTAGAAAAATTTGGAATAGGTGTTCAAAATGCAAAAAATGTATATAAAAAACTAGGCTCAAATGCAATAGACGAAATAGAAAAAAATCCATATATTTTAATAGATGTTGCAAACAATGTGGATTTCAAGAAAATAGATAAAATTGCAATAGAAAATGGTACAAGTTTAGATTATGCAGAAAGAATAAAATGTGGTATAAAATATGCAATAAATATAGCATGTACAAATGGCCATTGTAGAGTTCAAAAACAAAATTTGATTACTTTTTGTAAAGAATTATTAAATATTACTGAAGAAGAAATAGAAGAAAATATAGTAACATTAAAAGTATTAAATCAAATAGTAGAGGAAAATGATTGGCTATATTTAACAGCATTTTATACAGCAGAACAAAACATAGCAGAAAAAATACAAGTATTAATACAATCAAAAAATATAAAAAAAATAGAAAATATAAAGAAAGAGCTAAAAAGCATAGAAAAAAGATCAGATATAGAATTATCTGAAAAACAAAAAGAAGCGGTAGAAGCAATTAACGAAAACAATGTGTGTATTATTACTGGTGGACCAGGTACAGGAAAAACAACAATTATAAAAACTGTAATAGAACTATATGAAAAACAAGGAAAGAAAGTTGTACTTTGTGCTCCAACAGGAAGAGCAGCAAAGCGTATGACAGAAACTACTGGAAAAGAAGCAAAAACTTTGCACAGACTATTAGAAATAGGAAAGCAAGATGAAGAAAATAAACTAGAAACAGTAGATAGAGAATTAGCACCACTAGATGCAGATGTTGTAATTGCAGATGAAATGTCAATGGTAGATATTTTTATTATGAATTATTTAGTAAAAGCATTATATCAAGGAACAAAATTGGTATTAGTAGGAGATGTAGATCAGTTACCATCAGTTGGACCAGGAAGCATACTAAAAGATATGATAAATTCTGAAAAAATAACTACAATTACATTAAATAAAATATTTAGACAAGCTGCAAAAAGCAAAATAATACTAAATTCACACAGAGTAAACGAAGGAGAGAACTTCTTAAAAAAAGAAGATATAGAAAATGAGACTTTAAATGAAGATTTTTTCTATATAAATGAAATAAACCAAGAAAAAATACTACATCAAGTAATAACACTATGTAATGGCAGACTAAAGAATTACGGAGATTATGACTTTTTCAAAAACATACAAGTAATTACTCCTACTAAAAAAGGAATGCTTGGAACAAAAGAACTAAATAAAACTTTGCAGAAATATTTAAATCCAGTACAAGAAAGTTTACTTGAAAAACCAATAGGGGATATTATATATAGAGAACAAGATAGAGTAATGCAAATAAAGAACAATTATGATATCTTTTGGGAAAGAACAAATCCTGAATATGAAACAGGTTCAGGAGTGTTTAATGGAGAGTTAGGAACCATAATAAAAATAGATGATATAGAAAAAGTAGTAAAAATTAAATTTGATGATGAAAAAGAGGCATGGTATAGTTATCAAGATTTAGACCAAATAGAACATTCATATGCAATAACAATTCATAAAGCACAACGGAAGTGAGTTTGATGTTGTAATAATGATAGTGCCACAATCATCACCAATGCTACTTACAAGAAACTTACTATATACAGGAATGACAAGAGCAAAAAAAATGCTAATAGTAATAGGAAATAGCAATATTATAGACTTTATGATAAAAAATACAGACATAAAAAAGAGAAACACAGGGTTAGAAGAAAAATTAAGAAATATATTGTAAATAAAAATAGGGGCTTAAAAGAAAGGAAGATAAAAATGAAAACTTTTATAAAAGCTTCTGTTTTTTTACTAAAAAGACTGGAAAGACTAGTGTTTCTACCATGTTGTTTAATATGTGGAAAACTATTAAATGAAATATGTTGTAAAGACTGCAAGAAACGTATATATGATAAGTTAAATTTAAAAATAGAAAGTAAAAACAAAAAAGACTATTATTTTGAAAAACATATATATTTATTTAACTATAAAGATGAAATAAGAAACTTGATATTAGACTATAAATTTAACGATAAATCATATCTTTATGAATTATTTTCAAAAATTATTACAAAAAATGAAAAAATATGTGGAATTTTGAAAAAGTATGATATAATAATTCCAGTTCCAATACATAAAAAAAGAAAACAAAAAAGAGGATATAATCAAAGTGAACTAATAACAAGGCAAATAAGCAAAAAAATACCAAGTTTAGTACACGAAAATAAGGCACTTCAAAAAACAAAACACAATATAGAACAAAGTTCTTTAAGTAAAGAACAACGAAAACAAAATGTGAAAAATGTATATAAAATTGTAAATAAAGAAAAAATAGAAAATAAAAATATAGTGTTATTTGACGATATATACACAACAGGTAACACTGTAAATGAAATATCAAAAATATTAAAACAAAGTGGAGCAAATAAAATTTTAGTTTTAACAATAGCAAAAGATTAAAGAAGGTGGAGTAAAATGGAAGATTTAGTTGAAAGCATATTAGATTATATTAGAGCAGATTATACCGATTATGCGGTTATGATTAATGGAGAGTGGGGAAGCGGAAAAACTTACTTTTGGAATCATAAAATACGTAACAAAATAGAGTCTATGCAATTGAATGGAAGAAGATATAAAACAATATATATGTCTTTATATGGAATATCTAATTTAGAAGAAATAAGTAAAAAAATATTCATTGAAACTACACAATTAATGGATAAAAATCTAAAGAAATATATGGATTCAAAAGGACAAGTAAACATTCCAGAATATGCAAAAACAGGATTAGATATGGCTAATTTATTTGGAGTTACACAAAATGGAGATAAATTAGACTATTCAGACTTTTTTGCAACAGATGATAAAGTATTATGCTTTGATGACTTAGAAAGAGCTAATGTAGATGTTATAGATATATTAGGATATATTAATAATTTCGTAGAACATGACCATATAAAAACAATAATTATTTGTAATGAAAAAGAATTATCTACAAAACTAAAAAGTAGCAATCTAGAAATGAAAACATTTATTGCTACATACCTTCTAGACAAAGAAGGAGATTTAGTAAAGAAAACAGATAAGCCAATGGTAGAAAGAATTCAAGATACAATAGAATACGTTTTTGATAAAGCAAATGACTATGAGAGAATTAAAGAGAAATTAATAGGTGAAACTTTTGAATATGCTCCAGAATTCAACTACATTATAAATGGTATATTAATGAGATATGAAAAATATCCAGAATTAATTAGATTTTTAAGAGAAAATACAAATCTTATAATTTCAACATTTAATAAAAGTGGAACTAGAAATTTAAGAATTTTAAAACATGCATTAAATGATTTCAAAAAAATATTTGATATGGTAAATAAATATTATCCAAATACAAATAATAGAGTAATGCAGACAATGCTTATATTTACAATAGCTATTTCATTTGAAATAAAAGCTGGTAAAGTAACAAAAGATAAATTTGTAAATATTAATAGTAATGAAGAATATAAAGCAATACTTGTTTCATCAAGAGTATTTATGGATAATAGACAATTTTATATAAAAGAATTTGATAACAACTACTATTATAACTTTAAGGCTGAATATCGTTTCTTCAAATTCATTGAAATATACATTCGAACGCGTATATTTGATATGAGAGTGTTTAAAGACAATATGGAAGTAATTATAAATACAATAGACACAGATAAACTTCCAGCATATAAAAGATTACTTACAGAAGAATATTGGAAAATAGCAGATGATCAGTTTGATGGAGTAATAGGCGAAATTATAGAAGATATAAAAAATGGCAAAATAAAACCAATAGAAATAGTAAAAATATTTGCATATTTTAGCTATTTTATAAAAAGAAATTTAATAGATTATGATATAAAATCAATTAAAACTATGTTCTTAAATGGCATAAACATTTCATCACTTACAGCAGAATATTGTGACAATGTAGAAGAGGAATTAGATCAAATTTCTGTTGAAGAAGTTGGAACTGATATGGAGGAAGTAGTAAAATACTTTAATGACGTAAACGAAAGGCTTAAAGATAAAATGTATGCTGAAAAAGCAGAGGAAATATTTAAAAATATTCCAATGAAAATGGAAGTGTTTTATGATAGGTTTGCTAAAGAATGTATGAATGTTCCAATTTTTAAATATTATGATGTATTCCAAATGTTCCAAAGAATTTCATGCGCAAGTAATGAAGATATAGTAACAATAAAGGAAATGCTTGCAGATAGAGCAAAAAAATATACTAAAGAAATAGAACCAGAAATAAAGAATATTAAGAAGTTGAAACAAATTATAGAAGAATATATTGAAGGAAAAGAACAAACAATAAAAATTGTTATGTTAGAAGAATTTGCTAAAGAATTAGAAAATATAATAGATTTGTACAAACCAAATTTCTTAAGTAAAAAAGATTAAGAATAATATTGAATAAAAAATAAATTAATAAAAAGCACTAAATTATAAATAAAGATAATTTGGTGTTTTTTCGTATAATTTTTCCCTTTTTAGAAACAATAACATTATAAATATAAAAATGTTAAGAAAAATAAAGGAGGAGAATATGAAAGCAACAGGTGTTGTAAGAAGAATAGATGACCTAGGAAGAATAGTTATCCCAAAAGAAATAAGAAAGACATTAAGAATAAAAGAAGGAGATCCATTAGAAATATTTACAGATAGAGAAGGTCAAGTAATACTAAAAAAATACTCACCAATAGGAGAACTTTCAGAATTTGCAACAGAATATGCAGAAACTTTAGCAAAAACAACAGGACATATTGCATGCATAACAGACAAAGATACAGTAATTGCGGTGTCAGGTGGTTCAAAAAAAGAATTTTTAGAGCAAGGAATAAGCAAAGACTTAGAAAGAATTATTGATGACAAAGAAATTTATACAAGTAAAGAAAATAATGATAAATCAATACCAATAACACAAACAGACAGTATGGAAAGAATAAGAAATGCACAAGTAATTTATCCAATAATATCAGATGGAGATTCCATAGGAAGTGTTATACTAATTTCAAAAGATAGTAATACAAAAATGACAGACATAGAAAAGAAAGTTGCACAATCAGCAGCAAGTTTTTTAGGAACACAAATGGAAGTTTAGTAATATAAAGTTACAAAAATGTTACAAATATAACAATTAGATTACAATTTTAGAAATCTATTGATTTTCCTTTAAAAATATAGTATAAAAATGATAATGATGACTATGAAAAAAATACAAAGGAGGAAATATAGATATGGACGAAAATAAAGTAAATAGTGCAGAACCAATGTCAAAAGAAGGAGCAACATTACCAAAAAAAGTTGATGCTTGGACAAAAATTAAAAATGTTTTATTTTATGAAATCAAAATAAAATTAACACCAGAGCAAGAAAAAGTATTTAAAGAAGTTCATGATTTTTGGCATCAAGAAATCACAGGTCAAGATGTAAAAAATGTATTATTACATGAAATAACATGGCAAAGTATAAAAGACTTCTGGCTTCAAAAAATAGAAATAACATTATAATGTAAAAAGTAAAAAAGGGGGATTTTTATCTTCCTTTTTTTTTATTGTTATGATATACTTCAAAAAGAAAAAAACAAAATAAAGGAGTAAAAAACAGGTGGAAAAGATAACAATAGAAGAGAAAAAGACAATTTTAGAAAAACTTAAAAAAATTAAGCTAGATATTGAAAATGTGCCAGATATATTGAAAGTAACTAATAAAATTGAATATAAACCATTAAAAGATTATGATAATACGTCATATAAGGTATATCAATTTGTTGATGTAAAAGACATAGACATATATCTTACTCCAACTACAAGACTTGAAGATACAGCAAAAAAATACAAGCTTGCAAAACCATTATCAGAATTTTTAAATCCAAATAATGAAGAATATATAGAAGATTATCTTAAATTCATAGAAATACTTGAAAAATTAGATTTTGGAGCAATGAATGAAATAGAAAAGACGCAAAAGCAATTTCAAAAACAAGTACCATTTGAAGTAAAATATAAAGATAATTTTGTATGGGACATTTACTATTCAGAAACAGAAGACAAATATTTTATGATGTTTCCAATGGAAGAACAAGAAGTAGAGCCATTATTTTATTTAATAAAAAAGAAACTAGAATTAAAGAAAAATTCAAAAAGCGAATATGTATATGTACCTATAAATAATAAAGAAATTGAATATAATTTTTTAAAAAGATCAGAAATTGCAGATTTAGAAAATTACTTGTGGTATTTTACAGGGAATTGGCCAACAATATATGAACTAAAAGATAAAGAAGGAAAAACTAATATACAAGTTGTAGGAAAAACACCAGTGTATGAAAAAATAAAGAGTTTATATAAAATAGTATTTAATACAAAAGAAGAAGCACAAGAAGAATTTAAACTAATAAAAGCACTTTTTATTATACAATCAAACATGGAACAAGAATATAATTTTCAAACAGGTTTAAGTAGAGAAGCAAGTTTAAATTTTTATTATAATCATAATCAAATTAAATATGAAACATTAACAGAATTTATAAGAGTACAAATATTGAATAAAAAAGAAAAAATAAGCGAACTAGAAAAACAAAATTTAGTAGACGAAGAAAAATATGAGCTTATAAAACAATCTATTCAAAAACAATACATAGAATATTTGACAAAAGAAAAGCAAATAGTAACATTTTTGGAATGCAAAAAGAGTCTATTTGGAAGAGTCTCTTATTTCTTTAAAAGTAAAAAGAAAAAATCAAAATTAAAGCAGGAAATAATACAAGAACCAAAAGAGAAAAAACAAGAAGAAATAATACAAAAGCCATTTGTATTAGAAAAAAAGGAATTGTATACAATAGAAGATTTATTAAAAGTAGGAAAAGTATTACAAGAAAAAGAAAAAGAAGCTAAAAACAAAAAAATGGATATTAATGCTTTAGAAATAAAAAAAGAAAACTTAGAAAACAAAATAAAAAATGCTACACTATATATAAATGAAATAGAAAGTCATAAAAAGAGTATTTTTGATTTTTGGAAATATACAAACAAAGATGAAGTAAGTTTATTACAAGAAGGAAAACCAAAACAAAATGAAGAAAATCATTCTAAAATAAAAAAATCATTTTCATATGAAGAAGATTTAGAGGATTTTGGAGAAAAAATAGATGAAAAGCAAAGAAGAATATTAACACAAAAAGATACAGACTCTATATTTGCTATATATCAAGATATAGAAACATTTAACTTATTATCAAAAGCAAAATTACTAAAAAAAGATGAAAAACAAATACAAAATATATTACTAGATAAACAAGAACAATATCAAAAAGAGTATGAGCAAATAAAACAAAAAGACTATGATATATTTGGAAGCGTAGTAGAAGACAAAACAAAAATAAAGATACTTAAAAAACATAAACATAGAGAAATAAACAAAGATCAATACAAAATATTAGATATACATTTAGATACTACTTTAGAAGAATACAAAGACAATATAAGACATTATGAAAAAATATTAGAAGAAAGTTATAAAAAAGTATTAATACCTTATGATATTTCAGCATATAAATTAGAAAATAAAACTATAGAAAATGAAAAATGGGTTATATTAAACTTAAATCCTAAAGAAGAAGTAAAAAATCTAGAAGGAGAAACACTTATATTAAATAGAATAAATATAAAAGAAGGAATGAATGCAATTTTCTATAGTAATATAATGTTTTATGATAATTTAAATCAAACATTACCACTTGGAATGGACATAAGTACACAAATGCTATTTAATATGAAAGAATATGAATTTAAATTAGTTTCAAGAAAAGATTTCAATATGAATTTTTTAGAAAACGAATTTCAAAATGAAATAAAAACAATACAAGTGTATGAATATAATATAGAAGAAAGGAAATGAGAAAATGATAAATAGAGTAATTACAATTGTATTAGATGGGTTTGGAGTAGGAGAATCTCCAGATGCACATGTTTACGGAGACGAAGGAAGTAATACTATTGCAGGAATATATAATAATACAAAATTAAATTTGCCAAATCTAAAAAAAATAGGACTATATAATATAAAAGAAATAGGAATAAATAATGAAGAGAAAAATCCAATAGGAGCATATGGAAAAGCACAAGAACAATCAGTTGGAAAAAATAGTCCAGTAGGTCACTGGGAAATATCAGGACATATTACAAATCTGGGATTTAAAACATATCCACATGCATTTCCAAAAGAAATGATAGATGAATTTATAGAAAAAACAGGAGTAAAAGGAATACTATGTAATGAAGTCGGCTCAGGAACAGAAATATTAAAACGCTTTGGCGAAGAACACATGAAAACAGGCTATCCAATAGTTTATACATCTGCAGATAGCGTATTCCAAATAGCAGCACATGAAGATATAATTTCAGTAGAAAAATTATATGAAATATGTAGAATAGCGAGAAAAATGCTAGATAAAAAAGAGTACAATGTAGGAACAGTAATAGCAAGACCTTTTGTAGGTACTTGTGCAGAAGACTTTACAAGAACATATAACAGAAAAGACTTTGAATCTAATACATTTGGAAAAACAATGCTAGATGTCATATCAGAAAATGGAAAAGAAGTCATAGCAATAGGAAAAATAGAAGATTTATTTTCTGGACGTGGAATAACAAAGGCAATTCACACAAATGGAAACGCAGATGGAATAGAAAAGACAATAGAAGAAATAAAAAATGATACAGAAGGATTAATTTTTACAAACTTAGTAGACTTTGACATGCTATATGGACATAGAAATAATATAGCAGGATATGCAAAAGCATTAGAATACTTTGACAGCAAACTTCCTATTATAATAGAAAATATGAAAGACACAGATATATTAATAATAACAGCAGATCATGGAAATGACCCATCGACACCAAGTACAGACCATTCAAGAGAATATATTCCTATTGTAATATATGGAAAACAAATAAGAGAAAATACAAATATAGGAATAAGAGAAACTTATGCAGATATAGGGGCAACAATATTAGAAATTTTACAAATGCCATTACTAAGCATAGGCAAAAGCTTTAAAAATGAAATAATAAAATAAGAAAAAAATCAAGTTTTCTGTTGTTGTAAGATTTGTTGTTGAGATAATTCAATAAATGGGAAGGAGATTTGGTAATAGGAACTAAAAAAGAGGCTCAGTATTATTTACATTAACAGAAAGAAAAACAAGAGAGGAAATAATAGTGAAAATACCAGGAGAGAAAGCTGAATATGTAGCCCGAGCATTAGATTTAATAGAAAAAAGTATAAAAAATATTTTATACTAAATTTAAAACGATAACATTTGATAATGGTGGAAAATTTAGAAATTGGAAATCTTTAGAAAAATTATCCAAGAGCTATGTTTAATTATAAAAGTACCAACGAAATCCTAAGTGAAATATGTGCATAATAAACCGGAAATTTATTATTGCCATTTATAAAATAAAAAATAAAACAAAAAAGTGTTGACAAACAAAATAAAAGGTGCTATTATAAGAAACAGCTTTTGAAAAGAAGCTACGGGAAAAGCATAAAAGGTGCTTCACTTTTTTATTTTTTTTGACAAAAATATTAGTAAAAAATAATAGAAAAAATTACTAATAAAAATATTAAAAAAAATCCTAAAAAAGTATTGACATTAAATACACATTTATGCTAAAATAAAAATTGTCTTCGGACGTACAACATTTATATGTTAGAAGTACATTGAAAAGTAAACAATAAACAAACCTTTGAAGAAACCAAGCGGTA
>CAVFFZ010000029.1:0-14620 GCA_963621995.1 Lachnospiraceae bacterium
TGTTATCTAAAAAATCGAATTATAAACTGGTCCATTTTTCACTTACAATTAACATCATCCATGTTTCCAAGTTTTCTTTCACTCAATCTTTTATCTATGTTATATTGTAAATTATTTTTATATGCTATATATTTTGCAGTAGCTTTTGCTCTTGTATAGTTGCTTGTCCAAATAACATCAAGATTTTGTAATTCTGTATTTTCGCTTAATTTCTTAGATTGTTCTTCTCCTTTTATTGACAATATTTCTTTTTCATTAATCATTTGAGAATTTTCACTTGTGTTTCTAATCCCATTTTCCTCAACTGTTTCAGCATGTCTAATTAAATAAATAACAGTATCATTCATCTAAAATAACTTCCTCCTCTTTTTTATATTATATATTTTTTAACTTGTAAAATATTACTAAAGTTCAAATTTGTATAAAGTTTCACCTGTCTTTAATTTTTTTATAAAAATTGCTCCAAACTTTTCATAATAATTTTCTAAGTCTGTTTTTAGATATATGGTTGTAAATCCTCTATTTTTTGCCTCTTTTAATATGGCATCATTTAATATTCGAGAATATCCTTTTTTTCTATATTCTTTTTTTACATACATCGTAGCATACCACGGCTTTAGTTCTTTTTCTTCTTCACAATCTTTTGGAAATATGGATATAAATCCTATTAACTTATTATTATCTACTAAAATTAACTTGCAAAAAAATTTATCATTAAATGCATTACAAATTTTCTCTTTTTTTCTTTCTATTCTGCATTTTCTATTTTCTTCTTTATCGTCTGCCCATTCATCATATTCTAATTTTGCAACTTCATCTAAATATTCTAATTTATTTTTCAAATTATATATTTTCATATTTTTTCTCCATATTACGTATATAATTATCAGCCTCATCTCTAGATTTAAAAATAAATATACTATGATTCATTTTATATTTATCCAATAACTTATAAATTTGTGGCAACTTTTCGTTAGTAAAATTAATAATGCATTGTTTAAAATTTTCATCTAGTTTCTCTTCTATCCAAGGCAAATCATCTCTTTTTTTGCCAATTCGTGATTTTGCACCTTCAAGACAAACTTGAGTTGGAAAATCCAATAAAAATATAGTATCACATTCATTTATTCTTAATTCTAATGTTTTTTGATAATTTCCATCTATAATCCATTTATCCGTTTTAAAAATTTCTTTTAATTTTTCTTCTAGCTCTTCTTTTGTAATATGTGTACCATCTTTTTTATGATATAGCATATCTATGTGATATAATGGTAATTTCGTAATATTTTTTAACTTTTTAGAGAATAAACTTTTTCCGGCACCAGGACTTCCAATAACAATTATTTTTTTCATTTTTTTCTCCTTCATTTACTATTTATATTTAACATTATAACATATTTTTTTATTTAATCTATATTTTCCCATACATCTCCCTAATTTTCCCATCCATACCCCCCTGTCGGGTTTTGTTTTCCAATCAAAAAATGTTACAATAAAAACATAGTAATACAAACAATTACTAAAAACAACAGAAAGGAGGCAAAAAAGTGACAGGTAGTATTGAAAAACGAGGAAAAAACAGTTACAGGCTAGTAGTATTCAAAGGATATGATCTAGACGGCAAACCAATAAGGCATCAAAAAACAATACACTGCAAGAAAAAATCAGAAGCACAGATAGAACTTGCAAAATTTCTAACAGAAGTAGAAAGTGGACTAATAGTAGATGGGAATATCCCAACATTTGCACAATATGTGGAAATATGGACAAAAGATTATGCATTAAAAGAACTAGCACCATCAACTTATTATAGATACAAACGTATGTTAGAAACAAGAATCACTCCATATTTTGGACATTATAAACTAAATAAAATCAAGCCAACAGACATAATGAGATTTTATGATTTACTTGAAGAAGATACTCAAATTGTTAGAAGAAAAAACAATAATGGAAAGAAAACAAGAAAGCCGCTATCTCAAAAAACAATATTAGAACATCATCGTTTGCTATCGGCAATGCTTCATAGAGCAGTATATTGGCAACTTATTGTAAGCAATCCTGCTGAACGTGTTCAACCACCGAAAACATCTAAACCGTTAAGACGTCATTATGATGAAGAACAAACTAAAATTCTTGTTGATAATTTGCAAAAGTTAAAAGGCAATCAAATTAAATATCGTACTGCAATTTTACTTGATATTTTTACTGGAGCAAGGCTTGGTGAACTTGTTGGGCTTGAATGGAGTGATATTGATTTTAAAAATGGTATTATCAATATTAATAAGTCTAGTCAATATCTTTCTGAAAAAGGAGTTTTTACTAAGGCACCTAAAACAGAAAGTTCAATAAGAGATGTTGCAATACCTGATTTTATCGTTTCTTTACTTGAAGAATATAAGTTATGGTATGATGAACAAAAATCAATTGTAGGCGATTTCTGGCACGAATCTAATAGGCTATTTGTTCAAGATGATGGTAAACCTATTCATCCATCTACAATTAGCAAATGGTTTGAACAGTTTGTTAAAAAGATTGGATTGCCTGTAATTAATTTTCATGGTTTAAGACATACAAATGCAACTCTTCTTATTTCTCAACAAGTTGATGTTGCAACAGTATCTGCTAGGCTTGGTCATGCACAAATTACTACTACATACAATTTCTATGTTCACCCACTAAAATCTCATGATAGGACTGCTGGAAATGTATTAGAGAATTTGTTGATTTCAAGCAAGGCAAATTAGTAATTCAATATTATCTAAAAATCTTTTTTGTGACTCTCATATTTATATTTTTTTGATTTATTTTGTTGCAAAAATAACTTTAAGAATTTTTGTAAAATGAGCTTTTCTTAGAGGTTCTATGTCAATTAGGAAGTTGATCCCCAATTTCTCCCCAATTTGACATAATAGTGCTATTTTCAAGCATTATATCAACCAATTTGAAGGCAAAAAAAATCGCTACAACCACTCAAGCTGTAACGATTAAATCAAAATTATAAAATAAAATTATTTCAAACTCACCTTAGAGTTATGAGCGCCGGCAAAGGCACTTTTGAAGATTTATGGAAATTTAAGTTTTTATTGGTATTTAGCCATTTATAGAAGATTTAGTTTATTGAACATTTATGCAATTTTAGGATATTTTTGGAAGCAATTCTTCCCAAAATTTTCCCAATTTTATTTGGTAAAATTTTGCAGTAATCTTCTATAAAATCAAGAATTATTTTGGAGGTTTTATATGAAAAATTTAAGAGAAGTTAATGATGATATTTTAAAAGATTGGTTTATTTATAGAGATGAAGATCTCTCTGCTTTAAAATCTGATGAAGACAAAAAACATTGGATTTATTTTGATGAAATAGCTGAAAATATTTTAAGAAATGTACCTGAATGTAATAAGAAATATGTTAGACAACAATTACATAAACTTGATGATAATTTTTTGGGTTATTGCGATTATTGGAATGAAAAGTATTATAGAAATGGGTTTGTGGATGGAAGTCAGATAGCTATGGGATGTTTTGAAGATTGGTGAAAGGCGAGATTAATTCTCGCCTTTTATCTGTTCAATCCTATTTAAAAATTCACTTGAACTTATTTGATTATTGATATATTCATCAATAACATTTTTATATTTTTCTTCCTTTATATTTAATCTATTCATTTCACCTTTAATTATTTCTATTGTATCAATTCTACTTTTTTTACTTTGCTTTAAAATATCCTCTTTACTTCTAAAATCTCCTACCCACAAAGTATTTCTTTCTAGGATATTTAATGTAACTCCTAATATTCCTTTATCATTATATGTAAAATCAATACCCATATTTGTAATATCAGATACATATTCAAATGTATCTTCTGTTGGATCTATTTCTAATATAAATCCTACTGGATATAAATCCATATATGCTATTGTTTTAATCTTTCCATTACCATACATCATAACATTCAACCCAGACCAACCACAACGGGGTTCTTTTAAGATATACATGCTAATTCTATATTTTTTTGGATCAAAATTCGTAGATTCTCTATTGAGAATAAAATCTCTTAGTGCTGGATGTGCATCAAAAAATTCTGCATGCATTGTAGACGCAAACATACAAATTATCTGCTTAAAAATTCTTAAAGGATGCATCTCTTTTAATTCAATTTTTACTGCTTTAACTTTTTCTAAATCTACTTTATTTGTTAGTACATACCCTATAGTATTAACAAAATTAATATAATCATCTGCATACCATGCTCCAGTATTGTTGTTGCAAGCTTCGCATAATGTATATCCTCCCATTCCTCGTTGCAAATTTTTATATCTTAATCCCGTTAAATCCCATGGTTGCCTTGTACTTCCTATATGATTCATCAATGTATCACCTAATATTGCATGTGCATCGTCAGAATTGTTTGCTTTTTCAGGTGGAATATGCTCGAATGTTAATTGTGTGTTTTTTCCACATATATGACATTTTCCATAATTTTTCATATCTATCTCTCCATAATATTTATATATTCTTCTAACTTTATATTTCTTATCTTATTAAGATTTAGTTTGCAATTTTTTATTGCTTTACACATTACCATTCTTTTATCTTTTTTTGATAAATAGTTTTTACATTTTACTCTAACCCAAAATGTTTCATATTTCATAAAAACTAATATTAAATATATCATTGGCATATATATTATAGTCAATATTGGTATGTAAATTATACTTTTTAGAGTGTCTTCAGTAAAAATATTTTGTATATCATTAATCATTAGCCTTATTGAATGTATAAATGCAGCAAAAGATATTATTATAACTATAGAATATGCAAAAGTAGAAACTTCCTTCGTTCCTCCGAATCTTTCTCCAAATTCTCCTACTAATGAAAATAATAATACAATTGGAATAATAATTAATTCGATCCATAAGCTAAAAGGATAATTAACTCCTATAAATTCTATTAAGATATAAACTTCAAAACAACTCTTTAATGTCTCTCTAAAGTATTTTTTACTATCTTCTTCTGCTTTTATTATTGAGAATATAGGTATAGTTATAAGCCATATAAGAGTATCCTTCAATAAATTTATATTCCAAAATCTTACCTTATAAAGAATATATATACAAAATACCATATATGTATATATAATAATATATAACATCACTAATTTTTTGTTAAATATTGCTTTTATTACATTCTTAAACGATTGCCTTACATCTGGCTTTAATAAACAATACAATATAAACACATTGACCCATACCATTATAGCTAATTCCCTATTTGTAAACATATACTTCCTTCCTATTACATATCTTTATCGATAATTTAACATCTAATATAGCACTTACTATTCGAAAATTTTGTCGCAACTTGTCTCTTATTATCAAAAAAGCAAAATAATTCTATAATATCTAATTACTATTATTTTGCTTTTCTTTAGTTTATTTATTTCCAACATAATATTTAATCATTTCTGTATATTGATCTTGTGCATTTAAACAAGTGTCTATCAAATAGCCTTTTTCTGTTTTATTTTGGTATTCCTTTAATCCTCTATAATAAAATAATTTATCTTTGTCTAATATAATAAATGGAATTATATTATTTTTTAGACATTCTTTAAATGCAATTATTCTACCCACTCTACCATTACCATCTTGAAAAGGATGTATTTTTTCAAATCTAGCATGAAATTCTATTATATCTTTTATAGTAACTTTTGATAAACTATTGTACCATTCCATTAATTTTTGCATATCTTTTGCCACTTGTTTTGGTGATGATGTCTTCATACTTCCAGCTTCATTGGCTAATCTTTTGTATTCACCAACATTAAACCAATCTTTTCTGCTATCCATTGTTCCTTCTTTTAAGATTCTATGAAAATTTTTTATCATTTCTTCTGTCAGTTCTTTATCAGCATTATCTAACATATAATCTACTAATTTAAAATGGTTTGATGTTTCAACTATATCATCAACACTTGCAACAGTCTCACCCTCAAATAAAATGGTATTTGTTTCATATATATATCTTGTTTGGTCCTCTGTTAACTTACTTCCTTCAATATGGTTTGTGTTATATGCAAATATAATTTGTGTATTGTGATACAAATTTCCCTTTAACCCCATTTCTTTTTGTTCTCTTAATATTTCTAATACATTAATTTTAGTAATATCAAATTTTTCTTCATCTTTTATTAATCCATCTACTGTTATATTAAATGTTTCTGCTAATCTTTTTAAAGATTCAATATTAGGTTCAATCATTCCAGATTCATATTTAGATATTGTTCCTGGTTCAACTTCTAATATTTCAGCAATATCTTTTTGAGTCATTTTATTTAATTCTCTATACTTTTTTATTTTATTTCCAATACTCATATATTCACTTCCTTTTTTAATATATATATTATATCATATTATTTCCAAAAAAGATAGTGTTTATTCATATATTATTCCTTATATTCCAAAATAGTTATTTTAAATTTAAATATTATTATAGATAAATATAATCCGATAACAATATTTCAACGGTAGACTTTGTAAGAAACAATATTACGAAAATTGTATAACATTAAGTTACTCAATAATGACTTTTAACTATTTATAAGATTCTATTTTTTCTATATCTCTAATTTCAATTTCATTTAAAATCTCATTATGTTCTATAAAATATTCGTCATTACATATGGTAAATACTGACATATATACTTCATCATAATTCATGTTAATTCTATACTTAGACTTACTGAACTCATCAAATTGTTTTGAATCATAATGAAATTTTTTTCTTTTAGATTGTGTATTAGAAAAATAAGATATAGGACATCCATTATAATGAATGTTACTTATTTTATATGAAATTTTAAATATTTCTACTATAATTTGTTGATGTTTGCTTAATAAATGAAACTGCTTTAATATTTCATCATATTTAGATATATCAACAAAGAATTCTTTTATTATATTTGATATTTCAATACTTTGTTCTTCCATTTTTTCAAAATAACTTTTATATCCTTTATATAACTCTGTTTCTTTATACTTTTCTATATATTTTTTATCAATATATTTATCTACAAATTCTTTTGAATATGGTTCTGTTATTGTATCTCTAGTTTTTAAATACAATTTTTCATCCATTAATATTATCGGAAATGGATCTATGCTTAATCTCATTATCGCAATGTGTGTAATTGTAAATTTTAAACATGCTTCAAATTTATTAAAATAATATTCATCATCTAATCTATTTTGATGATCATACCATTTTTTTACCGTATACAATTTATCTGTTCCTTGCTTATGTACATATTTGTTTATTTTTTCAATATATTCTTTAGAATCTTCAAAATAATCATTCATTTTTTCTTTAAAATCAACAAATATCTCTCCATTTTTTTCTAAGTATTCTAACATTTTATTTCTCATCGGAAACCATTCTATATTTTTCCAAGCTTTTAATTTTTCTTTTCTATCTTTTGGCGGAATATCTACTAAGTATACCATTATTGTTGATATCTCTATAGCTTCTCTTAAACTATAATATGCACAATCGAAATATCCTAATTCATATAATTTAATTGCATTTATTACTAAATATTTAGCTTCAAATATAAATGTATTCGCAATTTGTGCATCTGCTCTTCCAGTTATACTAAAATCAATAAAGCCTAAATCGTAATAATATTGTTCTTTTTCCTTTATTTTATACTTATGCAAGTGTTCATTCTCTTTATATTCTATAAATACGTTATCTTCCATTCTTTCTCTCCAATTATTTAGATGTTCTTTATTTCATTTAATCTTATTTTTACTGTTTCAGCTTCTATATTCTTTTTTATCCTTTCAAAAAAATTAATGCATTCATAATGAAATCCATTATATGTTGTTTCTTTTGCTATTTTTAATAATGTATTAATAAATTCCTCTTTTTCATCTTCAATTAACAAATTATAAATTCTTATAAAAATATATTCATTTCCCGTCTTCAAAAATTCATATCCCGTTAATATTGATTTAATTCTATTTCTATTAGATATACTAATTTTCTTCATATCTATATTTATAAATTTCTTTAAAACACTATATAAATTAAATTCTTTATGCATATCTATATAATCAAGGAATAAATCTGCTGCTTCATTATATTCTTCATTATCTATTTTTTGAAATATCGGTATCGCATACCATGTTCTTATAGATTCTCTATTATGTTCTTTTACTTTACTAGCATTCAAATTTAACCCTAAATTATTTAACTCTTTACTTATAACATATAATATATCATTAAGTTTTGACTTGTCTTGTAATATTATAATCTGATCATCTGCATATCTTAAATATTTTGCATCACTCTTGTCACATATTTCTTTAACTTTAATATCATATCCTTGTAAATAAAAATTTGCTAACAATCTAGATTGATCTCCAAATTGGTTTTGTGGTATTCCAACTGATTTAAAATTATATTTTTCTGCTTTTATATTCCAGTTCTTCAATAAATATATTAATATATTTATGTATTCTATTTTATCTGGGCCAATTGTTGATAATAACTTCTTTTCTAATAAATTTATATTTATACTATCATAAAAATTAGCTATATCTAGTTTTAATATTAAACTTTCATCATCTATATCATTTAACTCTATATTTAATATATTTTGAAATTGTTTCCAATTTTCCCTCCACATATATGAGTTATAACTTTTATATACATAGTCAATTTCTGCATCTTCTTGCAATTTTATTTCATTTCCTAATCTCCATCCTCCAAATGTATGTTCCACTCTATTTATTGCAATTTCTTCCTCTATCATTTTACATGCAAAGTAATATACTAATTCATCTTTTATATTCATAACAGGCAATATCCTTGCAACTTTGTCTGATTTATATATAAATACTTTTTCTTCTATAGGACTAGGAATATATTCATATGATATAAGTTCTTTATATAATTCCTTTAATATTTCTTTATATTCTCTTTTAGTTATATGTATTTTACTTCTACATACATTTTCTTTTACTACTTTATCATATAAACTTGATGAGAATAACTTTAAAAATTCTTGTTGATTTTTTATATACTTCATATATTTCTCCTTTTTTATTATGTTTGTAATATATTTACAATGTTATTTATTGAATCCACGAATATATTTGTAATGAGATTTACAGTACCTTCAAAAAATATTATGTCTAAATTAGTTACTACTGGTATTATTCCATTATTTTTTAAAATAGCTAGTATTCCAGACAATATTAATACATATATACCGTAAGATGTCCAATATACAAAACTCCCTATTGACGACTCATTAATATTTAACCTTTGATATACGATTATATTACATGTCAAATATGATATTTTTCTTAAAAGCCATTCTATAATAGGTGCTATTACCAAATAATTTAAAACGTGACTATCTGTTAAATCAATCTGGTCAATAGTAATTCCACATATTAACCAGCCGGATATTTTACCAATGATATTAATTCCTTTATACAAATTCTAATCTCCTTTACAATATATTTCTAACTTTATAATATATCATCTTTTAAATGCAAATTTTGTCAAAATATAATGGAAAAAGCAGAAAATTAAATGTTTATAATTTTTCTGCTTTTGTATGTTATTCATATCTATATTCTTCGCTATCTTCTGCAACACTCAAATCTGTATAATATTCATCTTCATCAATCGAATAAGTAATTTCATTACATCTATTTATCCTACTTTTTAAATACTCAGCTAAAGGCTTGTCCTCACAATAGATATAGCATCCCTTCTGACCTCTAGTCATTAAAGTTCTATATGTATTTTTTATAATTTCATCAGCTAACTTTAATGCTTTTTCAGGATTTTCTTTGTACATTTTCTTAATTCCTTTTAATGAATTATCTGTACTCGCTCTTTCTGTAAAGTCAGTAATAATTTTACCATTTTCATATCTCAAATCTTTACCAATTATTACTCCTGCATAATCGAATTCTAATCCTTGAGATGTATGTATGCATCCTACTTCATTTACAGATTCAGGATCAATTGCCCAAGTCGAACTGCTTCCTAAATTCCAACTCATTTCAAAGTTATATTCTGGTATAACTATATCGTGAACCTTCGTATCATTTTTACCTTCCTTAATCCAATTCCAACAATACCCTGCCAATAATCTTGCTTTATTATTTATTTTATTTAATTCAAATATTTTATCCTTAACATCATTAGGATTATCCATTATTTGAATATCATAATCAATATCAAATCCATCATTATTCGCTGTTTGCCTTATTTCTAGCACATCATCTAACCATGCCAAATATCCATCTGAACCATTACATCTAAATTGAGATTCAAGTTCTAATATTTTTCTTTCTTCTCCTACTACTCCATATTCATCTAAATATCTCTCAATTTCAGCAACTGAACCTATATCGTAAATATCTATTCTTTGTGTTTCATCAATAAAGAAAACTGAAAACTTGGCTGCATTTATAATTTCTTTTATTTGATTTTCTCCTTGATTCTTAAACATACCCGATTTTGCATTTAACCTATGTGCTTCATCTGCTAAAATTACTCCCACATCATCTTTTTTAGCTTCAGTATATATTCCTGAACCTTTAAACATATTATCTATTTTAGATATCTTTTCTGTTCCTTTTAATTTAGCTTTAAATACTGCTCTTGGCGCAGCATTTTTAGTTACATAGTGGCATACCATTTCATATGGCTTGTTTGTTAAATCTGATAGTAGATTTATTGCTAAGACTGTTTTTCCTGTACCTGGTCCACCTTTAACAATTAAACATCTCTTTTTACCATCTTCATTAGATTTTTTAGCCATTTCCATTGCAGTTTCATATACTACTTTTTGATTATCTAATAATATAAATTCTTTATTTTGTTTTACCATTCCTGCTATACAATCTTGTAATGATTTAGAAGGTTTTATTTTTCCATTTTCAATTAAATATAATGTTTCTTTATCATCACCTTCTGTAACATATTTAGCAATAAATTCTCGTAATTTTAAAGCATCTCCACTAATAAATACAGGAGCTTTTTCAATATAATCTTTATACTTGTCCGATAGTATAGTCTTAGGTTCAACATTTTCATAGTTGTGTAAATATGCACAGGGTAATAATTTTACATTATCTCTTTGAACATTTTCATTAAAATCTTCAATATACGCTGCATATGACCATGCTTGATAAGATGGATGGGCAACCTCTCTCATTGCACCACCTGTAAAAGTTCTAACAATACCATCTTGACCTTCAACAATTTCAGCCTCTGTCCATTGTTTTAACTCAACTATAATTGCAATATTTCTTCCTTGTTTATCTCTTCCAGTTATAATAAAGTCTATTCTTTTAGAAGTATATGGAATTTTAAATTCTATTGCTATCCCGCTATTATTGGGAATACTAACATCATTTAAAACATTATTCATATACATCATAGAATTCTTCCAAGCTTCTTTTTCTCTTGGATTAACATTTTGTCCCACTCTTAGTCTATATAATTGTTCTATTCTACCAGCTATTTGATTATTTATTACATCATTAATAAATATCTCTTTTGTCGCTTCATATACTATCATAATAATTTGCCCCCATTAATTATTACTGTCTTCAATTTTTTCTTTCCATCTTTTTTTTTACTTTATAAAAACGATTTCTCCATGTTTAAAATATAACTTATAACCACTACTACATTGATCATAATTTTTTCATATAATACATTTTTAATTACTTTTATATATTAATATTCTATATTTACCATAAAAGTAGTATAAACTATAAAATTTTTTTTCGTATATAGTAATTTTCTTTTATCATTTTTTATAATTTCTTCGCATTCCTCATCATTTTTATTTTCTGATAATATTCTAATTCTATATTTTTTATTTGTTTTTGTAATTATTTCTACATATAAATCTTCATCATCATTATCTTCTGTAACATGATAAGAAGTATAATCTCCAATGTTATATTCATTAATAACAATTTTCAATATATTTTCTATACTTGTAATAAGATGAACTTTTTTATATAGCTTTATATATTTTTCTTCTCTTTTTGGTATTTCATATTTTTTCAATCGAGAAAAAGATTCCCTTTTATGGTTATTTATAAAATCCTTAGTAAATCCTAATTCTTTAAAAATGCAAGATTCTAATAAAGTTTGTAATATTATAGTTGATATACTAAGTTCAACACCTTTCATTGCTTTGTATTTCTTACTTTTATTGTAATGTGTGTAATAATGCCTAGTATCTGTAATTGAATTGATAAAATTTAAAATATATTCTAATTTTTCAAAGTAATATATTGGCATTTCTTCCAAAAATAAATGAATCAATCTATTTTTCAGTAATATATAATCTGCATTCTCTTGTGCATTATCATAAATAAAAGCTTCAACCAATTCTTTGTTCTCTTGTAAAATATTATCTAGCTTATTTGATAATATTTTTTTATAATCCTCTAATGATTCTACCACAAATATAGTATGATAAAATTCCAATGATTTAATTATATTTATAAATATCTCTTCTTCTGGAATCTCATCATAATATTCAAAATTCTCAATGTTTTTTCTATATAAATCAATAATTGGCTTTAAATTTTCATATTTTTCAAACCAATTTTTTAATCCATTAACATCATAGATTTGTTTTAAATTGCAATTAAAATTTCTATCTATTTTTTCAATCTCATCATTTTCGTTTTTTATATCTATCTCATTAGCATAATAGATTCTGTAATCAATATATTTTCTTTTTCTAATATTAGGATATTTGTAAAATTTACTGTTTTTAAAGCCTTTAATTTCTACTATGTCCACTTTTAACTTTGTACTAAATTCAATAAGTGCAATAACTTTCTTTAATTCTTGTACCAGTTTTTCAAATTTTTCTAGTTTATTGCATCTAAGATTTATTGTTATATGCTGCTTTAAAACAACTTTTTCTGAATTTAAATAAAATGTTCCACCTCCAAACCATGGAACTATCTCTAATTTTATATTTTCATTTATATTATAAGAAATTTTTTTCTTAAATTTATATTCTATTTCCTCTATTTTCTTTTTTTTACCTCTCTTCGAGCTAAAACCACTTAAAGTACTCCATTCCATTGAATTTGTTAATCTTACCTGTAATTTATTAAAAGTTACTCCTTCATAACTTTCAAATTTCAAACCATAAATACAATATTTGCAATCAATCAAAAAAGTAGTTATTCCAGTATTTAGATTTGTATTCTTTCTAAGAGTTCTACAATTTAATAATGATATATTATTGTTATTAAGAAAACTAACACCATGTATTAAATCCATATTGTCAGGAAATTCTTCATCATTAAAAAATCTTTCTAATTTTTGTGATTGTATTACCAATCGTATTATTTTTTTACTTTTTACTATATGTAATTCACCCTTATATTCATCTTTTTCAATTTTCCAATTACCACTAATTTTAATTTCTTCCAATTTATTTCCCCTTATTGATGTTATGTGTTTTATGTTCATTCTAATTTTATTATTCTTTCATAACTACTATTTCAATTCTACACTTTTTTATATTTATAATTTATCATATTTTGTACTTACACCTTTTGCTTTTTCTACTGGATATTTCTTTGCTGAAATATCCATTTTTTCTAAAATACTTTGTTTAGGATCTACTCCTATTTGGTGACATAAAAGAATACAATAATTCATAACATCTGCAATTTCATATTTTAATTCTTCTTTATTATAATTATTATTCCATTGAAAACATTCTAGTAATTCTCCCGCCTCAATAGATATTGACTTGGCTAAGTTTTCTGGTGTATTAAATTGTAACCAATCTCTATCTTCTGCAAATTTCACTATTTTTTCTTCTAACTCTTTCATTGCATTTCTCCCCTAAAAAATATTTACTTGTATTCTATCATAAATTTACTATTTTTTCCACAATTTGCAAATAATCTGTCGGATTTTATTTTCTCCCGTCTTGGGTTTGGGATATCCCACATTAGAATTTGTATGGGAGTACAAATTCAGTGCTGGCTAGACACTAAATGTACTCTCTTTTCACAATTTTATTATATGGCTATTAAAAAAAGTGCCTGAATTTTTTATTAATTCAAGCACTTTTTTCATTAAATATTATAAGTATTTATACATTTTCCAAGTACCATTTCTCTTGCTGAATACGCTATCATATTCATTGCTCCAACCCACTTCATTTGATCTTCTTCTTTTAATTTTTCATCAATGTTTTGGTATTTTTTCATCTCATTTATCAACATATTTTCCATATCTGTAGCTCTAGCATCTACTTCTAATAAATAATCTGTTAGTGTATCTTCCATTAACATTTTTGTATAAACTGGTTTCATTTCTTCCTTTAAAAATTTTAATCTTAGCCTTCCATATCTTCCAATTTTAGGTTTAACTTTTCCATTGTCCAATATTAAATTTGGTATTAAATAATCTCCATATCTTGAATATGTTATTGGCTTTTTTTTAGTTTTCTCACTCATATAAATTCCTCCTTCTATTAGAAATGGTAAAATTAAATTACCGTTTTTAATAGAAAAAAAGACACATAATTAAAAC
>CAVFFZ010000030.1:0-13767 GCA_963621995.1 Lachnospiraceae bacterium
TTGTTAAAAGAATTTGATAAAAATAATAATTTGACAATTAGATAGGAGAGAGAATCAATGGAGAATTTTGTTGAGTATATAATATCAAATATTGAATATGCTTTATCAATTTCTGGTGGAATTCTTATGGCTATAAAATTACTTGGTTTAACACCAAATAGTATAATAAAAAAATGTGTAGGCTATGGATTAATGAGAGATTATAATAAAAAACTATATGTTTCAAAAGAAGAGTATATAGGTTTCCTAGAAGAAAATCTATATGCTGTATTAGGATTTATATGCATGTTTTTAGGAGTTATAAAAACTGTATTTTTTCCTAATTCTAGAGTTACGAATTCAATATGGATATGGATATTAATATCAATTATAGCAGAAACATCATCAATAATGCTACTATCATTTTGCATAACAAAACTAATATGTAAATTACAGTTTAAAAAGTTACCCAATTTAATAGAAGTATCAGATAAGTTAGCTGAAAATGGTGCAATTGCTATATCAATTGATACTAGAGACCAGAATAATAAAGATAATTTAGGTCAAAATGAGATAAAGCTAAAAGTAAAAGATAACAATATAGATGTTAATATAAATTGTTCATTTGTATTAGATAATAGTGAAGACATAGATTTATATCTTGGAGAATTTAAAAAAATATTATGTAAGAAGATAGGTAGGTAAAAAATGAATAAAACAATATTAAAAAAATTTGCAGTAGAATCTAGACAGGATTTAATGCAAAGAATGGAAAACAAAATAAAGTCATTCTATGTTGATGAAGAATTTACAGAACAACAAAATGGAGAAGTATATATGCTTACTAATAGCGAACATAGTTTAAGCTTATCAAAAACAAATTATAATAAAAGAGAGCTTCTTATAAAAAGAATTAATGAATTAGGATTAGAACAAGTTATAGAAGAAGCTGCATACACTTGGTTTAATAGGATAGTAGCAATAAGATATATGGAAATTAATGATTATTTACCTTTAACAAAAGATAATCAAAGCTTAGGGATAAGAGTATTATCATCAAAAGATAATACTCCGGATCCTGAGATAATGAAATTTACAAACTTAGTAAATCCTGAATTGGATATTGACTTTAGAAGAGAAAAATATGTTGAACTAAAAGATGATAATGAAAAGTTTAAATATCTTTTGCTTTTAATATGTAAAAAACTTGGAAAAGCTATACCTCAGGTATTTGATGGCATTACGGATTATATTGATATTCTTGTACCAGACAATTTATTAAATGAATCTGGTTTTGTAAATAAAATTATCACAGAAGTTCCAGAAGAAAATTATGAACAAGTAGAAATTATAGGCTGGTTATATCAATATTATATATCTGATAAAAAAGATAATGTTTTTTCCGATTTGAAAAAAAATATAAAAATTGCTAAAGAAAATGTTCCTGCTGCGACACAAATATTTACTCCAGATTGGATTGTTAAATATTTAGTAGAAAATACATTAGGAAGATTTGCCAGTGAAAATATAAAAAAGAAATTTAAATATTATACAAATGAAAAAAATACATTTGGTGTTGAAAACAAAGATATTAGAACAATTAAATTTTTAGATCCTTGTTGTGGAAGTGGACATATATTAATTTATGCATTTGATGTATTTTATAATATGTATCAAGAACTAGGATATAATTCTCATGAGATATGTGGGTTGATATTAAAAAACAATTTATTTGGATTAGATATTGATGAAAGAGCAATACAATTAACTATATTAGCAATCTCTTTAAAAGCTCGAGCATACGATAAAAAATTCTTTAACAAAAATTCAAGTTCTATACTCAATATATATAGTATTCATGAATCTAATCATATAACACAAAATTCAATAACATCAACTACTAATCATGAATTACAAAAAATGCTAAATTATCTAATTAAAAGTTTTGAAGATGCTAAAGAATATGGTTCCATTTTAGAAATAGATTATATGGATTATAATAGTTTAAATGATTTTTTAAATTCTGCAACTAATATATTTGAATATGAGCTTGCTTTTCAGATAAAACCATTAATAAATCAAGCTATTTTATTATCTCAAAAATATGATATAGTAGTTACTAATCCTCCATATATGGGAATGTCTGGAATGGATAAAAAATTAAGCAAATATGTTTCTACACATTTTTCTGATGTAAAAACAGATATGTTTTCAGTATTCATTCAAAAATGTAGAGAATTAACAAAAAATAATGGTATTTATGCATTGATAACTCAACCATCATGGCTATATCTGAAATCCTTTGAAACATTAAGAAAATATATAATTGAAAATCAAGAGATTATTAGTCTTTTACATATGGGAAGAGGAGTATTTGGTATTGATTTTGGTTCTACATGTTTTGTTATAAAAAACTCAAAACCTAACTTTTATATAAAACCTGAATTTTTTAAGTTATATGATAGAACTTTTCAATATATTGATATTAATGATATTGATAATATCTTTTTAAATACCAAATCAAATCATAGCTATGAATTTAATTTTGAAAATTATAATGTAAATACTCCAAGTTTAGGAAGGAAACAAAAGGTATACTATTCAATAAGTCAAAGTAATTTTCTTAATATCCCTGGATGTCCAATACTATATAATATGAGTAATAATTTAATTAATATTTTCAAAAATTCAACACCATTTAGTGAAAAATTTGATGCAAGAATAGGTCTCTCAACAGGAAATAATAATATATTTGTAAGAAATTGGTTTGAAGTTAGTTTTAAAAATATAGGCTTCAATATGAATAAACAAGAAGCTAAATCAAGTAATTTTAAGTGGTTTCCATATAATAAGGGTGGTGACTTTAGAAAATGGTTTGGAAATAATGATTATATTGTAAATTGGAAAAATGATGGTGCAGATATAAAAGAATATATCAAAAACAAAAATCCTAATGTTGCAAGAGGAGAAATAAATTATTTTAAGGAATCAATTTCAACATCAGCAATATCCTCAGTTAATAATTCATATAGATTTTATTTAAAAGGTGGAATTTTTGATGTAAATTTTAGAAGTATATTTTCAGATGAAAAAAATATATATTTTCTTTTAGCACTTATGAACTCTAAAGTTATCAATTATATATGCAAACTACTAAGTCCTACGATGGCTCTGAATATGTATGACATTGATAGATTTCCAATTATGGAATTTTCAACTGAAGAAATAGAACACATAAATAATATTACTATCAATTGCGTTAATTTAGCACGAGAAGATTGGAATTATAATGAAACAAGTTATGAGTTTGAATCAGATCCATTAATCAATGGTCGTTATCTAACTATAGAAGAAAGTATGTTACATTTTAAAGAACAATTAACATCCAATCATCAATTAATGTATAAATATGAAACAGAATTGAATACTATTTTTATAAAAAAATATAATTTGCAAGAAGAATTAGACGAATTTATTTCTGAAAATGACATTACATTAAAATCATTCAATACAATAGAACAACTTAAAGCATTTATAAGCTATTTTATAGGTTGTTTATTTGGAAGATATTCGTTAGATGATAAAGGAATTATATATGCTGGTGGAAACTTTGATGAAAATAAATATATAAAATTTAAAGTAGATTTAGATAATATTATCCCAATCACAGATGAAGCATATTTTGATGATGATATTGTTCAAAAATTTAAACAATTTATTGAAATTGCTTTTGGGAAAGAAACATTAAATGAAAATTTAGATTTTATTGCAGAAACATTAGGCAAAAAAGGTACTGAAACAAGCGAGGAAACAATAAGAAGATATTTTGTAAATGATTTCTTTAATGATCATTGTAAAATATATCAAAAAAAACCTATTTATTGGTTATTAGATAGTGGCAAGAAAAATGGATTTAAAGCTTTAATTTATATGCATAGATATACTGAAAATTTAATTCCAAAAGCAAGATTGGACTATCTACATAGAATACAGACTACTTATGAAAAACTACTATACGATGTTAACTATAAATTAACAACAAATTTATCAATGGTAGATAAAAAAGATGCACAAAAAAGACAATCAGACCTAAATGCAAAGCTTCAAGAAATTAAAGAATATGATGAAAAAATAGCTCATATTGCAAATCAAAGAATAAGTATTGATTTAGATGACGGAGTAAAAATAAATTACGAAAAATTTAAAGATATATTAGCTAAAATAAAGTGAGGAAGATATGAAAGAAATTGATGTTGATACAATAAACCAAATAAGAGCGGGTAAACCAAAGATTAGTACAGATGTGAAAATGAAAATTATGCTTGAATTATATAACAGTTCTACAATAACCAAAGCTATAACCATTAAAGATTTTAGAAAGGTATATAAAAGATATAAGAAAAATTTAAAAAACTATAGTTTATATAAAGTACTTATTGTATTGTATGATGAAGGGGCTATAAGTTTACAGAAAAGAACTTGTTTTTATGGAAAATCAACAACAGATGAGGAATTGAAAAATTATATTGATATGTTTTTAAAGAACAAAATTATTGCAGAATTAAAACTTAATGAAAATGAAATAACTAAATATATGTTAAAAAAATTGGAAAATCAAAACAAAAAAATGGATAAAATTACACAAGACTTAAATAATTATAGTAAAGATATTTTAACAATTATGGCTTTGTTTGTATCAATTGTTGCTCTGTTAACAGCAAATGTTTCTGCTTTAGGTAATTTAACAGCTATAGGAATAATAACAATGAATATTAGTTTGGCAATATCAATACTTATAATATTTTTATTGATAAATAATCTTGTAGGTAAAGAAAGTTCAAAATTCACTAATAATATTGTTTCAATTGTATCTATCATTATTCTAACTATTATTTTACTAATATTGGTTTTTAAAAATAATTTAGATAGTACACTGCCTAATAATGAAAAAGATTCTATTAATAATAATTATAATCCGTCATTTCAATTTGATATTAAAGGAGGAAATGATAACTAATGTTTGATGAAGTTACACAACTTCTTTTGGATACAATAAACGGAGAATTTTCAAGAGATAACGAAAAAAAGAGAACTAGAAAAATAATATTCTGGTATGATCCAAAAGAAGAATATAGAGAATTAATAAATGAATTGAATATAGAAAATACAGAAATAATTGTATATGACAATAATAGTTTCTGGATAAGGTATCATATTGAAAAAGAAGAACTAACCAAAAACATAGTTATTTATCTTCCTTTTGAAAGACTAAAAGGAACAGATAATGAACTATTAGACATAGAAAGTTCAAATAGCGATTTACTTTTCAATCCTGATGCCACAACAATGAGATTAAAAAATCTTGAACTAACAGAAGATTGCAGAAATATAATTAAAAATTACAGCAAATTTTTCAACAACAAAAAGAGAGAAAGTGATTTTAAAGCATTTGATGTTGAAGAAAAAACACCAGACAATATCGATTATATAATTACTGCAATATTACTAGAAATAAAATCAATTAGTGAAGATGATATACTAAAAGGCATAATAAAATTATATTTTGAAGATACCAAAAAATACGAAAATCTATTCAAATTTGGAAATGAAGAATTTATAATAAACTTATTCAATCATACATTTGGAAGTTCTATAAAAAGCTCTAAAGAGCTTCCAGAGGTATATAAAGCTCTTGTATTTACATACTTTGCTTCTAGTATATCTGACAAAAATAAAATAGGAAGATTCAGCAAATATGTACTAAAAGAAAAAGCTACAAATGTATATATTTTTATAAATTCTTTAATGAGAGATAAAACTACAAAAGAATATTATGATAGATTATCATTTGAAATTGAAAAAGAATTTGGAATAGATGAACTTATTAAAAATATGGATATAGAAGAATATAAAACAAGTGATGCTTTTAAATGTATTGATAAATATATTTTAGACTATGTTACAGACAAGTTATTTAATGGAATAGGGGAGTATACAAAATATAATGAATATCTGGATATTAGACAAAACAAATACTGGTATGATAGTTATAAAAATGAGTATGCTTTCTTAAAAGTTGCATTAAAATTCTTTGAAGAAATTGAAAAAATAGAAAACAATATAAAAACTTTAGATATAGATCAATTTGCAAAAGAGTATGCAGATAAGCTATATATAATTGATACATTGTACAGAAAAAGCTATTATTACTTTGATAATATTGAAGATAAGGATATGTTTATATATTTGAAAAATAGAATTGAAAATAGATATGTAAATAGTTTTATTAGTGAATTATCAATAAAGTGGAGTGATACTATTGAAAGTATGACAAGTTATGACTCTAATAGAATGACAATGCAGGACAAGTTTTATAACACATATATTAAGCCATATAACGATAAAAAAGATAGAATAATAGTAATTATATCAGATGCTTTCAGATATGAATGTGCTAGAGAATTAACAGACAAATTAAAGATATTTAGTAATAAATCAGAAATTAATTATATGTTAGGTCTGGTTCCATCATATACAAAACTAGGAATGGCTTCATTACTACCACATAAAGAATTATCGAGAGTAAAAAATAGTGATGACATATTAGTTGATGGTTGTACTTCAAGTTCTGTAAAAGACAGAGAATTGATACTGCAAAAAGAAAATCCAGACTCTGTGGCAATAAAATATGATGATATGTATGAAATGACAAAATCAGAATGGAAAAAGTTATTTACAGGAAAGAAAGTTGTGTATATATACCACGACACTGTAGATAATGCTGGAGAACATAATGAATCTAAGATATTTGAAGCATGTCAAAATGCTATTGATGAGATAGAAAAACTGGTTAGAGATTTACATACAACATTTAGTGGTGTAAATGTATTCATAACAGCTGATCATGGATTCTTCTATAAAAGAGGAAAAATTGAAAGTTATGAAAAAACATCAAAAGAAGCAAATGCAACAAAACAAAAAACAAGATATTCATATACAGATATACCATCTAATGAAGAAGGCGTATTATCACTAAAATTAGACTATTTATTTGGTCAAAATAGTGGATATGTCAATGTACCAAAAGGAAATATGATATATGCAAGACAAGGAAGTGGCATAAACTATGTTCATGGTGGAATATTACCACATGAAGTTATTATTCCAGTAATAGATTTTAAATCAACAAGAACAAGTGAAGAATCTAAAAAGGTTGGAATAACATATAGTGGTCTAACTGCAAAAATAACAAATGCAATAACATATCTTGAATTCTTACAAGATTCAAATGTAGACGAAAATAATAAGCCATGCAGATACTTATTACACTTTGAAGATGAAAACGGAAATAGAGTGTCTGATGAATGTACTATAATTGCTAATTATGAAAATACAGAAGTAAAAGATAGATTTTTCAGAGAAAAGTTTGTATTTAAAAATATAGAATATGATAGAACTAAACCTTATTATTTAGTAATAACAGACGAAGAAACAGGAATAGAACTTCCTAGAGTGAAATTCTATATTGATATTGCAATTGTAAATAACTTTGATTTTTAGGAGGTTAAAAAGTGGAAGAACTTAGTGAAAAGTTAAATAGATACTTTCCAGGAAAAGTAGTAAGAAAAGACTTAACTAAAAAAATAAAAGAGGGTGCAAATGTACCAGTTTATGTACTTGAATACCTCCTAGGTATGTATTGTGCTACAGATGATGAAAAAGCAATAGAAGATGGGGTAGAGCAAGTAAAAAATATACTAGCAGATAACTTTGTAAGACCTGATGAAGCCGAGAAAGTTAAATCAAAAATAAAAGAAAGAGGAATTTATACAATAATTGATAAAGTATCTGTAAAACTTAATGAAAAAATAGATTTATATGTTGCAGAATTATCAAATTTAGGAATAAAAGATGTTGCAATTGATGAAAGTTTCGTAAAGAAATTTGACAAATTATTAGTTGGTGGTATTTGGAGTATAATAAAAATTAAATATGACTTTGAAGAAAATAAAAGAATGCCTTTTGTAATTGAGTCATTAAATCCAATCCAATTACCTAATATGGATATAGAAGGACTATTTGAAGGAAGAAAACACTTTACAAAAGATGAATGGATGGATATTTTAATTAGATCAATGGGAATAGAACCATCTCAACTAAAACAAAATCAAAAATGGCACTTCTTAGAAAGAATAGTACCATTAGTAGAAAACAATTACAATATGTGTGAACTAGGTCCAAGAGGAACAGGAAAATCACATATATATAAAGAAATATCTCCAAACAGCATATTAGTATCAGGTGGACAAACAACTGTTGCAAACTTATTTTACAATATGGGAGCAAAGAAAATTGGACTTGTTGGAATGTGGGATTGTGTAGCCTTTGATGAAGTCGCAGGAATACATTTCAAAGATAAAGATGGCATTCAAATAATGAAAGACTATATGGCTTCTGGATCTTTTGCAAGAGGAAAAGAAGAAAAGAATGCAAATGCTTCAATGGTATTTGTAGGAAATATAAATCAAAGTGTAGAAGTATTACTAAAAACATCACATTTATTTGAACCATTCCCACCAGAAATGGCAAATGATTCAGCATTTTTTGATAGAATGCACTATTATTTACCAGGTTGGGAAATTCCAAAAATGAGACCAGAATTAATAACAGATGAATACGGATTTATAACAGACTATATATCAGAATTTTTTAGAGAAATGAGAAAACGTACATTCTCAGATTCAATCGATAAATATTTTAGATTAGGAAATAATCTAAACCAAAGAGACGTTATCGCTGTTAGAAAGACTGTCTCTGGGCTTGTAAAAGTATTATATCCAGATGGAGAATTTACAAAAGAAGAACTTGAAGAAATACTAGAATATGCTTTAGTTGGAAGAAGAAGAGTAAAAGAACAATTAAAGAAAATTGGTGGAATGGAATTTTATGATGTACATTTTTCATACATAGATAATGAAACAATGGAAGAAAAATTTGTGTCAGTACCAGAAATCGGTGGAGGAAAACTAATACCTGAAGGTATGCTAAAAGCAGGACAAACTTATTATGTAGGATTAGGAAACTCTGGAAGAATAGGAACATATAAAATAGAAGTTGAATCTCCAGTAGGGCATGGAAAATTTGAAACAACAGGTGTTGGCTCAGATAGAGAGACGAGAGAGGCATTAAGTACATCATTTAATTATTTCAAAGCAAATAAAAAGAGCATAAGTTCAAATATAAATACAGAAACAATAGATTACTTGCTACACATACAAGACTTACAAGGAACAGGCCCTTCAAAATACATTTCACTTGCTTCTTATGTTGCAATGTGTAGTAGTGCCTTAAAAAAGCCAATGCAAGGAAGCCTTGTTATATTAGGTAGTATGAGCATTGGTGGAACTATAAGTAAAGTAGATGAATTAGCAAATACTTTACAAGTATGTTTTGACTCTGGAGCAAAAAAGATATTATTGCCAATGTCATCAGCAAGTGATATTTCACAAGTACCAAGTGAACTATTTTCAAAATTTAATATTGCATTTTACAATACACCAGAAGATGCAGTATATAAAGCACTTGGAATAGAATAATAAATAAGGAGATGTAGTTATGGGAATTATTTTATATATATTATTTTTGATATTCTGTATATTTGCAGGATTCAATGGAATGCCATATATGTTTATATTTCCAATTGTAACAATTATAGGAGTTATCGTATTATGGAATACAACTGGAAATTCAAATAACACACAAGATTATTCAAAAACAGATAATAATTCCTCAAAAGACAATGATGATCTAGATGATTTTATATTATTTAATATGTTTTTTAACAATAAAAAATAATATTTTTGCTTTTATTCAATAATAGCCTAGTTTTAGGCTATTTTTTTTTGCAATTATCCAAAATTATCATAAATTGTCAGAAATTATCATAAAAATCTATTTTGATATAACATTTCGACAGCATTCGACTTGTGATATGTTTTATAATGTTAATCAAAATAAGGTAAACGAAATATACCCACCTTATGACTACTAACATTATTTATAATATTAAATATGAGTATAAGTCGTCCTTAAGCTATTACAACAAAAGATTGCGAATTTACGCTTAAGAGAAGAATAAATTAAAACACATCAGACCTACACAAGTTTAAGGACTCTGACGCAAATTGCTTATATCTTTAATATTACTATGCAGAAAAAAAATATCTATTAATATAATTGAGCGAATAAAACAAGACCTATCAGACTTAGGTTGCAATGTTATTCGCTCTTTTTTTGTATATATTGAGTCAAATTTAATTACATTTTATTTATTTGCTAGAGCTCCTCCTAGAAATTTGAATTTTAATTTCAGATTTTTAGGAGGTTTTATTATGAGAATAGTTCATATTGATAATTATGAAGTATGTGAAGAAAACGGTAAATTTTTAGCAGCATCATTTGTAGACTATGAAGGAATACCACATACAATAGAACTTACAAAAGAATTAGAAGAATACTTAAAAGAAGTAAGAAAAGAAGAATTTAGAGAAAAATACAGAACAAACAAATACATAGATACAGGAATAAATAATGAAGATGATGTATTTGAAATTAAGATTTCAATTAACACCAATTGTAAATCTGTAGAAGATATTATAATAGAAAAAGACTTTGAAACACGATTATTAAAAGAAATTATTAAATTACCAGAAAAACAGTCAAAGCATTTATATTTAAAAATTATAAAAGAATATAAAAATGTTGAAATTTCAAAGGAATTTAATATTACTAATAGTGCTGTTAATCAAAGTATAAATGGAGGATTAAAAAGAATAATAAAAAAATTTAAGAAATTTTAAAAAACTACTTAACTTTTTGCCTTTAGATTACTTAACAAGTAAGAGAGGTTAATATACCTTCCCAAATGAACATTGAAAATTAAATAGATTTGTTAAATACAAATAGTTCTATGTGAAGGTGGGATAAAATCCATTTTCTAGGCATTAACTGGTCGATTAATGTGTAGGCATAGATAAGATACTTTTGTATAGTCACAGTTTGAGCGAGGTAATAACCGTCCCACGCAATGAGTACAAGCCAGAGTTCTGGTAGGTGAAAGTCCTATGTCAGTTCTAACCAAACTGAATTTAACAATGAAGTAAATTAAAAAAATGGAGGCAAAATGAAATTAAATTTAATCGCAATGATAACCATAATAATAATTATTAGCCTATTTGGAATAAGAACAAGAATAAAAAATAATGGAGGAATATTATGATAGATGAACTAAATTGGAATTGTTCTATTGAAAGAATGATTTGTTACTTTATCGAAGCTAATAGATGTATTACAGATGATAAAGAAAAATATTTAGCCAAATACATAACAGCAATACGAAACCAATTAGAAGAAAGAACATATTTTAATATCGTTGATAGAGTCGATACAAGTAAGTTTGATAAATATATTCCCAACAAAAGAGATTATATTAATGAAAAATATTTAACTAATTATGGAGCAATAATTTTTGGAAAACTTCTTATTGATTTTGGAGAAATTACTGAAGAAAAGATTATAAAAACAACAAGAGATGTATTAGCAAAATATACAGATATATCAAGTGTTTTAGCTGAAAGTTTAAGAAACTATAGTCTTTCTTAAATATTATAATACTATTGTCAAGGATGCAAATCATAGAATATAGCCCCTATATTCACACATTTGCATCTTTGTTTTATTAGAAAAATAATAATAAACTTCTAAATAATATAACTTGATATTAATAAGTTATATTTAAGGAGGTTTATTATAATGTCTTTTTTATCATCACAAGATAAAAATCCAGATTATTTGAATTTTTATCTAAAATATATAAGATATATTTCATTATATGCGGAAACAACTGTAAATGAAATTTACAACGATATTAGAATATTTTTTAGATATTTAATTATGACAAAAAACGAAGATGCATATAAAGATTTTACAATTGAAATGTTTAAAGAAATACCAATAAAAGATGTAACTATTTCTATGTTAGAAGAAGTTAAACCATATATGATAAATGAATATCTATACTTTTTAAGATGTACATTTAATAATTCTGCAAAAACAAGAAATAGAAAACTATCATCTATAAAGAACTTTTTTAAATATATGGAAAAAACAAATCTCTTAAGTTTTAATCCTACAATACATATAGAATTTGCTAAAGAAGGAAAAAGATTGCCAAAATATCTTACTCTTCTTGAAAGTAAACAATTATTATCAAAGACAATAAATACAAGTTCACGAAATACAATTAGAGATTATGCAATAGAATGTATATTTTTAAATTGCTGTTTAAGATTATCAGAATTGGTAGGTATAAATTTAACAGATATAAAATTTGACGAACAAACATTAAAAATAACTGGTAAAGGTAATAAACAAAGAATAATTTATTTGAACGACGCAACTTCAGAATCTATACAAGAATATTTAAAAGTTAGACCAACTTTACCGAAAACCAATAAAGATTATAATGCTTTATTTTTGAGTGAAAGAAAAAAAAGAATATCAAGAAGAAATGTTCAAATAATTACAGAAAAATGCCTAAAAAAAGCATTTAATGACTCCAAGGATAAAATACATACACATTCTTTAAGGCATACAGGAGCAACATTAATGCATAATGAAAATAATGCCAATATACTAATAATTCAAAAGATACTGGGACATGAGCAATTATCATCAACAGAAATATATACTCATGTTACAAATCAAAAATTGAAAGAAATAATGAATAATTGTACTATATCAAGTATTTTAGAAAAAAGGGAGGCTTCATCAAATGAAGAAAAATAATTATCAAGAATTTATGTCAGATTTTGCAAGTTATTTATTTGCAATAAAAAATCTATCTGATTTATATGTAAAAAGTATTAAAACAACAGTAAGTCAATTTTTACAATATATGAATGTTTATAAATACAATAATCAATTTGAAAATATAGATGATATTACTTTAAATGATATAAGAACTTTAACAAATACCGATATATATAGCTATATTTTTTACCTTGCTAAAAATAATTATAAACAGGACTCAAGATCTATAAAAATAGAACATCTAAGGACTTTTTTTGATTTTCTTTTTAAAATCAAACATGACATATTTAAGCAACCTTTTAAAAAAATACAAGCTGAAAAAAGGGAAAATAAGCAATTGCCTAATTATCTTTCATTAGAAGAAGCAAGAAAATTACTTTCAGTTTCTAAAAACTCAAATAAATTCAAACAGATAAGAAATAATGCAATAATAACACTTTGTTTAAATTGTGGACTACGAATTTCTGAAGTTTGTAAATTAAATGTATCAGATATCAAAGAAAATTCAGATACATTTATAATATATGGCAAGGGAAGAAAGGAAAGAACAGGGTATTTGAATAAACAAACAAAAGAAACGTTATTATGTTATATACAAGAAAGAGAAAAATACGCATTACAAAAGAATATTATGACTGATGCATTATTTATAACTGAAAGAAAATGTAGAATTACTCCTAGAACAATACAAAGAGATTTAAAATCATTATATAAGAATGCTGAAATTGATGAAAATAAATATTCAGTACATACTTTAAGGCATACATGTGCAACAATACTATATAAATCAGGATATGATATAAAATTAATACAAGAAATATTAGGACATTCAAGTGTAAACACAACAAAAATATATACTCATTTATATGATAAAGAAGTAGAAAAAACTATGCAAGAACACCCATTGGCACATTTTAA
>CAVFFZ010000031.1:0-13442 GCA_963621995.1 Lachnospiraceae bacterium
TCATCTGGCTTTCCGTGTCCAGCATCTAAAACAATTACTTTATTGCTAACAGGCAGTGCCACTGTTTGAACTACATTGGCATTTTTAGTATTAGTCTGTATAGCAAAAACACATAATGCTACCATAATCCCACTTGCAACTACCATTATTCTTTTTTTACTTAAAACAATCATAATAAAAACTCCCATTTTGATACTTTATATATCTTATGAGAGTTTTATAATTTTATTCTTGTTTTTATAATATACTATTAGTATTAGAATGCTTCTTTTGTTGAATATTTGTTTAGACTATTTTATAGTCTCTAACAAATTATTTGTTGTAACTCCATCAAAATTATAATAAGTATTTGGCGTTGTTCCCACTATTACTGCTTCTGCTAATAATACTTGATTTGATATTTTCTCTTCCATTGTATTAAATGGAGTTAATATAATTACATTGCATTCTACTTGCAAATACATTTTGTGTAATGTCTGATTTATTCCTGCTGATGAAAATTCTGATTTTAAGTCTGTGTCCAAATTTCCTATTGTTGACATTTTAACATTTACATTTGGTCCTTTTCCTGAAAGTAACCTACTCCCTGTAAAACTACCTAATCTAATTGAAAAACTACTATTATCTGTCTTATTAAGTTCTTCTTGTATTTTTATTGCTACGTCTGAAATTATTTCGTTTATAGGAATTACATTTGCTTTTATCATAGTTATATTTCCATTGTTATCTTTCGATATTGTGCATAAATCCTCGTATTTGTATTTGTCCATTACAATGGTTGCTTGTTCATTTGAAATTTTTGTAGATATACTTTTTGCCATGTTAATACATTGCTTATCTACAATTGGTCTAATTGCATTTATAATTCCATTTGCTGTTACTATTGCTATACACATAATAAAAACTCTTTTAGTTATTTTTATTAACTTTTCATTATTCTTATTTTTATTAAAACTTTTAGGCAAGTTTATTCGTTTTCTAGAATATATCTTATCCATGATATTTCCTTTAATTTTAAATTGCTATTGGAATAAATAATTGCTCTCCAATATTTATTTTGTTCTCGTCCTCTATTCCATTTATATTAGCTATGTTTGAAACTGTACTATGAAATTTCTTTGCTATATTCCATAATGTATCTCCTGGCTTTACAAAATATATTATTAAACTATATTTTTCTGTGTTTCTCGCTTCATCTACATTTATTTCTTGTATTACATTTATATCTCTATTGTTAGACAAATTTATAGTAAAGCCTAAATCTATTTTCATATCTATATTTTCATCTGGCATTACTACAAAATCTTGTAGTTCTACTTCTACACTAGTTTCAATTTGTGATGTAGCTGTCACTCCCATGCAATCCATATTAAAGTTAAATGGTAGTACTAAATTCTTTGTTCCCATTCTGCTACTATTATTTGCATCAAATAAAAAGTTTAGTTCTACTTCTCCCTCAAACATTATTCTGTTATTCATAATTGTTTGATTTATAATTGTTGGCTTTACATCTACATCATATATTTTTCTATTTCCTATTTCTGTTATAAATTGTTTTTCTCTTATATTGCAAGTATCTTTTAAAATTTCTTTTTGAGAAATTGCTCTTATTTGTTTTTGCTTATACGCCAAATCTACACTTGGACTATATAAATCTTCTATTATATTTACTTGTCTTGTTTGGTATACCATGCAATTTATCTCTAATTCTGCTTCTACATATATAGAATGCTCTTCTATATTATTTGGTTTTATTACTAAATTTCTTATTTGATATTTCACATCACATAAATTCTCGTCTGTTACATCTGGCATATCTATAAATCCCATTACAGGTATTAAATTGCAAGTAGAACATATTCTATTATCTTCTGTTCTATATAATATTTTTACACATGCATCTGCCTTTACTAATACTTTGTTATAGCTTATTTTGATCTCTCTATTAATTATATTAATATTTACTTTCATAATTTCTGCTAAATTATCTACAGAATCTATTACTAAAGTATCTTTAGCATAGACTTTTGTAATGCCTGTTCCTAATAACGAATTTAATTTTAAATTATTTTCTAAAAGTTGAATGTCTTTAATGTCATTTACCTCTTTTACAAATTCTACATCTTCATTTGAAGCAATTTTTAGTTCTATATCTATTATTGCTTTTACATTTACTTTTCTTCCGTTTATAACTCTACATTCTATAGCTTTTAAATCTACATTGTCGTCTAACAACATTCCTGTTTTTACTACATCAAAATCTATAGTTTGTGAAAATTCTAAAGTTGTGTTTAAACTTCTTACACTTGATTCCTCATCATCTGCTAAATACATGATATATGCATTTATACAACCATCTAGTCTAACCTTTCCATCCATCACTTCTTTTTTATAAATGCAAATTGTTCCATTGGTACGAATTGTATTTAATATATCTGGTTTTATATCAGGAACTACAAAATCCTCCTCTACCATGGCTGTATCTGTTTTTTGTCCTATTATTTGATTAACACATAATGTTTCTTTACTTGCTGTGACTTGCATAACAATATACCTCCTTAAATTTTTTATTACTAAATGTATATTGCTTGGGCACAAAAAAAATTCCTAAAAATTTAGGAATTTTTCGTTATTTTATATTTTTTGCTTTTGTTCTTCTTTTATGTTATTCTTTTACACTAACAATTGGTGGAATTAATGGTGAATAATTTTCTCCATCAAATACATCTACCTCTACTGTTCTTGTTAAAACATCTGTATAACTATAGGTAACATTTCTTTCGTTTTCCTCGTATTTAACTACGAAAATGTTTGGATAAGCTTTTTCTATTGTAGCTTCTTTTTCGAATGTCTTACTTCTTCCTAAAGAACCTTTAACAATAATTTTTTGACCTACTTTATCTCCAATATCTGTTTTTAGACTTGCTATATCACTTTTACAAATCATGTTCATCACCTACTTCTTTAAGATGAACTTATCATATCATGAAAGGCGTAAAATGTCAAAAGTAAAAGTTTTATGTCGTTTCTTGTTTTTAGCTTATATCAAAGGTTTTAGAGTTTTATTACATTTATATTACAATACAATTACCATTATATTACATTGATATTTTTATACTTTTGTTACCTTTTTCCCCATAGAACCTATACCACTTACTCCTGCTTCCCCATCTCTCAATTCATCTTTTATATCGTTTATAGTCAAATACCTAGTGTTGTCTGTTGTTGCTATTCTTTCTGCCACAATAAGTGGATCTATGAAATCTATCATTATTCTTCCTGGTGAAGATGCAAAATTAGCACCTGCTGTCATTATTGCTTCATAATAGCTTTGGCATGCTCCAGCAAAAATAGCTAAATCTTTACCTTTTGAGTTCCAACTTCTTGCCTCATTTACTGTATTTATAAAATATTTTGAATTTCTATAATTATATATATCATTAAATCCTGTTCCTTTTTTTATCATTCCATCATGTCCTGTTATTACTAGCACATCCGGCTCATACCTATCTAAAAGCATTTTTACAACATATGCTTGCTTGCTTTCTGGAATATTTTTTACTACTGCATTTAATCCCAAACTTTTATAATATCTCATAGATTTTTCAGTGTATCTTTTGTCTCCATCTAAATGCAATATTTTTCCCGTATGGACCTCTTTACTCCCTCTTTTTTCACTCCAGTTAAATAATGTTTTATTTTTACAAAAGGAATATTTAGAATCTTTTAAGCATTTTTGTATTCTATTTTCTACCCTTTCCTCCATTTTATTTATTTTTTCTTTTATCATCCTTTTGTCCATTAATTCCAAGTCTTCTTTTGGGCTATCTGCTTCAATCCTTTCAGTAACTCCGCTTCAATATATATATTTCTTTATTATTGCTTGTTTTTATAATCTTAGTAATTTCAAATAACACATCTTTATTATAAGATATTCTTCCAACAATATCTCCTTTTCTAAATTTACTCACACTATCACCTCTATGTTATTTATCTACTACATAATATGTCGAATTTTGTAATAATGTGACAATAGGGACGCCCCTTATTGCCACAAAAAAATTGAGATGAAAACCTTTTTCAAGATTTCCATCTCACCCATTAACACAGAGTTTTTATTTTAAAACATCAACACTTTAACAATTTTTGTGGCAATAAGGGGCGTCCCTATTTTAAAATTTCTATTGCTTTTTGTAGTTGAGTGTCATTCTTTTCTTCTACACTATATAAACTTTCTTCTTCTGGAAATTCTACTTCTATATCAGGTTTTATTCCTACTTTGTTTATAGTATTGTGTTTTGGTGTATAATACTCATTTGTTGTTAGTTTTATTCCGCTTCCATCTGCTAAATTGAATATAGTTTGAATTACTCCTTTTCCATAAGTGTTCTTTCCTATTACTGTTACATTATTATTATTTTCTTTAACTGCTGCTGTAAGAATTTCAGATGCACTTGCTGTACCTTCATTTACCAATATTACTATTGGCAAATCAATTATTTTTTCTTGTGTTGCTTTTGTTATTTTTTCTTCGTCATTTTTGCTTGCTGTTATTAGTAATGTTTCTCCCTTTTCTACCATCATATCTGCAATATTTGTAGATTCTTTTACTATTCCACCGCCATTATTTCTTAAATCTATTATTAAAGATTTTATATTTTGTTTTTCTAACTCATCCCATTTTGTTTTAAATTCTTCATAACAACCATCATCAAAAGTAGATATCTTCATATAACCTATATTATTATCTAGAACTTTTGATTCTATATGATTAATTTTTATACTTTTTCTTTCTATTTCTAGTTCAACTGTTTCTCCACTTTCTCTTAAAATTTCTACTTTTACTTTTGTTCCTTCTTCTTTTTTTAGTGCACTTGACGCTTCACTTAGTTGTTCTCCTGTATATTCTACTCCATCAACTTTTGTAATAACATCTCCGGATTTTATTCCTGCTTCTTCTGCTGGAGACCCTTTTATAGGTGTTAATACAACAATTTGATTTGTTTTTGTATTATTGGCTATATACACTCCTATTCCTACATATTTTCCTGTTGCATCTTGCATGTATTCTTCCATTTCTTCTTTTGTTATATATTCAGAATATTCATCATTTAAACCTGCCACATAACCTTTAATTGCAGATTCTAACATTTCATCTTCATCTATTTCTCCCCAATAGTTTTTCTCTATAAAGTCATGAAATGTTTTAAATGTCTTTCCTATACTATCTGTTGAAACATATTTTACGTTATTCTTTCCTAAAGTATTATACATTATAATTGATGTTATAATAAATGTAATTGCCACTGTTAATATAATTAGCATTATTATTTTATATACGTTATTCTTCTTCATTTTTTTCCTCCTAAGTTCTACTCTTTTTATAGTATACTCCCTTTTTTCAAAATTAGAAGTTAGAATAATAAGAGTTTTAATTCTTTTATTCTAACTTTAATTATCTCAAATAATTGTATTATTTAGAGACTATTACTATTATTGCACATATGGTAATGGGTCCGTAGGTTGTCCATTTATTCTTACTTCAAAATGTAAATGTGGTCCTGTAGAATTGCCTGTAGAGCCAACTTCCATTATTAAATCTCCTTTTTTTACCTCTGTACCTACTGTTGTTAATATTTTTTGTCCATGCCCATATAAAGTTGATATTCCATTTCCATGATTTATCATTACACAGTTTCCATATCCTCCATAGTAACTTGCCATAGATACTACACCATCTGCTGCTGCTATAACTGGTGCTCCAAATCCTGCATTTCCTATATCTATACCTGTATGAGATTTTATAACACCTTGAATAGGATGTTCCCTTATTCCATAATTAGATGTAATATATGTACCACTTTTAGCTATTGGCCATGCCATTAACCCTCCTGTATACTCTCCATTATATACATATTGGTTAGAAGCTAAATTTATCAAATTTTCTATTCTCGCTTCTTCATCTTTATATTCTTGAATTTTTTGTTGTAATTCTTTTTCACTGTCTGATAATTGGTCTATTTGATTTTGTTGTATGGTCTTATTATTTTGCATTATTATTCTAGTTTGCTCTTTCTTTACCTTTAGTAATTTTAACTCTGCTTTTTCTTGTTCTAATTGTTTTTTGGTTGCTTCTATTTCTTCTTTTTCTTTTTCTATACTTTCTAATAATTCACTATCGCTTCTAATTATTTCTTCTATTACGTAATAATTTGATAAAAATTCTATTAAACTAGATGATTTAAGTAATAAATCTAAATATGAGACATCTCCACATTCATACATTACAACTAATCTTTTTTCCATTATTTCATGATTTTCATTATATTTTTGTTGTACTGTTTCCAATTTTTGAGTTGTATCTGTAACTTTGGTTTCTAGCTCTATTAAGTTTTCATCCATATCTGCAATTTCTTTTTCTGCAGTTCTTATCTTATCATCTAACTCTTGAATTTTTACTACTGCATCAGATAGTTCTTCTTTAACATATTCTAATTCTTTTTCTGCTTGTTCTTTTTTTTCTTGGTTTTCTTGCTTTTGTTCTTCTAATGTTGCTGCATTTATCTTAGGTATAAAGAAAAAGCATGATAATATAATAATAACTGATAAAACTGAAATTATTTTATTTTTCATACTTCTCCTCCTTTTAAAATCTATTCTGATATTGTATAGCCACCTGGCAAATAATCTAATGGGTCTAGGAATGAACTACTAAAGAAACCTGATAAACTACTTGCTTTTCTTATTTCAAAGTGTAAATGTGGTCCTGTACTTGCCCCACTATTTCCAGATTGTGCTATAACTTGTCCTTGTGATACATATTGTCCATAAGATATATTATATGAATTTAAATGTCCATATAATGTAATATATCCGTCTCCATGGATTATCATAATATAATGTCCATATCCACCTGGATTTTCTAAGTTATATGCATAACCTGATGCTGCTGCATATACATTTTCATAACGTGCACCTATATCGATCCCTTTATGCCATCTTCCCCAACGCCATTTTACTCTAGATGTAATTATTTTATTATTGCATGGCCATATGAAACTTCCATCAAATTTCAATCCATTTGAACCACTCCCTGTTGTTTGACTTGCTTTTTTTATAATTTCCTGAATTTGATTTTCTATTTGAGCCACTTGTGCATTATATGTATCTATTTCATCCTGTAATGCTTTATCTTTTTCAGATAATGCATTCGCTTTCGTTTGTCTTTCTGATTTTTGAGCTTTTAATAAATTGTTTTTCGTTTCTTTTTCTGCTTTTGCACTAGACACTTTTTCTTTATCTTCTTCTAATTGTTTTTTAGTACTTTCTATTTCTTCTTGTTCTTTTTCTATTGTTTCTAATAATTCTTTATCACATTGTGTTATTTGTGATAACATATAATAGTTTGATATAAATTCAACTATACTTTTTGAATTAAATAACATATCTAAAAAAGATGTGTCTCCATATTCATACATAACAACCAATCTTTCTTCCATTAGTGCTTGATTTTCTTCATGTTCTTTTTGTTTTTGTTCTAGTTTTTCTTGTGCTTCGTCTATTGAATTTTCAAGTTCAGCAATCTCCATGTTTAATGAAGTAATTTGATCTTCTATTTCAGCAATTGATTGATCTAATTTTTCAATTTCTTGCCTTTGTTCGCTTAATTCTTCTTGAACGCCTTCTTGTTGACTTTTTGTTTCATCTATTTTTGTATTCAAGTCGCTTTTTTGATCTTCGAGATCACTTTGTGTAGTCGCATAAATTGGCATACACATACTTGTTAATATTAGAATTAAAATAAGTACAAATGAAATGAGTTTGTTTTTCATTATTTATTTTCCTTCCTTTGTTATAATTTTTATACTTTTAAATATTTTCTCATAGAAATTGCACTACCTATACAACCTATTCCTATTCCTAATCCTAAGTATACTGCTACAACTAATCCAAATATATCAGAGAATTGTAATAGTGTTATATTTATCATACTTGTAACTGATGATTCCATTATTTTTCCTACTATAAAGTTATAAGAAACTCCTAATATTAAAATTGAAATCATTGCTGAAACTATTCCTATAAGAATACCTTCTACTATAAATGGCCATCTTATAAAACCATTTGTTGCTCCAACATATTTCATAATTGAAATTTCTTTTCTTCTTGCATGAACTGTAAGTTTAATTGTATTTGCAATAATAAATATTGATATTATTATTAATAATACTAAAATTCCTGCTGAAATCCATCTTATTCCATTTGCAATTCCAACTAATGCATTTATTGTTTTGTCTCTCATTTCTATGTTGTTTACATTTTCTAATTTTTCTATTTGAGTTTTTACTTCTTCACTTTTTGATAAATCTGTTAATGTTACAACATATGAAACTTTAAACGGATTCTTTTCTATTGTATAGCCTTCTAGAAATCTACCATAGTCTCCATATTTTTCTTTTACAATGTTATATGCTTGTTCTTTAGACACAAATTCTATTTTTGCTACATAATCTAACTCTTTAATTTGGTCTCCTAATTTTTTTATTTGTTCTTCTGTTGCATCTTTAACCATAAATACTTGCATACCTTGTTCTGCTTCAATTTCTTTTACCATGTAATTTACATTTTCTCCAATTAAGAAGAATAGTCCAAATATCATCATTGTTGCACACATAATCATTAAAGAAGCACCTGTTGATTTTTTATTTTTAAAAAAGTTTCTAAAACCTTCCCCTATTAAATAACTTAGTACATTATATCTCACTATCATAACCACCTTTTTTATCATCTCTATCTATAACGCCGTTATCAATATGAATAACTCTTTTCTTCATACGATCTACTATATCCTTTGCGTGTGTCGCAACAACTACTGTTGTACCTCTCATGTTTATATCGTTAAGTAATGTCATAATATCCCAAGCTGTTTCTGGGTCTAAGTTTCCTGTAGGTTCATCTGCAATTAACATTGATGGATTATTTACTAGGGCTCTTGCTAATGCAACCCTTTGTTGTTCTCCTCCTGATAGTTCATTTGGATACATTTTTGCTTTTCCACTTAATCCTACCATTGCAAGTACCATAGGTACTTGTCTTCTTATATGTTTTGGTGTTGCTCTTACTATGTACATAGCAAATGCAACATTATCATATACTGTTTTATCTGGTAATAATCTAAAGTCTTGGAAAACTACTCCCATACTTCTTCTTAAATATGGTACTCTTTTAGGTTTTAAGAATGTAATGTCCTTTCCATTTATTATAATGTTTCCAGAAGTAGGATCTTCTTCTTTTAGTATCATTTTTATTAGTGTTGATTTTCCTGAGCCTGATGTTCCTACTAAAAAAGCAAATTCTCCTTTTTCTATTTTAAAATTAGCATTATGTACGGCTTCTGTTCCAGTACTATAAGTTTTACTTACATTTCTAAATTCTATCATATAATTTAGCTCCTTATTATTTTTATATTGCTTATTTCCCTAACGTTATACTAAAATTTATGCAATTTTATCTTTACTCCCTAATAATAACAATAAAATCAATTATTTGCAATAGTTTTTTGAATAAAAAACCTTGTAATTTATGGCACTTTTTCGTATTTTGTCGCTTTTTCTTGTTTTTCCTCTATTTTTGAAATTTCACAAAGAATTCATAAAAGTATGAGCCTAAAGTTTTATTGTTAATGTTTAGCGAAGCTTTTTATATTTTAGGGAAGTTTGGAAAACTTGCCAAGAATATAAAAAAGGTAGAAATATTTAAAAATTTTCTACCTTTTTTACAATATTTTCGGCTGTAAGTCCAAAATATTTCATAAGTTCTTCTGCTTTTCCAGATTTACCAAAAGTGTCTTTAATTCCCATTCTAGTTACTTTACATGGATATTCTTCTGCCAACACTTCACATACAGCACTTCCTAAGCCACCTATTATGTTATGGTCTTCTATTGTTATTATTTTTTTAGTCTCTTTAGCGCATTTTACAATTAGCTCTTTATCTATTGGTTTTATTGTATGAATATCTAACACTCTTACATTAATTCCTTTATTTTCTAATTCTTCTTTCGCTTTTATTGCCTCTGCTACTACATCTCCCGTAGCTATTATTGTAGCCTCTGTTCCTTCTCCTATTTGAACTGCTTTTCCTATTTCAAATTTTTGGTTTTCTTCATATACAATAGGTGTTTCCATTCTTGATAACCTTAAATATACAGGTCCATTTATTTTACTAATTTCTCTTACGGCCCATTTAGTTTGAGCATCATCTGAAGTACACATTACTATCATGTTTGGAAGTGTTCTCATTAATGAAATATCTTCTAGCATTTGATGTGTTGCTCCATCTTCTCCTACTGTTATTCCACTATGTGTTGCACAAATTTTTACATTTAGTTTTGGATAGCATATACTATTTCTTATTTGATCATATGCCCTTCCTGCTGCAAATACGGCAAATGTACTTGCATATGGAATTTTTCCACATGTAGAAAATCCTGCTGCAGTTGCCAACATATCTTGCTCTGCAATTCCCATTTCAAAAAATCTATTTGGAAATTCTTTTGCAAATAATATTGTTTTAGTTGCAGTTGATAAATCTGCATCTAGTACCACTACGTTTTCACTTTCTTTTCCTAATTCTAATAATGCTTCTCCATAGCTTTGCCTTGTTGCTTTTTTTATTTCTTTATTCATTTTTTATTCATTCCTTTCCCTCTTTGTCTGAAATTTACACATATTAACGAAATATTTTATTTTAAATTAATTTTTCTCTTAGAAGCATACTACTACTCTATATTTTCAGTTGCATAATTTACATTAAATTTCATTTAATTCCTTCATAGCCTGTTCATATTCTTCTTTATTTGGTACTTTCCCATGCCATTCTGCTTTTCCTTCCATAAAAGATACCCCTTTACCTTTTATAGTTTTAGCAATAATAACTGTTGGTTTTTCTTTGGTTAATTTAGCTGTTTCAAAAGCATCTATTAATTGTTCCATATTATTACCATCAACTACTATTGTACTAAATCCAAAGCTTTTAAATTTCCCCTCTAAATTATTTAAACCTTTTACTTTTTCTACATTTCCGTCTATTTGAAGTCTGTTATAGTCTACTATTGCACACAAATTATCTAAATGGTATTTGCTAGCACTCATTGCAGCTTCCCAAACTTGCCCTTCTTCTATTTCTCCATCTCCTAATAGACAATACACTCTATAGCCATCATGATTCAATTTAGAGGAAAGTGCCATTCCATTAGCCACAGATAACCCTTGTCCTAATGAACCTGCTGAAATATCTACCCCAAGAACTTTATTCATATCTGGGTGTCCTTGTAAGTTTCCGTCTATTTTTCTAAATTCTTTTAATTTTTCTTTTTCAAAAAATCCTCTTTCTGCTAAAGTTCCATATAATGCAGGTGCACAATGACCTTTTGACAAAACAAATCTGTCTCTTAATGGTGCTTTGGGTTCTTTTTCGTTTATATTCATTTGGTTAAAATATAATACTGTTAATATATCTGTACAAGAAAGTGAGCCCCCTGGGTGCCCTGACTTTGCATTATATACTTCTTCTATTATTGAGATTCTTATTTTTTTTGAGATTTCTTTTAATTCTTCTATATTTTCAATTTTCAAATAAATCCCTCCTTTTTGATATTACCATTTTATATTAGTTTTAATTTATATGCAATATATATTTTTCTTTTTATGTAAGTTTTCTAATAACAAAGTGCATTTACTTTACAGAATTGCATTTAACTTTCTACTTAACAAAATTTCCTAATAGTAATTTAGTGGATTTACATATTCCCCATCTACTCTTATTCCAAAGTGCAAATGGCAACCTGTTGTTGCTCCATTTGTTGGTTGCCCAGTACTATCATAGTAGGTGTTTCCTTGCACTCCATATACATATTTAGGTCCTACCATACCTATTAGTTCTCCTCTTTTTATATTTTGACCTACTTGTACTACAAAATTCGGAGATACATGGCAATATGTTATTTTCATATTATTGCTAGTTAATGTAATTGTATATCCCCCTCCTCCTAAAAAACCTAAATAAGTAATTTCCCCATCCACTGCAGCAATTAATATACTTCCTTCTGGTGCACCTATATCTAGCCCTTTATGATAGGAACTAGCACCTTCTGTTGGTGAATTTCTTTTTCCAAAATATGATGTAATTACATTATATCCTGGTATTGGCCATGCAAAGCCAAAATTACTAATTACAATTTCTTCTCCAACTATGCTATTTGTAAAATCTGCTTGTATTGTTGGTATAAAAAATATACAAATAAGAATAGTTAAAATTATTATAAAAACCAATATATATTTAAATGGCTTAAAAAGAGAGCCTACCATAAGAATTCCTCCTTAAAATAAGCCCCTATTTTTATTATTTTTTAAATACAAATATTTTACTAAATGCATAATTAGCAACAATTACTATAACTTGAGATATTATTTTTATTATTCCATCATTAAGTTTTAAGAATGTAACACCTAAAAACATTATAACCATATCCATTAAAAGAGTTGCTATTCTTGAAGTTACAAATTTAGTAGCTTCACTTAATTTGTTTTTATTTGTACTTTCAAACACAAATTTTCTATTTGTTATATATGCAAATGTTACACTAACAATCCAAGATATAATATTAGCTATTTGCAATTGAATTGCATTTTCTGCGTTTAAAAATGTTCCTACGCATATATAATATGTAACTAATGATACCACTGTTGTTAATACCCCAAATACAACATATAAAATAACTTCTTTTGTACATACTTTTTTTATTAATTCTTTTACTTTTTCCATTTTTTATTCATACCTTTCTACATTTGCCTAAATACTTACTTGGTTCTATTAAAGCTTGTTGTTCAATATTCAATAAAGCTTTTCCAAAAGTAAAAGTTAGAATAAACTATTATGTTTTTTCTAACTTTCCCCTTATTTTATGGCAGGGGTAGAAGGATTCGAACCCTCACAGGCGGTTTTGGAGACCGATGTGCTACCATTAACACTATACCCCTATGTAATGTTAAGACTTTTTTAATCTTAACATATTTTTTTATATTGTGCAAGTATTTTTTTAAATTTTCGGTATCTTCTTTTCTTTGCTTCTTACGAAGCTTTAAAGGATATAAAAAAATATGTAGAAAAATGACATTTTCCTTTGCCATTTTCCTATATATTATTATATTATTATACCATTTACCTTTCTAGCTTTTTACAAAGCTAGAAAGTCGTACTCAAGCGAACATACATGATCTCATCGACAAATTCGCTTTGTATAGTGGCATGGTCGAAATATATATAATACCCATCGTATACACTTCTCTGCGAAGACGACCAATACCAGTAGCTAATCCCTAGGTTAGCATAATTGCTTGTCGTAACTCCTAGGTCTTTATATAAAAAGTCTCCAAATGCAC
>CAVFFZ010000032.1:0-13208 GCA_963621995.1 Lachnospiraceae bacterium
AAAATATAATGGATAATATTGATAATGTAATAGAAAATGTTATGCAAAAACAAATATTTGAACCAATAGAGTTTGAACAAGCAATAAAGACAGCTTTCGAAAGTGAAAGAAAATATAGTATAAGAAATAAGATTACTAAAATAATTATTACAATATTAACATTTGCAATAACAGCTGTAGGAATTGTTTTTGCAAAGGATATATCAAATTATATAAAAAATATTTTCAATAAAGAAACAATCGGAAGAGGAGTTATAAAAATGGCTGAAAATGGTTATATTCAAAATATAGATATGGACTTTATTGAAAATAATGGAACATCCATAAAAATCAATAATATATTAATGGATGATTACAACTTAGATGTAGTATTTGAGGTACAAATGAAGGAAAACATAAAAGAAATGAATAATATAGAAATAGAAGATTTAATTATTTCAGATGAAAATAATAAGTTAATATATTGTAATTATAATAGAAAAGATTTATATGAAGAATATTGTAAAAAGTATAATATAGAATTCAGCAATAAAAATATGAGTAATAATTTAACAAATGGAGGGTACCAAACAGAAATAATAGAAAAAACAGAAAATAGTGTTAAATTTTTATATAAAATGTATTCAGATAATTATCCTAAAAGTCAAAAATTAATATTCAATTTTAAAAATATAAATTTTACTACCAATACAAGTAAGAAAAATCTAAAAGGAAACTGGAATGTAGAGGTAAATTTATCAGAAAACTTTTATAAAAGAAAAACTCTAGTATATAGTGTAAAAGATAATAGCGATAAAGATAATAATATAATAGTAGAAGAGGTAATAGGTGCATATACAGAAATGCGTGTAACATTATTAATGAAAAATGCGAAAGAAACATATGAAAAAACAGAAGAAGGATTAGAAAAACTTTTAGAGTCAATTACACCAGAAGATGAATTTGTGGCAACATTAGAAAATGGAAATGGACAAATATTTGAAAAAAGTATTTCTAGTAGTGATGGTGCTGGAGGAAAATCACACCATCCAAATGGAGATGTAACACTATATTTAATATTTCCTATTACAAAGAATGAATATACGGATGTATTGAAATTAAATATAACACAAGGTAATAAAACTATGGTTATAAATTTAAGTAAATAAAAAAATAAATAAAAAGATTAAAAATTGAAACTATTTTTAATCTTTTTGCTATCTCATATAGTGAGGTGGTAATAAATGCTTAACATATTGATAGCAGATGATAATATATACTATGCAAAGACGCTAATGAATATAATAAATACAGATATTAATAGTAATATAAAAGTTACTCATATAGCAGTAGATGGAAAGGAAACATTAGAAATTTTACAAAATAATAAAATAGATATTGTATTATTAGATTTGAAAATGCCTATATATGATGGTACATATATATTGGAAAAACTAAGTAAAGAACAAGGAAGAAAATACGAAAAATCAATAATAGTTATTTCAGGTGAGATAGAGATGATATATAAACTAAAAATATATGATCAACCATATGTATATTGTATATTGAATAAAGTATGTAGTATATCTGAGATTGTTGATAAAATTAATGAGCTAGTAAAAGAAAAAGAGCAAATTAAGAAAATAAGTAATGTTAAAAATAAAATAATAAAACAATTACAATATTTAAATTATAACCTAGCACATAAAGGAACACAATATTTAATAGATGCTATTTTGATAATATATGAAAGTGGAGAATATGATATTTTTAACTTGAAAGAAGAGGTGTATCCTATAGTTGCAAAGAAGTATAATAAGACATTACATAATATCAAATGTGATATAAATAAAGCAAATGATTATATGTATAAAGTATGTAAAAAAGAAAGGGTAAGAAAATACTTTAAGTTTTTTGATGACACAAAACCAACAGTAAAAAATGTAATTTATACTATATTAAATAAGGTTATTGATAAAGCAGAAACACGAAATAATGAAATAGAAAAGTACAATTATAAATAGTAAAAAGGGACATTACAGCCCCTTTTTTATTTTTTTATCATTTTTAAAGATTATTATTTGTATAATGCATAATATAAAAATTAGTATTATTAAAATAGTATGTAATATATTGTATCCTAATTTTGTAATAAAGGAATAATTTCTTATTGATATACTATTTTTTATTATATAATCAGATAAAGTAGAAGAAATACTATCGGTACATATTGGACCTATTTTTTTTATTTCATAATAATTATCGTTTGATATATATTCTATATAATATACACTATTATCCCAAGAACGTTCATATAAAACACTTATAATTGAATCATTTTCAGATAAATCTAGATTTAATTCTTTATATATTTCTGCCTTTATAATATTATTTTGTTCTTTAGATGTACATATTACCTTATAAGGAGTACCAATATATATAACCATATCTATAGTATTAAAAATAATAGTAAGAATAATAATTAGTACAATATATGATATTAAAATATTTCTAAATGTTTTCATTTTATCCTCCTTACTTTGTAAGTATATAATTCTATTAAAAATGTGTCAAGTATTATACTAACTAAAGTTCAGGATATGCCTTCTCTAGAATTTTTTCTGCAATAGCTTCAGCAACATATTCGGCATATGTACCAGTATCATAAGTTGTGTTTAAAAGGAAGCTAAAGGTACTTGCTAAAGTAGATGCAATAGAAAAAAATCCTTTCTTAGTATAGGTCATTGTTAGGTGTTTAAATTTTTCTTTGGAAGATAGATTTTTTATATCATCAGGTAAAAAGCCATAAACAAGTCTATTACTAATAAATATAGAGAATCTTCTACGTACAAAGTCTTTTTTATAGCTATCGTAATATTTTCTAAATACTGTTTCTATATCTTCAATAAATAATAGTTTATGCATATTCCATGCGTCTACATCTTGATATAAATCTTGAAGTCCAAAGCCATAGTTGTTTCCTGAATTAAGGAATAGATTGTCTTTTATTGCTGACAATGTTTTTTCATTTGTAGATTTATAATAAAGACCAGCAAATTGAATAGCATCTCCTGCCCAACCAATTAAATCAGATGTAGCAGCAAAAACCTCTTGTGATAAGTTTTCTATTAAATATGAATGCATAATACATGTTTCAGCAGTAACAGCTAAGTGATCTAATTCCATTTCTTCATTATTATCTAAATGTATTATTGGATTAATGTTTAAGGAACTATCATAAATATTATCCATATAACTTAACCAATCGTTTTGCCAAGATGGAGAAACAGCAATAAGGTCAAAAGCAGCTTGGGCTAATTCTTTAGCAGCAGCTTTTAAACTACTTTGACTTAATGTAGGATTTTGTGCTAATGCAATAGCTTCAAATACATCGAAATGATAGTTTTCTCTTCTTAAATATTGTAATACTAAAATATTTCTTTGAGCAATACTATCTGTTTTATTATTTGAATTTAGGAAATTTCCTGCATAAGAATATAATTTTCCTAACATTTTAAATACAGGTTCATTTAAAGCACTAGTAGTTAAATTACTACTAATAGTGAATAATTTATTCCAAGTTTCTTGACCTATAACACCATCAGCATCTAAACCTCTATCAGATTGAAATTGTTGTACAGCTGCTTTACATCCAGAACCAAATTGTCCATCAGCTCCACCTGACACCGTATATCCTCTTCTGATCAACTCGTTTTGGATTTTTAATACATTGCTTCCACTATGTCCAATAGTAATGTAACTTCCAGGATAAGTAGAAGGCATTACAACTGTATTTGTTATTAGTTTTCCCCAAGTAGCAGGACCTATTATACCATCAGAAGAAAGACCATTATCTCTTTGAAATTTTCTTACAACTTGTTCAGTTTCATTTCCAAATATTCCATCAGCTCCATATTGATTTAATGGATATCCTTTTTGAATTAAGGCATTCTGAGCTTCTGTTACATAGCTACCACAACTACCTCTCGAAATTAAAGGTCTAGTAGTATCAGAGAAATTAATTGAACCATTATTAGACTCAGATAGTATTTCATTTCCTGTATAATTTGGAATAGCATAACCATAAATTTCGTAGTAATTTAATGGGTAACTATATTCAGTAACTTGATCACTATGATTACCTTCTACTGTATATACTCTACTATTTTCTACCCTATCAACAAGACCAACATGGTCCATGCCATCACCTTTTTCTGGTTCCCAATCAAAGAAGATAATATCACCTTTTTGAGGAATGTAATTATTTGGCCTAGTTAAACCGCGGCTAGCAAACCAGTTCCATCCAACAGAACATGAAGAGAATTTGGGTACAACATCTTGAGATACACCAGCTTTGGCCATACAATAACTTACAAACATTGCACACCAAGGTGCACGAGGTAATCCGTACCAATCTCCAAACATATTATCATTATCATATCCTTCTCGATATCCTAAATATACTTTTGCAATATCAAGAATTCTTTTTCTTGTATTTTCAATACTCATATTTTATTCCTTCTTTCTTTCTTTAATTTTTTTGTGATATTTTTTTTATATCTGCAATACCACCAGCAGACATACTTGCGAATACACAAGTAACAATTGTTTCCAATAAATTCATATTTTCAACCTTAAAAATAGTGCAAACTAATACTGCAAAAAATGCAATAAGTAAATTTTGTAAAGGTATATACTTGTTTGGTATTGGCAATAATTTAGTTATTTCACCTAAGATAAGTGAAATTGCAACAATTACAATTGAAACTGTTATATTCAATAATCACACCTCCTTTACTAAAAGAATAAGCGAAAATAAAATTATTTATAGTTCTATAAGATAAAGACAAATAAAAATTTAAATTTGTAACAATTCGTATAAAAAAAGTAAAAGGTCAAAATGACCTCTTACTTTGTTAATTTTTAAAATTAAATTGCATAAATAGGATATTTATAAATATTGTTGTTATAGTAGAAATAATTGTAATAATTAAGGTTTCCCATTTTTTATTAGGTTTACTTTTTAATTGGCTTATTTCTTCTTCATTTTTTGCAACTTGTTTTGAAAGATTTTCTACATTTTTATATAAAACACTTAAATTAGTATTATTCAAGTGAGCTAAATTAGAAATTTCTTTAAAATCATCTAATTTAGCTTCTATTGTTGCTAATCTTTGCAATATTTCTTTCTCAAATTCATTACCATACTCCATATTTTTCATCTCCATTAATTGTTTATATATAAAAGACAAGAAGAGGGAAAATTTTGTAACAAATTTATAAATTTAGATAAAAATAAAAAAATGTAAAAAAGATACCAAAAAAGTAACTTTTTGTATCTTTTTATAGTAAATGAGATTTTTATGATATAAGTAAATCAATACAATTGAGAATAACAAAATTTAATAGTGAAAGGAGGAAAAGTTATAATTTTATAATTTATAAAAAGGAGGATTATATATGAAAAAATTTTATTTAAAATTGGCAGTATATATTGTGCTAACAATTGCAATATTAACATTATATAGTTCATGTTATGCGATTACACCTAGTTTTACATACAAATGTTCCGGCGGAGTATCAGGATATTATTATATTAATGAAGGAACCAGCAATGTATTCTATTCTTTAATAACTGCAGCTGCACACAATTGGGAATATACAGGATATGGAGATAATCCAGTATATTTAACTATAAAATCCAATAATGATAATACTATAATAGATATTTATAATGAATATGGTACATACTGGGATAATCCAAGTATTTTAGGGGAAACAATACATAGAGATGGCTCTGCAAATCGTGTAGATCCTTATTTAAACAATTGGGATTATTCAGAAATACATTTGAATGAAACATATATGAGTTCTAATAAGATTACTAACTCACATGCACAAGGTACAATTGCACATGAAATGGGACATGCATTTGGATTAGCTCATTATAATAATAACCCAACTGGAAGTATTATGTGTCAATCATTTGTGCCTAGAATAGTTCAAACAGTTCAACAAGAAGATAATGAGGCAATAAATCCAAAATATTAGGAGGAATATATATGGATAAAAATATAAAACATACTATACTAATAGGATTATTTTGCATAGTTTTAGTATTTACAATTATATTAGTAAATATATTAATCAATAAAAATGAAAATATGCAAGTTGCTTCTTTAAATAAAGATAATATTGTTATGAAGATGGTAACAGATTTGAATTATTTGATAGATATTACTGATAAAGAAACAAGAAATAATAATATAGAATATATAATATATAATTATAGGAAAAGTTGAGAAGATAGGAGATTCAGTAAACTATAATAAAGCTAAAGATACATATACTCAAATTATGACAACAGGTACAATTAAGGTTGATAATGTATTAAAAGGTGAATTAAATCATGATGAAATAAGGTTTCAAAGGTTAGGAGGAATAATATCTTTTGCTGAATATGAAAAAGGATTAAGAGAAGAACAAAAAAAGAAAATAGGTTTATGCTCAAGGTTAAATAAAATAGAAAAAGAAAATAGTTATGTGTTATATCGTCCAGATGGAGATATAGAAATAGAAGAAGGAAAGACATATTTAATGTATTTAGATTATAATTCTGACTATGAAGGATATAGTTTTAGATTTATGGAATATGGACTAAGAGAAGTAAAATATATAGGAGAAGAAATATATGTTTTAAATAATGTTACTAATGAATGGGAAAACATAACAGAGGTAATTTAGAAATAAAACAAATTAAATAGAATTAGAAATAGGAGTTCTATAGGAATTCGTATTTTTGATATTTATATAGAAAAATGATAAAATATATAGAAAAAATGTAACCTTCTTTAATTTTTGTTGTTTATTATAATAGAGAGGAGTTTTTTAGATGGAAGATAATCAAATAATTGAACTTTATTGGAATAGATCAGAGAACGCAATAAGTGAAACAGATAAAAAATATGGTGAGTATTGTAGTTATATTGCAAATAATATATTACAAAATAAAGAAGATTCAATAGAATGTTTAAACGATGTATATTTAAACACATGGAATACGATTCCACCTAAAAGACCAAATGTCTTAAAACTTTTTTTAGCAAAGATTACAAGAAATGTAGCAATAAATAAATATAAAAATTTAAGAGCTAAAAAGAGAAATTCAAATATGGAATTAGTATTAGAAGAATTAGAAGATTGTATATCTAACAATGAAAGTGTAGAAAATATAATTGAATATAATGAGCTTGTAACTTTTTTAAACGAGTTTATAGAAAAATTACCTATTAATAAAAAAAAGATTTTTCTAGATAGGTATTGGTATTTGAATTCAATTAAAGATATATCTTTAAAAAATAAAATAAGCGAAAATAGTGTAAAAGTAATACTATATAGATTAAGAAACGAATTAAAGGACTTTTTAATAGAAAGGGGGCTTATATATGAATAAAAGTTTTGAAATATTAGAAGCTCTTAATGATATTGATGAAAAAATATTAATAGAAGCCTTAGAAGATAAAAAAACAAAACATATAAATAAAACATGGGTATATTTTTTTACTCCTACTATTGCTCTTATGATAATGTTAACTTGTGTAATTTATATAAATAAAAATTTAAAAAGCGACAATTTACAACTTGCAAAAAACAATGAAATTCAAAATATAGTAAAAGATGAAAATAAAGACAATATAATTTTCAATAATAATAATATAATAACAGCATCAGATATAGATGGAAAATCAAAGAAAGAGGACGTAATATCTAAATTTGAATTTCTTAAAGAATTAAATATACCTAAAGAATATAGTTTAATAAATCAATATGCTTTATATGAAAAAGAAAACTTAAATGAAAAAGAATATACAAAATTATGGCAGTATAGCATATATTATCAAATATATGGCTCAAATATAAATGATGAACCTTCTAACATAGAAATTACATTCACAAAAGAAAATTATATACTTGGATGCATGCTACCTAATAAAAATAATTTCGAAAAATCAAATATAAACGATAATGATATTTATTTATTTAAAAATGATAAAAGGAAATGTATACAAGCATTTTTCGAATATAAACAATATAAATTTTTTATAGAATCATCTAAATTAACGGAAAATGAATTTATTGAACTAGTAAAATCAATAATAAAATAATGGATTGTATAATATGGGGAAAACTAATGAGATATAAAGGAATAAAATTTTTAATATTTATTGTTGTAATAATGATAATAATGATGGTAATTTTTCTAATAGAAGAAAATATAAAATTTGATACAAAAAACATTTTAATTGAAAGTTCAGAGTGTGACATATATGAAAAAGATAAAATAAAAAATAATTATAAAGCTAATATTTTTTTAGATGAAAAAAATAAATGTTATACTATCGAATTGATTATAGATATAATAAATGATTCCACTGATGAATGGAATAAAATATATTTTAGAGATTATCCAAGTGCATTTTATAATCTGGAAAATGGTAATATCAGCGAAATTAGTGAAGGTAAGGATTTTAATAAAAAAGAAGAATTAAGGTTTTATAGAGAAGAAGATAAAACAGTATTTTATATACAATTAAAAGAATTACTAAAGCCTAATACTACAATAACCATTTCTATGAAATATAAAGCATATATTCCAAACTTAGATGCACGTTATGGATATCAAAAGATAGGAGAGAATAAAACAGATTTTTATTTGGGAAATTGTATACCTATACTATGTCCTTATGAAAATGGAAAATTTCAATATTATCCATATTTTTCTGTTGGAGAATGTTTTTATTCAAAAATGGCGAATTATGATGTAAGTATAACAGTACCAGAGGAATATAGTGTAATAGCAACAGGAGATAAAAAAGACATACAATACAATAACAATAAAACTATAACATATGAATATAAAGCAAATATAGTAAGAGATTTTTCTTTGATGATTGGAAATTCATATAAAGAATATTCAGGGAGTATAGATGGTATTACAATTAATAGTTACTTTCATAATGGGCATGAAAAAGAAGGAAAAGAAGCTTTAAGGATTGCAAAGGAAGTTATACATGAGTTAAATGACAGACTAGGAAAATATCCATATAATAATTTTAACGTTGTTGAAGTTCAAATGGAGATGAAAGGGATGGAATATCCCAAAATGGCATTAGTAACAAATGGAGAGTTTGGAGTGAACTATTTAGCACATGAGATAATGCACCAATGGTTTTATTCATTAGTAGGTAACAATTCATATAAAGAACCATGGATTGATGAAAGTTTAGCAACTTATTTGGCAAATCCTGAATTAAAAGAATATTCAGGAATAATTACAAAAGCATATGACGAATATAAAAGTGATTCAGATTATACTTATTTTGTATATTTTTGTGGGGCATCTATGTATAGTAGATTAGAAGAAAAATACGGAAGAGAAAAGATAGATTCATTTATGCGTGAATTATTAGAAAAATATTCATATAGAGAAGTTAATACAAAACAAGTAACAGAATTATTAAAGAAATATTACGGAGAAGATAATCCAATATTAAAAGAATATATCGAAGAAAAATATTTTTAAATGTAATGGCGAAAGCTAAAAATTTTAATTTGGCAAATCTAGCACATAAAGGAACACAATAACTCAATAATAGTATACTAAAGAGTAGTCCAATTAGAAAGGTTATTTAATATAAAAGAAAGAATATGTTTATAAAATTCATATTAAATAAACCTTATAAACATATTATACGAGGAGAAAATAGTATGAAAAAGATTTTTTTAGGAATTATATTAATGATAATATTAATGATTGTATTTGGAATATATGTATTAGTAAAAGATAATCCAGACTTTGCACCATATACAAGAAAAGAATACGATATAGCTTATGATATAAACTCCGATATATATAATTTATCGGAAATTAAAAGAGAAATTACAAATATTGCTGAGAAATATGAAAAAGGAATTAAATTAACTTGTATAACATATTATTTAGAGAATAAAGATAATGGGACAATAGAATTCAAACTTTTCAAAAGTGATTGTAATGGTAAAAATAAAGCATGTTCAATTATAATAAAAATGAATGTTGCAACTAAAAAAACTACAGATATTATCTATGAAAAAGGCCATGGAAAAAGAATATCAGGATATTCTGATGAAATTAATAATAGATTAGATGAAAATATACTATCAAATTATATAAACAATAATGATGAAAATATAATAATAACTGTAACAAATTTTCAAATAAAGAAGATATATCAAAAATTAGAGGGTTCAAGAATGAACCCTCTTAAATTATGAAATTGCTCTCATTGCTTCGTTATACTTTTCAAACAATTTATACAATCCATAGTTTCTTTCCCCATATTCTACTGCTTTATCTCCAGAACCATTATATCTTTCTAAAATTCTTTTTATATAAGAAGGATTAGTATCGTAATTATACCCTCCATTTTTTTCATATGCACAAGCAAGTAAGTTTAATGTTGCCATTTTAATATTAAAATCTACGTCATTATGCAATGTATACCAAACTGTTTTTAAATCATTCTCATTTTCTGGATTTAAAGGATTTGCATTTATTAATCCTTGTTCTATTGCAAAATTATAAGCTTTAATAGCTGTTCCGGCAAATATTTGACATACACCTGTACTAGAGTCTTTTTTGCCAACTATACTGCCTTTTTCATAATAATCAGTTACTAAACCATCAGCAATAGTATCGTCTAAACCTTCTACCCCATGTTCCCACATAATAATAGTTTGAATTAAAGATTTACGAACTTTAAATTGTTTACTATATCTAGTAATAATACTATCATAAGATGCTAAATCATTATAAGTTGCTTCTCTAGATCTTATTGATTTTGTTTTTTGTAAAGTGTTCATAATTCCATCAAGATATGGAACTAATTCTGATTTCATTTGGGCTTTTAAAGTATTAACAGTTAAAACATCATCTTTTGAATTACTTACAGAAGTATTTTTATAATTAAATAATGCATTCCATGTTGCTTCACCTACAATTCCATCTGCCGTTAAACCTTTTGAACTTTGAAATTGCTTTACAGCATTTTTAGTATTCTCACCAAAAATACCATCTATTGTACCTACTGAGTATCCTAAATTTGATAGTCTTGATTGTATTATAGATATATTACTATCACTCATTCCTTCAGCCATTAAGTACCCTGGGTATGGAACATTAACCTGTTGGTTTTGAAGAGGAAATAAAGCATTCCAAGTAGTTTCACCTACATCTCCATCTACTTCTAAACCATAATCTGCTTGAAATTGTCTTACTGCATTTCTGCAACCAGAACCATATTGCCCATCAGCACCTCCTGGGACGTCATAACCTCTTCTTATTAATTCATTTTGAATTTTTACAACATTTTCTCCTCTAGCTCCCATAGTAATAATATATCCAGGATAAGAAGAACTTGTTGTAGTAATAGGAAATAAAGCATCCCATGTTGCTTTACCTACGCTGCCATCAACTTCTAAGCCATTATCAGCTTGAAATTGTTTTACTGCGTTTCTACAACCAGATCCATATTGTCCATCAGCACCTCCTGGAACGTCGTAACCTCTTCTTATTAATTCATTTTGAATTTTTACAACATTTTCTCCTCTAGCTCCCATATCTATAACTGTACCAGGATAGCTTGATGGCATGCTTGTACTAGAATCTTCTAACTTTGCCCAAGTTGCTGGTCCAATCATACCATCAACCGAAAGTCCATTATTCGCCTGAAATCGTCTTACTGCTTGTTCTGTTTCAGAACCAAATATACCATCTGCCCCATAAGAACTTAAAGAATATCCTTTAGAAATTAGTTTGTTTTGTGCATATTTTACGGTATCACCTGTTCTACCTTTATATAATAAAGGCATATCAGTATGTGGCTCAGAAGGACTATTTTCTACAACTTCATTTCCTGTATAAGCAGGAACAGCATACCCATAAATCTCTATATCATTAGCAGGATATTTAAAAATATTTACTTTATCATCATGATTTCCTTCTAACACATAAACATAACCTTTCATATAATTATCTACAATACCAACATGATCCATACCATCGCCTTTTTCAGGTTCCCAATCAAAAAATATAATATCTCCTCTTAAAGGAATATAGTTTCTATCTCTAGTTTGCCCCTTATTTGCAAACCAGTTCCAACCAGCAGAGCAAGAAGCAAATTTCTTAACCACATCTTGTGAAACGCCAGCTTTACTCATACAGTAACTTACAAACATAGCACACCAAGGTTGATTAGGCATACCATACCAATTTCCAAAAATATTATCATTGTTATAGCCTTCTTTATATCCTAGAAAGCATTTTCCTATTAAAAGGATTCTTTCTCTTGTATCATTTACACTCATTTTTTATTCCTTCTTTCATTTATTTTTTTGTGATATTTTTTTTATATCTGCAATACCACCAGCAGACATACTTGAGAATACACAAGTAACAATTGTTTCCAACAAGCTCATATTTTCAACTTTAAATATGGTACAAATAAATATAGAAACAATTGAAATAAGTAAATTCTGTAAAGGAATATATTTGTTTTCTATTGGTAATAATTTAGATATTTGTCCTAATATAAGTGAAATAGTAGCAATTACAACGGAAACTGTTATATTCAACGAACACACCTCCTTACAAAAATCTAAATGAAAATAAAATTATTTATTTTTCTATAGAATAAGGACAATTCAAATTTTCTATTTGTAACAAATTTATATAAAAAAGTAAGAAAGTTCAAATGAACTCCTTACTTGAAAATTATTTGTATAGATTAAGTTGTATAAAAACAATATTTATAAAGATTGTCGTTATTGTAGAGATTATAGTAACAATTAAACTTTCCCACTTTTTATTTGGTTTACTTTTTAATTCCTCAATTTCTTTATCATTTTTTGAAACTTGTTCTGTAATATTTTCTACATTTTTAGCTAATACACTTAAATTAGTATTATTTAAATGTGTTAAGTTAGAAATATCCTTAAAGTCGTCTAATTTAGTTTCAATAGTTACTAATCTCTGTAATATTTCTTTTTCAAAATTATTATTATATTCCATATCATTCATCTCCATTAATAGTTTTCAATATAAAAAGACAAGAGGAAGATATGTTTTGTAACAAAATTATAAATTTTTAAATTTTTTTATTGCTTGAATAACTGTACATATTATATAAGAA
>CAVFFZ010000033.1:0-13142 GCA_963621995.1 Lachnospiraceae bacterium
TCTTAGAATCTACCAATGTTTTTAGTTTTCATATTGCTAATCTTTTGGCTTCTAACAATTCACTTTTTAACTTTAATTCTAAAGTATTTGTTATTAACCCTAAAGAATCTAGCAATTTTAGAAAAACTTATTCTGACATGGATAAGACAGATCCTAAAGACGCTTTTGTTTTAGCTGATATGGCTCGTTGTGGTCGAATAAACCAACAACCATACAAAGCTTCTCAGCTTTTTGCTCTACAACGCTTAACTCGTCAACGTTTCCATTTAGTAAAAACTATTATGAGAGAAAAAGCTTATATGATGAGCAACATTTATTTAAAATTCAGTTCTCTTTATATTTCTAAAAAAGAGGACGAACCTTTTAGCAATATGTTTGGAAATACATCTAAGTCAATTATTTCTGACTTTACTCCAGATGATATTGTTAATATGTCTGATGAGGAAATGATTAATTTTATTATGGATAAAGGTAAGTCTCGTTTTTCTAATCCTGAAGAAAATGTTAAACTACTTAAGAAAATTGCTCGTGATTCTTACAGATTAAACAAGGTTGCTTATGACCCTATTAATGTTGCTATCTCTGCCTCTTTTAATACTATTAAAGCTTTAGAAGATAACCTTAAAGTTATTGATAAAGCTATTGAGAAGAACATTAAAGGTCTTTGTGATAACGAATTTACTATATTAAAATCCATCCCTGGAATTGATGATGTATATGCTGCTGGCATTATTTCCGAAATTGGCTCTATTGAGTTTTTTAAGGATAACAATGCTCTTGCCAAATATGCTGGATTAACTTGGCGTAAAACACAATCTGGTTACTTTGAAGCCGAAACTACTAGAATGACTAAAACTGGTAACAAATATTTACGTTATTACTTGATTGAATCTGTTTCTTCAGTTAAAAATCATTCAATAGAATTTAAAGAATTTTATACTCGTAAATACAATGAAGTGAGTCGTGGTGCGCACAAACGTGCTTTAGCACTTTCTGCTCGAAAACTAGTGAGGTTGATTTTTGGATTGCTACACCATAACCAACTTTACTCTACAACCAAATTAGATAATCGCTCAAATTAATTACATATTTTACTATTTAAATGTGCTATTTTAGCATGTTTTATTAATTATGCTTATTTTTCATTTTATTGTCAAAAATTATTTAAAAAATATTTTATTTTTCTATTGACATATTACCTACTGTCTTTCTTTATTTTTATATATTTTATATCATAATAAGTTTTATTTTTCTAAAAAGTTACTAAAAGTTACTTTTTTTGTAATTATTTTACATTTTTTTATTTTTATCTAAATTTATAAATCTCAAATTTATAATACCTGTAGATAATACTTAATATTAAAAGAAGGTATTATATAGTCAATTATTCTATTATAAGTTTTTTATTGTTATAATGCATTTTATTTATGTCTTGACTATATTAAAGGAGGTGAATTTATTTTCTTCTTTTATTATTAATTATTATCCAAATTTATATTTTGGAGGTTATTATGGAAAAAAATTTAAATTCTAATTATTTTTCACAAGTAAAAGCATCTTTTACAACTTATATTAATATTGTTATTAAAAACGCTAGCATTAACTATAAAAAGAAAAGAGAATCACTAAAATTTATAGAGCTAGAATATAATGATCATATTTTAAAAGATATATCTTTGTCGTCAAGCAGAGATATATCTTTTTTTGATTCTTCTGAAGAGAATTATTCTTATGAACATTTAGAAAACTATTTTTCAAATTATACGCTTTACAAGATTGTAAAGAATTTATCTGTCTGTCAAAAACAAATATTATACTATAAAGCTATTAAAAATTATGATTATTCCCAAATAGCTATTCTTATGAAAACAAGTGAAGCTAACATTAGAAATATAAAATCTAGGACTATAAAAAAAATTAAAGATAGTCTTAAAGGAGGTAATTTTTATGGAAAATAAGGATTTTGTTAATTATCTAAAAAAAGCAATTAATGGAGATGAAGATTCTATAAATAAAATTATAGCAGAATATGAAGATTTAATAAAAAAATATAGTAAAATAGACGGTTTGGTTGATGAAGACTGTATATCTCATATAAAGTTAACTATTATTAAATCTATAAAAAAATTTAAAAATTTATAAATTTGTTACAAAATTTTTCTTCTTCTTGTCTTTTATATATGAACAATTAATGGAGATGAAAAATATGGAGTACGGTAATGAATTTGAGAAAGAAATATTGCAAAGATTGGCAACGATAGAAGCCAAATTAGATGATTTTAAAGAAATTTCTAATTTAACTCACTTGAACAATACTAATTTAAGTGTTTTATATAAAAATGTAGAAAATCTTTCAAATCAAGTTATAAAAAATGAAAATGAAATAAATGAATTAAAAAATAAGCCTAATAAAAAATGGGAAACTTTGATTGCTTCTATTATTTCTACTATAACCACAATAATTGTAAACATTATATTTATGCAATTTAATTCTAATATCTAGAAAAGTAAAAGGTTTATTATAGCCTTTTACTTTTTTGTATATTTTGTTACAAATACTAAAATTGAATTGTCTTTATTAAGTAGAAAAATAAATAATTTTATTTTTTCATTATTTATATAGCAAAGGAGGTGTACAATTTGAATATAACGGTTTCAGTTGTAATTGCTACAATTTCACTTATTTTAGGACAAATAACAAAGATATTACCTATAGAAAACAAATATATTCCACTCCAAAATTTATTTATTTCAATTGTTTCTATATTTATCTGTGCAATTTTTAAAGTTGAAAATATGAATTTGTTAGAATCAATTGTCACTTGTGTATTCGCAAGTATGTCTGCTGGTGGTATTGCAGATATAAAAAAAATATCACAAAAAAAATAAATGAAAGAAGGAATAAAAAATGAGTGTAAATGATACAAGATATAATATTTTGTCTATAGCTAAAGTATATTTAGGTTATAAAGAAGGCTATAATAATGATAATATGTTTGGAAATTGGTATGGTATGCCACATGCACCTTGGTGTGCTATGTTTGCAAGTTATTGTATGGATAAAGCAGGTGTTTCTCAAGATGTTGTGAAAAAATTTGCTTCATGTAGTTCAGGATGGAATTGGTTTAGTGAAAGAGGATTAACTACTCGTCTTTCTAATTTCATTCCATCTAAAGGTGATTTAATTTTCTTTGACTGGAATCCTGAAAAAGGTGATGGAATTGACCATGTAGGAATTGTAGATAGAGTTGAGAACAATATTGTTTACACAGTTGAAGGAAACCATAATGATAAAGTTGATCAATTTGAATATCCTATAGATAGTAATCAAATATGGGGATATGCTACACCTGCATTTACAGGTAATGAAAAGATAAAAAACTCTACTTTAACCAACACAGAAAATGTTGTCGAAGATTCTACAATTACCTATCCAATAATAGCTCGTGGTTCTACTGGTGAATATGTAAGGAAAGCACAAAATTTATTAATTCTTAGAGGATATTTATTAAGTGCATATGGTGCTGATGGTATTTTTGGTGCTGAAACAGAAGCAGTTGTCAAAAACTTTCAAAGCTGTAATAAATTAACTGTTGATGGAATAATTGGTCCTAAAACGTGGAAAAAATTATATGGGGTTGCTGCTTCTTATCCATCTTCATATCCTGGTAGTGTTATTGGAATGGGAGCAAGAGGCGAAAATGTTATAAAAATTCAAAATGAATTAATTAGAAGAGGATACAATGTACCCGGAGGTGCTGACGGACAATACGGCTCTGGATGTAAAGCTGCGGTTATTCAATTTCAAACTGATAGAAATTTAGCTGCAGATGGTATAGTTGGGAAATCTACTTGGGACGCGTTATTTCCTGAATCTTCTAGCTCTTCTTCAACCTATCCAGGATATATTTTAGATATGGGAGCAAGAGGTGAAAACGTTGTAGCAATTCAGGAAAAACTAATAAATTTAGGATATGATGTACCTGGAGGCGCTGACGGACAATACGGCTCTGGATTAAGAAATGCCGTAAGACAGTTTCAAACCGATAAAGGCTTAGAAGTTGATGGTAGTGTTGGAAAATCTACTTGGGATGCGTTATTTCCTCCTGTAGATATTTCAAATAGTACCTACCCAGGATATATCTTAGATATGGGGGCAAGAGGAGAAAATGTTGTAGCAATTCAAGAAAGATTAATGAGTTTAGGATATGATGTACCTGGAGGTGCTGATGGGCAATTTGGCTCTGGATTAAAAAACGCCATAAGACAATTTCAAACAGATAGAGGGTTGGAAGTTGACGGTAGCGTTGGCAAAGATACTTGGGATGCATTATTTCCTCAGTCAACGACTGTCTCAAATTACTATCCTGGCCAATTAATTAGCTACGGCATGAGTAATTATAGTGTTACTTTAATTCAAAACAGACTTTCAGATCTAGGCTATAGTGTTGGAGCTATTGACGGTATATTTGGGGATGATACTAGAAATGCTGTTATTTTATTCCAAACAAATAATAATTTGACAGCAGATGGCATAGTTGGAGAATTAACGTGGAATAAATTATTTGGAAATTCTTCAAGTAATACTGGCTCTGGTACTATAAATTTAGCTACTGAGAACCAGATGACATTAGATTTATTAGAAAGATTATATTCTTATGCTGGTGAGTATAAACCAAAATATGATGTATCGGATAAAAATAGATTAGTTTTGCAATACCTTAGAGGAGGAACTTATAATGGTAAAATGTGGACAATGCTTGCTTATGAGATTGACCAAAATTGGATTAATTTTGTTAATTCGAAGGAAGATATAAATTTGGAAAACTATTACATTTATATGAGTGATAGTAAAAAAATAACATTACCTCATTTAGCTGTTTCTACAGAAGTACAAATAGCTCAATTATATAATTTAATATATAATTCAGAAGTTTACTTTAATGAAGATACTATTCCAATAGTTAATGATTTAACTTCATGGGCAGGGGACTTATTACAATTTGCTAGTATCTTTTCTAAGTCCGAAAATAAAGATGATAGTCCTGCGAATTATCTTGGAAAAAAATCTGAGGAATCTGGACAAAGTTATGGTTTTAGTTATGAAGATTTGTATCAAGACTTAGATGCTTTCTCTCTATACTTACCTTTAATAGCAAAGCCAATCCATGATGTATTTAGAGAATATTATGTAACAAAAGTAAATGAAGGGGCAAACCGAAGGTTTTCAAATTTTATTTTATCAAGAATTGTAAATGATAAACTTCCTGATGATATAAGTATATTGGACGGCAATAGAGCAAAATTAAAAGGTCTATCATATCAGTATTTAGATAAAGGTTTTGGAGAAACTTTACCTTCTGAAGTTGCTTTGCTTTTCTCAATATACAAGAATTATTCTTATGCAGAAAAATATAAAGAAAGCGTTTCTGAAGCATTTACGAGTTTAGTAATTTCAAAGGCTTACTTAGAATAATTGACAGATTAAGAGTTTAGTAGTATAATTTTTTAAATAGTGTTTTACTTTTATACATTGATAATAAGTAAATTTGAAAGGAAGTTACTATGAAGTTTAAGAAATTTATATGCCTTGTATATATATTATTAATAATTTTAATATGTTTAAATATATTTTTAATGCATTTAAAATTGCACTATAGAATTGCATTAATTAATAATGAACAATCAGAATACATAAAACATAGTGATTTCTTTAATTTTGACGATTTTAAACGGTACAGACATAAAAATAAAAAAAATTACAATGTATGACAGTACAAGAGACATGGCTTTATGTGAAAGTCATTACTTTCAATCATTATATATAAAATATATAGATGACGGTCAGATAATTACTAAATATATTAATAAATCTGATATACATTCTTCAGAATTATACGAATTTATAATAAAAAACAATATTTTTGAAAATTTTGAAATTCATAATATGCTGGTTTGCACGGTTGTGTATATTGCTGTGAGTATTATACTATTATTTGTTGTTTTGCTAATAAAAGTCGTACAACATTTTTATAGAGTATAATAAAAATAACTTTAAAATACCTCAAATTATTATTCCAAAGGTTTAATAACTTGAGGTACTTTCCTATTTTATAAATAATCTTTTTTGTTATTTTCTTCTACCTATATATTAATTTTTCCTTTTATTACTGATTCATCATCAATTTTATTTAGTATTGTATATATAACATTCTTTACTGTTGGTTTTGTGTCATCAAAAAATTTAAAGTATTTTCTTACCCTTTCTTTTTTGCATACTTTATACATACAATCATTTGCTTTATTTATATCACACTTGATATTATGTAACGTCTTATTATATTTCTTTGCAACAATAGGATATACATCTTCTTTTAAGTTAAAAATATCATATTCTCCACTTTCATATATTAGTAAAATTGCATCTATTAAATATTGTGTTCCTTTATGAGAAATATCATAACCTAAATATAATATTTCATCTGTGATTTTATTTTCTAATATTCTTGAATCTTTTAAAGATTCTTTATATTCCAAAAGTTCATTTATCTTTTTTAGAATATCATTCATTTTTGTATTTTTATAAATTATGGAATGTATCATTTCGTTTTCTCTTAAAGTAATTACATTTTCAATCTCTCCTGATATGATAATAAATGAATCTTCATATTTTTCTTTATCTAATATTCTTTCTAGTACTTCTTGTCCATTATAAAAAGGCATTTTATAATCTAGTAGAATAACATCTATATTATTCTCATTATTTAGTATTTTTAAAGTTTTTTTTCCCATTCATTGCAATATTACATACTTTTATATTATCATTTTTTTCATTTATATAATTCATCAAATTTACAGCATAGTCTATATTATCATTATCTTTATAATAGAGAGAGTAAATTGTCTATACAATCATCATAGGAGGAATTGTATATGAAAAAAATGCGTAAACGGATTATAGCTTTAGCAATGGTACTTACAATGATGTTTCCTTGTACAGCATTTGCTGCAGAATCCAATGAAGATTCTATTAATAGTAATAATGTGGTAACTGCTACAGCTGAGATGGAAACTAGCGATTTCGATGGTATAAAAATGCCAAGATCAACGACTTATATCAATACATCTGGAAATAATCTTTCAAATGGTGCCAGCTACAGCGATCACTTTGCATTATCAAGAGATCAGCAAATTATTACACAGTTATCAGTTACTGGTTCTGCTCGATTAGTTGTAAAAGTATCTAAGTATTCATGGTCTACTCAGTATACGTACTTAGATGAAACAATAACTAATGGTTCCAGTTCTAAGATTTCAAATGCTGTTTACGATGCCGGTAACTATGTATGGGTATATCTATATAGTCAGCAGGATAATACAAGCTATACTCTCAAAGTTATGGGTAATTAGCATATTGTTTTAGAAAATTATTAAGATACCTTATAACCTACTAGACAATTTATTCTCTCAAAAAACTGATGCAAATGCATCAGTTTTTTATGTCAATTATTCAGCTAATTCATTTGTTTTTATATCCCATATTTTTCTTTTATTTCCATTTGTATCTTCTATATAAATCCTTTTTACCTTTTCATCTATTTCAAAATCGTAGACTGTTCTTGTTGCTTTTATATCTTTTTTTAATGGATGTTTTCCTATAAATTTAAGATATATTGACGTACTTCCATCATCTTCCGTAACTTTATATTCTGATAATTTAAAACTATTTTTTATATTATATATATCAAATGTCAATATATTTTTTTCGTTTATTTTATATTCTTGTCTATATATAATTTCCAATTGACTTATGTCATAATTAAATTCTGTATTTTTATCATAAATAAATAATATTATAAAAATACTCAGTAAAACACATATTGTCAATAAAACAGCAAGAATGATGGATTTTATTTTGCTTTTCCTATACCCTTTCAAAAAATCAATTTGTTCATCTTGATTATTTATAATTTCATCTGGAATTTCTTTATTCATATCTTGAAACTCTTTCAAACAATTTTTACATGTTTGTAAATGCTCTTCTACTAACTTATTTGATGCAGTACTCAGTATTTTATCACTATAACTAGGTAATAAATCTTTAATAATATCACAATCAATAAACTTCATATAATATCTTCCTTTCTTATTTTTTGTTTTCCTCTAAAAAATGTTATTCTTGCCCAATTTTCATTTTTATTTAATATTTTTCCTATTTCTTTAAACGTAAAGTCTCCTGTAAACCTTAGATACATTACTTCTCTTGTATTTACATCTAGATTTTGAAGGGCAACATATAATTTTATTTTTTTTTCATTTTTAATATAATTTTCTTCTATTTCAATATTGTCTGCAATTTTTAATTCATCAATAGGTACCATATTTTTTGAATTATCTTTTTTTAATTTCTTATAAAGAATTTTTTTGCAATAGAACATAACCATGTAGAAATTTTGCAATCCCCCTTAAATTTATTTATTCCGGTTATTGCTATTACAAATGTTTCTTGCATGATTTCTTCTGATAAACTTATATCTCCTGTAATATTGAAAATATAATTTTTTATTAAGTTAGCATATTTTTTATAAATTATTTCTATACTTTCCACTATTTTTTCCTTTCTATTATTTTAGTGTCATTTTTTTTATATTCGTTACAATATTTTATTTATTATTTTTATATATTCACAATTTATAATCGAGTAGAAAATAAATAATTATTTTATTTATTCCCTCTCACACCACCGTACGTACCGTTCGGTATACGGCAGTTCAATTTGTAGATTCAATATGTACCTTTGTATATTGATCTAGTAGAAATACTAGGCCTCTTTTTAACTTTAGGGGGTAAAAAAAAGCACATATCTAATGTGCTTCAACCCTTTATTTGGTGCGCCATCGGGGGGTCGAACCCCGGACCTTCTGATTAAGAGTCAGCTGCTCTACCAACTGAGCTAATAGCGCTTATCAACAATGTTTATTATACGACTATTTCTTTTCTTTGTCAATAGTAAAATGGCTCAAAAGGGACGTTTTAAATGTTTTATAGAGTCCCTTTTGTTTCATTATTTTTTAATTTAATTCTTTTATTTGTTCTAATAAATCTGGGTTTATTTTTTCTTCATTTGAGCTATCCATTACTATTACTTCTTGTGCTTTCTTTGTTCCTTTTTTTATAATTCTTTCTAAAGGACTATATGTATCACTGGATATTTGTTCTTTTGATACAACTATTCCGTTGTATTTTACTATTTTATATGTTTCAGATTTTGCCCCGTTTGCCCCATTTTGTACAATTTCTTCTTCATCCTCTTGTAATGTAGAATCATTTACATATTTTGTACTGTAAGATATTACTTCTGTTACCTTACTCTCTATTACTACTTCATATTCTTTTTCTTCTTTAATTCCATAAATACTTGTAGTTACCACACCATTCTTAACCTCTGATGTTATCTTTATAGGGTAACTTCGTGTATTTTTAAAACAAAAGTCAATTGTTCCCCAAGATACTGTTGCATCTCTTCCTGCTGTTACATATGATGTTAAAAACCTATGATTACTTCTTGATGTAATTTCTAAATTAGCATAAAGTACAGAATTATATAATGTAGAAGATAATTGGCAAATTCCACCACCTATTCCATCTACAACCTTTCCACCAGCATATACAGCAGCTTCTTTATAACCTTTTTCTATAGTTCTTTCACCTACTACTTGATTGTATGAGAAAGTTTCTCCTGGTAAAATTATTGTTCCATCTATTTTTTCAGAAGCTAATTCTAAATTCGTTATTCTGTTTTGGTTACTTGTATTATATGTAGTTGAGAATGTACCTAACATTTGAGGAAATGCTTCTTCCCCTAAATCATTTAATGTTATTTCTGGTATTGTTATTTTTAAAGGTATTACATATTCTTCTTTTTGTTCTTCTAAAATATTTTTTGCCTCTTCCAATGATATAGCAAAATCAACCCCATTTACATGTGAATGTACTTCTAATGGTTCTTGCGAAATATATGCATTTTGTGCATCTTTTTTTATTTCATTATATATTTTTTCTATATTTATTTCTTCAGGTGTAATTTCATTTACTGGAATTATAATTTCTCTATTTTCTTCTTTTTTTATTACTTCCTCTAATTGTTTTTTCAATTCTTTGCTATTTATTTGTATTCCTTTTTTACCTTTTTTTATAACTAAATTGTCTTCTTCTATATAATAATTACTTTTTTGCAAAGCATCCGGTAATGTATTATTAATTTCTTCTATTTTTTTATCTATTTTTTCTTCATTTAACTGAATATTCATTTCTAGTTTATTTTTAAATAATAAAGTAAATAATATTTCATAATTGTCTTTTATAATATTTCCTGATTTTCCTATTTGGCATGCTTTTTTTATTAATTCATCTATATTTACAGAAGCGTCAAATTCCTCTATTGTTATATTTTCTGATAATTCATTATATTTTAATTCAATATTGCTTAAAGCTGTTTCTTTATACCATGTTTCTATTTTTTCTTTTGCTTCTTCTTGTGAAAGATTTGAAACATTTATATCTCCTATATAAACTCTATTTATTATTTTATTATTTCCCATATTTATTAGAGAAAAAATAACAGAAATAAACAACAAAAATAATAGTAATATTAATATTGTAAATATCACTTTTTTGTCTATTTTTTTAGTGTTTCTATTTCTGTTTCTTGTATTTGATCTTCTAGACATATTTTCTCCTCTTTTCTTTTTATATTATCATATAGAGTTTGTTTTTACAATATTCCGAATATTACTTTTTTATTAATTTTTTATTTATTTATAGACATTTTTTATTTTATTTTATATAATAATGTCAAATATCATTGAAAGAGGTAGATTTACATGTTAGGAAGCATGATTACAAAAATTAGAAAAGACAAACATATTACAAAAATGGAACTTTCAAGACGTACAGGTTTAAACGTTGGTCATATTACTCATATAGAAAAAGAAGAAAGATTCCCTACACATAAAACTCTAAAATTAATTGCATCTGCTTTAGATACTCCTTATCAAATTTTGTCACTTTTATATGATATTGAAAATAAAGAAGAGTATAAAAGATGCAATATGATAAATCACCTTTCTTATGACCATGTTTTAGCAGTTGATAATTTTTCAAATTTTATAAAGTGTCCTTCTTCTGCTTCAAATGCATCTATTGCAATAAAGGTTCAAGATGACTCAATGGCACCTTTTTTAGAAAAAGATGATTTTGTATTTTTAGAACTAAATATTCCTCTTAATAATAAAGATATTGGTCTATTTGAATATAACAATAATTTTGTTATTAGAAGATTTATTATTCGTAAAGATAAATTAGTTTTAAGAGCAGAAAATAAGAACTATGCTGATATTGATTTAAATGAAAATGATGATTTTAAAATTATTGGAAAAATTATAAAAAATTAAGATTAATATTTTTGGATATATAAAAATTTCTAATAAATTAAAAATTGTCATATTTATTAATAATAGCAATAAAAATTTTGAAAAATATTACAAATTTTTGTAAAAAACACTTGAATATTGTATTTTTTAATATTATAATGTCAATACAAAAGATAAAATTAAGGAGAGATATACTGATGGAATTAGTTAAAAATATATTTTTTAATACAGATAGAATAGTTGAAGGAAGTAAATTGAAAATTTCTTATGTAGGGTATTTATTTCAAAATAGTTCTGAAAAAGTCTATTTACACTATGGTTTTGGATTAAATTGGGATAATGTTTCTGAAATAGAAATGGAAAAAACTGAACTTGGTTTTCAATGTGAAATAGATATTTTGGCAGGAGAAACTTTAAATCTTTGCTTTAAAAATAATGCTAATGTTTGGGATAATAATTTCGGACAAAATTTTGTATTTCCTATAGAAGAAAAACAAGAGCAAGAGGAAAGTGAAACTTCTTTAGTTTTAGCTGAAGAAAATGGAATGCAAATACATAAAGGACTAAGAAAAGCTTATATTTGGAGCAAAAAAATAAAATTAGCAGTATATAAAATAATAAAATATTTTCCCAAAATAATCTCTGGGAATTATAAGAGAAAAATAAATGAAGAATAATGCTAAACTGAATGTGTCTTTTCATACGATACTCCTTAAAAATAGAATTACGAAAATTTCGTAATTCTATTTTTTATATATTCCATCCACCATTAATTTCTATTATTTGTCCTGTTGTATAATCTTCTTCTATAAGCCATTTAACACATTTTGCAATTGTTTCTGGACTTCCTATTTTCCCAAGTGGTATTTCTTCTTCTATATTTGCTAATTCCTCATCTGACAAATATTTATTCATGTCTGTATCTATAATTCCTGGAGCTATACTATTTACTCTTATATTTGAAGGTCCCAATTCTTTTGCTAAAGATTTAGTCATTGCATCTACTCCTGCTTTTGCAACACTATAGTGCGTTTCGCAAGCTGCTCCTGTTATTCCCCATATAGAAGATATATTTATTATACATCCTTCTTTTTCATGTATCATATATGGTAGTACTTCTTGTGTTGTATAAAATACCGAATTTAAATTTACATTTAACATGTTGTTCCAGTCTTCGTCTGTAATATCTGTAAATAATCTTGTTTGAGATATACCTGCATTATTTATTAATACATCTATCTTTTTAAATTTATTAATTGTAAATTCTATTAACTTTTTTACTTCTTCTCTTTTTGACACATCTGCTTTAAAGATTTCCACATTCTTTCCTTGTTTTGTGAATTCCTCTTGTAATTTTTCAGCAATCTCTTCTGATTTATTATAGTTTAATACTATATTATATTCTTCTTTTGCTAGTATTTTTACTATTGCTGCTCCTATTCCTCTAGATGCACCTGTAACTATAATTGTTTTTTTCATTTTTATCACCTATGAATTATATTTTTTTCTAAAAATACTCTTTAAATGCAAAAAACCAAGCAAGTAATGATACAAGCTTGATTTTAAGTATTGGAGCCACTTGCCCGAATCGAACGGGCGACCTACTGATTACAAGTCAGTTGCTCTACCATCTGAGCTAAAGTGGCATACAAGGTATTGGTGACCCCTACGGGAATCGAACCCATGTCTCCGCCGTGAAAGGGCGATGTC
>CAVFFZ010000034.1:0-11813 GCA_963621995.1 Lachnospiraceae bacterium
ATTCTCTCTCCTATCTAATTGTCAAATTATTATTTTTATCAAATTCTTTTAACAATTTTGCTTTTAATTCTTCTACGTATCTGTCTATATCTTCTCTTGAATTAATTTCATAAGAACGATTCATAAGCACATCTGTTCTTATAACTTTTCTTGGTACAATTACAACTTTTTCTTCTTCTGGTTCTTTTCCTGTTTCTTCAATTATTTTTGCTTTGCTCTTTTCGTATTCTAAAGCATTTATAAATCTGTCTTTAAGTTGATCTATTCTTGTTTGTTGAGCATATATATCTTTTAATTCGTTAGAATGTTCGAGTGTATTTATAACATCTTTACATGTTTTTATATAACTTGATCCAAAATCTTCTCTAACTTCTGCATTTTTTACTTCATTTTCAATATAAGCAATAGTATCATTTATCATATTGATTATTGGTTCAGATTTTGCATCATACATTTTGCTTAATAAATCAATTAAGTCTTTTCTTAACATTGGTAAATTGTGAATTTCACTATAAGGTTCTTCACTATTTAGTATTTCGGTAATTTTATCTACAACGCCTTTTAATTCATCTGTTTTATCTGCAAAATCTTTGTTATTATCATATATTAATAATGTTTTTCTTGCATTATCAAATTGTTCTCTTTGCATACCTTTGAAAAAGTCTAATACCATTTCTGTTTTTGGAGATATTTCATTAAGTTCATCTTTTTTCTCTGCAACAGCTTTGAAAAATTCTGACACATCTCTTATTTTTAATAAATCACTATATAAACTAATCGCTCTTTCAACTACATCTTTTCCTGGATATTGATATGATCTTACTCCATATCCGTAATTTGCTAAAATATTTCTTAATCTATTTAATGTATCTGTTAGACAATTTGCTTTGAAGTCTGCAACCATTCCATCCTCATCATCTCTTAGATTAATTACATTAAATGAACTTCTTGCAACTGACTTTAAGTTATTTATCAATTCTAACGATATTTTTTGTCTAATTTTTACAATTGTTCTATCATAATATTCTCTTTTTAATATTTTTGTAAGTGTTTCTTCAGCTGTTATATTTTGAACTTTATTTCCGTAGATTAGTGATATAACTTCATCTTTCAATAATCTTGTTAATAGGTAAAGTATATCTTCATCTAAAAAGCCATAAGGAGCTACACAAAAATCTTGTAATATTGTTCTAATTGTCATTGTCATACTAAAGGCATTTTTTTCTTCACAATATTCTTTCATTGCATCGTAAGCTTTTTTATTTACAAATTCAACTTCATTTCCAATTGTCATTTGCATATTTTGATGAAATAGTTCTTTTATGTCCTGTGTTGTATAATTATGCTTAATATAAGTGAATTTTGTATAAATATTATTTATCAATATCTCTAGTGCTTCATTTATTCTTGTTTTTGCTTCTTTTGAATTTATGTTTTGTCTATCCCCTGCTATAATTATTTCAGCATTATTTAGATTTTCTTTTACATTATCTCTAATTCTAATTTCTGCATTTTCTATTTCTCTTTGTTTTGCTCTGATAATATCCTCGACTTGTTGTGTTTGGAAAATACCACTCTTACTTCTTCTATATTCTTCAACTTGTAAGAAGTTTGTTATTTCATCATATATTAATGTTGAAATCTCTAGTTTTACAAATACATACTTGTTTTCTCTTGCTGACTGCATTATTATTTCTGTATCATCTCTCTCTGGAGATGTTGTAATAACTTTAATTCCAATTTCATATTCTTGAGAATATTTTATATTGTCTATATATTTTGTTAGTGGAAAATTCTTGCTTTTATAAGTAAATTTGCTATCTGTATAAATATAATCAAACACTATTCTTTTTAGATAATCTGTAATTCTGTTTTGATCTATTACTATTTGCTTAATTTCTCTATTTATTTCCTGTTCTTCGTCTGTTAAGAATTTGTATTCATCATTATTTCTTTGTATTAATGTTTGGGCTTCAAGTCTTCTCAAAGAATCTGTTATTTCTTTCTTAATTGAAATCTTATCATCTTTTATATTTGAAACATATAAAGTTGCTAGGTTATCAATGTTAGCTGGTATTTCTTTAATATTTTTTAGCATGAATAACATTTTTAATACTTTTACATCAATATCTTTTAATTCTCCACTTTGAACAGTATCCATAGCAGTTTTTATAACAATTTTTATTTGATGTTCTAAAAATTGTTCTATTGTGTCATAAAAAGCATAGAATGGAATTATTGTTCCAATTTCGCTATCTGCAAATCTTTTGGCTGTTTCTTGGAATGCACCTAATAATGATCTTTCTCCACTTGATAAGTGCTTTCCTGCATATCCATGCTTTCTTATATCTGTAAATACATCTTGTAATAGTTTAAATTGATATGGAATAAACGGATATGTATCAGCAAAATCTTTTGCATCTTCATATACTTTTTGGTATGATGCATTTTTGAATGTCAATAAATTTCTTATTATTGATTCTTCTTTTTCATATATTAATTCAAGGCTCTTCTCTGCTTCTTCTGTTTTTCCTAAAATTCTCTTTTTAATAACTTCGTCGATATCAGATGATGATAAAGATAACTTTGTATCAAATCTTCCTTGAATTTTAGAAAAATCATTTCCTTGTACTTTTACAACATCATCAATAGCTTCTTGGCTAGTTACTATAACCCATGCTTTCCCACCACATTCTAGTCCTAAATCTTCAACTATTGTCTGTAAATTTAACATTAAAGATCTGTCATCTCCAATATATTGTCCTATTTCATCAACTAGGAATATTACATGATGATTATTTTCTTTTGATTTTATATAATCTCTTACTCTTTCTGCAAATTTTTCAACTGATAAAGAATAATTTTTTTCTGTTCTATCAATTACTTCATTTGCTTCTTCTATTGTTTTTCCAAGTACATTAGAATATGCTTTACTAAATTCGTCTTGAACGAATTGAATACCATCTCTCATCTCTTCCCAAGGTTGTCCACAAATATTTTTAAATTCTTCTTTAAATTCTTCGTATTTTCCTTGACTAATTATAAATCTTTCAATTTCAGCTACGAAAGGAGTTATTGATAATCCCATTTTCTCATTAAATACTTTTTCAAATACATCTAATATTTTATCTTTCATTCCATTTGTGTTTTCTGTTTTAGAATCAATATTAAATAAAATAACATCTGTAGGAATACTTCCAGCTCTTTTTATATCTGCAAGTAACATTTTATCTTGAATTTTATCATCAAAATAATCAACAGCTGGTTTGCCATTTACAACTTTATTTTCTAATAGATAAGAAATAATTTTTAAGAAGTGTGATTTACCACTACCAAAGAAACCTGAAATCCAAACTCCCATTTTTTCTGTATTAGAGTTTATGCCAGCATTATATGCTTCAAAAAAGCTGTTGAAGTGCTTTAGTAATTCATCTGTTACTACATATTCTTCTAATTCTTGACTTATATAGCTTTCATCATCTACTTTTATAACTCCTTGTATTTCTCTGTCTATGTCTTTTGCATAAATTCTTTTTAAATTTTCCATTTCATTATTCCCCCTATTTTCTTCCTACAAATTGGAATGCTCTATAATAATTATCATTTTCTAATCTATTGAATAGTTTGAAGCTTTGTCCATCATAACTACCTGGATAAAACATTATCAACGGATTATTTGTTATAACACTATGTAAATTATTTAAAATTGTATGGCCTCTCACAATTCCATAACATTTACCTATTCCTGTTATTAGTATTATTTGATCAGGTTGTACTTCTTCCCTAATTTTTTTCATAATCAAATCATTGTTAGAGCCTATGCCTAATGTTTTTGATATTATTTCATTTATATATTTTGTTCCTTTATTTTTTTCAAATGCAAATACTTTTTCTAAGAATCCTTTTTCTTTTAAAATATCTATTATTATGTCATATATATCAAATACTTTTATATTCAACTTTTCTTTCTTTAACAAGTAATTTTCAAGATATTCTCTAACAATATATTCGTCTTCAGGATCATAATCAAATACATGAAAATTTATTTCATTACCAAGTCCATTGGATTCAAATAAATCTTTACTACTTAACTTCTTTGTCATTTCATCTAATCTTGCATTTATACTTTTCATAATATCCCCCCTATTGCTTTTGCATATTCTAAGTCCCCATTTTTATCTAACATACTTATATATTTTTCTTTTAATAATGGTCTTACAATTTTAAATCTTGTTTTTTCTTTTATCACTAATCCAGAGTCTTGCATAATTTTCATTATTACTTGTTTTAATTTTGCTGATGTTGTTTCACTTCTCTCTTTTAGGGTATTACTTAATATACATTTTTCTTCGTACCAATTATCTATATCAAACTTTTCTATATAGTCTTTTCTCATCATCAATTTATCTTTATAAACTTCCATTATAAAATCTCTTACAAGTTTATCTGTTTTCATTATTGCGTATAAAAGTATGTGTTTGCTATTTTCTATATCAGAATATACAAAATCTTCAAGCATTTCTTTATCCATTGCATCTAGTCTTCTAAATATTGGAGAATTTACTCTTACAATGCTTTTGGGTGATTTATATTTTATTAAATTTTCTTCTATATTTCTTTTTCGAAGCTTTTCTTCTTCTTCTCCATCAAGCAAAAATTTTGCAATTGTTTTTGTTTCATTATATAAGAAAGGCTCTGCTGTTAATTTTGCACTATAATCTTCCATACTCTTACTCCTAACTATAATTATCAAATATGCTAACATTTTATCATATATTGTCAAAAATATCCACAATTTCCTCTAAAAAAGAATAAAAAAGCAAATATTCGCAAGACTTTTATGAAAATCTTACAAACATTCGCAACTTTTTACTTTTTTTCTTAAAAAATTAATTTTATAAGAGTTCATATTTACTTGTATACTCTTTTTAAATAACTATACAATATTCTTTTTCTTTAAGTATTTTTCTATATCACTTAGATCAGCAAAACATTCATCTCCAACAACAAAATCATTTCCAGTAATTTCTTGTCCAAATAATTTATCAAATATTTCATTGTTTGGATCTTCATTATCTTCTGGCATTTTCATAAAACTAACTTGTCCATCTTTACAAACATTTCCGTTTTCGTCTAATGCTTGTTTAAATTCACATTCCAAATTCATTTTATCAAACATATCTTTTATCTTTTGCTTTTCTTCTGCTGTTATTTTATATACAACAACATCAATTTTCTTTTTTTCGTTCATTTTTTATTCCTCCCTTTTGTTCTATATTGTTAATTTTATATTTTTTCTTAATTCCAATCAAGTGGTTCTCTACATAACATCGAGTGTTTTTTATACTAGCAATAGTTTTCTTTGATATATTAATATCTATTTAATAAAAAAATTTTTTCCTTTTTTGATTTTATGTTTTCTATTTCCAAAAAGTTTAAAATGTTTTTTTGGATGTACATTATCATTCTCATCTTGACGCACATTTTGTAAGCTCAAAAACTCTTCAATAGTATACTTCAACTCTGATTGAGAAGACATTTTACTTATAACCCTAAATACTCCCAAATTATAAGCTTGTCTAAATACTCCTCCTGTATCTCCTGTAACTAGAACAAATGAAGGTTTTTTAGAAATATCAGAATTAACAATATTTTTTATAACATCTATTCCATTCATTATTGGCATCTGATTGTCGGTTATAACAAGATCTGGTTGTAAGTTTATTATCATATCGTACTCATCTTGACCATTGTATGCAGTCCCAATAACCTCAACATTATCAACTGATGTAACAATTCGTTTATTACTTTCTACAATAGCTTGTATATCATCTGCAATTATTACTTTTATTTTTTCCATTTTTTGATCTCTTTCTTATTCATTTTTATAACAATTGTATTTTAAAAATTTGTCGAAATTTGTAACATAAGCAATATATAACCTCTGTAGGTTATATTCTATCAAAATTATATTATAAAATCAATGCAATGTGGAAAAATAAGTAAAAAAGGAGTTTTCAATATGAGTAAAAGAAATACAAATATCGGAAATAGTCTTAATATTGTTAAGGATAAGATTAGATACTATCGTGAATTAAATAATTATTCATATCAAGGTTTATCAGACAAGCTTATGCTTCACGGAATTGATATTCATAAACAAGAGATTTATAAAATTGAAACTGGAAAAAGAACTGTTGTTGATTATGAATTATGTGGTTTTGCTAAAGTTTTTAATGTTAAACTTGAAGATTTAGTTTCTGATTTTATTGATAATATTTAAATAAAGAACTAGCTTAAAAATGAAACACAAATATATTTATCCTTGTGATTCAATTCTGCTCTAGTTCTTTTTTTATTCAAATTTTATATTTTTAAAAATATCACTATTAATATCAATAATTTCTTTAATATCAATTATTGCACCATTTTGCATTACCATTTGTTGTTTGTAAATATCAATTTTATTTATATTATCTAAAATGGTTTCATATCTTCCACCATCCTTTTTTCCATCTGGAATAAAATATGTTACTTCTAATTCAGGTTTATTTGAAATTAATTCCTGAATAACTTGTATTTTCATATCCAGTATAACTTTAAGTTCCTCATCTAATTCAATTCTTCTATCAGTTAGTCTTGCTGTTTCCTTAACTTGTCCCTCATATCCTGTAAGAGCTGAATAAGGTGCAAACTGTGCAGATCTTTGATATAAACTCATTTTTGGATGCTTTGATGCAGGTCTTTTTAAATTTATAATATCATCATATTTTCCCATTAGCCTTTATGACCTCCTACTTGTTCATTTCTTTCTATTGTTGTCCCTCCATCTTCAAAATTCATTCCTTTAAGAATTGCATTTTTACCATATTTTTTCTTTATATCTAGTATAGATCTTTGAAGTTTTCGTTCTTTCTTTTCTTTTTCATTTTTTCTTTCTACTTCTGAATAATCAGTAAATAAATCAATTTGTTCAAATTTATTTTCTTTTTCAGCTTGTTCTTCACTAATTACATTATTTGCAGTTATATTAATTCTTCGTGTTAATAAACGCTTATCAATTATTCTATCATATAAATTAATAACTGCTTCTCCAATGAGTTTGTTTGACGAGGTCTTATGGTCTAAATTTATTGTGCCATGTGCATGTTTTGGAACACTTCTGCCATATCTATCAATTGTTATTTCTCCTTTGTAATCAGTATTTTTATTTGATAGACTTTCTATATCATATCCAACATCTAATACAATTTGATTTGTAACTACATGTTTATCTACTAAATCAAGTACCAATAATTCTGTCATTTCTTTAACTATCAATTTTGTTTTTTCGTAATTGTATGGACAATGTAGAACTTGACCTGAACTTATACTATTTGTGGTTGGTACATATGATTTTATATTTTCCATAGTACAGGGCTCTACTCCCCATGCATGATCAATTAATAATTCTGCATTTATTCCAAATAGCTTAAATAATTTATCTTCATTATAAATTGAACATCTAGCAACATCTCCCATTGTTTGCATTCCATTTGCTTCTAGCTTTTTAGCATAACCTTTTCCGACTCTCCAAAAGTCTGTGAGTGGTTTATGAGCCCATAATTGTTTTTTATACATTTGTTCATCTAAACAGGCTATTCTTACTCCATATTTATTTGCTGTTGCATGTTTTGCCACTATGTCCATGGCAACTTTTGCAAGATATAAATTCGTTCCGACTCCACAAGTTGCCGTAATTCCAGTTTGTTTATATATATCATGTATAACTTTTGTGGCTAATTGACTTGCTTTCATTTGATAGGTTTTTAAATAATGTGTTACATCAATAAAAACCTCATCTATGGAATAAACATATATATCATCTGGAGAAAAATATTTTAGATAAACATTATATATATTAGTGCTATACTTCATATATTTTTTCATTTGAGGTGGTGCTATAATATAGTCTACTTCATATTCTGGATGTCTTTTTAGTTCACTATCTTCATATGACTTTCCGTTTAAAATATGTCCAGGTGCATTGTATTTTCTATTTGTATTTATTTCTCTTACTTTTTGAACTACCTCAAATAGCCTTGCTCTTCCTGGTATTCCATATTGTTTTAGAGATGGACTTACAGCAAGACAAATTGTTTTTTCTGTTCTACTACTGTCTGCTACTACTAGATTAGTTGTTAGAGGGTCTAATCCTCTTTCTCGACATTCTACTGAAGCATAAAAACTTTTTAAATCTATTGCTACATATATATTTTGTTCTTGCATATTCCACCTCCTATTTACATTATTTAATTTGCATTATATCATTTATTTTTATACTTGTAAACAATTGTTCGTGAATAAAACAAAAAAATATATACATCATTCAAGATGTATACATTTACTTATTTACAGATTTAGTTTATTAATATTTATATCATTTCCTTATTCTTTAAGTATTGTAAAAATCCATTACATCCTTCAACGATATCATTATATGTTAGTTCAAAATTACCAGTATACCAAGGGTCAGCAATATCTCTTGAAGTACTTGTAAAATCCAATAATTTATATATTTTATTTTCAGTATCTTCTCCAATAATTCTTTTTATATTTCTTATATTAGTTTCTTCCATACCTATTATAAAATCATATTTATTGTAATCATCTGTTGTTAATCTTGTAGCTTTTCTTTTTGAATGTCCAACACCTTTTTGGTCTAATTTCTCTTTTGCATATTCATACATATCATTTCCAACTTCTTCATAACTTGTTGCAGATGATTTTATTAAAAATTTATTTTCTAATCCTTGTTTTTTTACTATATCTTTAAATATAAATTCTGCCATTGGAGAACGACATATATTCCCTAAACATACAAACATTACTTTAATCATTATTCTTCCCTCAATTCGTTTTTATTCTTTAAATGCAATAAGCAATTCATTAGTTTACACATTTTGACTTCTTTTTTACTCAAATATTAATCGCAAAACTATTATAACATATTAAATAAAAAAATGTTGATATTTCAAGAAATTTATTAATTTTTATTGACTTTATTTTACTATTTTGATATATCATTGTTAACAACTTAAGATAATAATTTTTGTATTGAAAGCGAGGTGTTAAATAATGAATAAAGCAGAATTAGTTGATGCAATGGCTAAAGATACAAACTTAACAAAGAAAGATGTTGAATCTGTATTAAATTCTTTTGTTAATGTTGTTTCTAATGAATTAGCAAACAAAGGAAAAATTCAATTAGTTGGATTTGGTACTTTTGAAACAAGAGAAAGAGCAGCAAGAACTGGTAGAAATCCTCAAACTGGAGAAGAAATAAAAATTGATGCTGCTACAACTCCTGCTTTTAAAGCTGGAAAAGCTCTTAAAGATAAAGTAAATAAATAATAAATTATACCAGGTTTGTTATCTACCTAACCTGGTATTTTTCTTTTTTAATACATAGGAGTTCCGTATCCCCTTATTTCATTACTATTTAAATCATAATTTTTCTCACAACAACTATCATTAGAATTTCCTTCTATTGTGTAAACTCGACCATTTTCGACACATTTAACAATACCAACATGATCAGCAATTGCATCGTGTTTATCAGCCCAATCAAAGAATATAATATCTCCTGGTTTGGGTGTATAACCACCATTTTGCCATAAACCACAGGCTTGAAACCATGCAACTCCTTCTGATTCACATGATGCAAATTTGGGGATAATTCCATTTTCTATATAGTCACATTGATTAGCACACCACGATACAAAAGTTGCACACCATTCAACTCTTGAATTAAAGCCATACCACGACCAATAAGGTTGTCCACCAACATTTCCTAACTGACTTTGTGCAACTGATACTATATCACTATTTCCATTTGAGCCATAAATAACTGTAGACCACATGGATGTATACTCATCTTTTAATAATTCGTTCATTTGTTCTCTTTGGCTATCACTAAAATTATAAGTATCTGCCATTTCTTGTGCTGTTTTATGATTTATTTTTATATGTAATTTAGTATGTGTTATTGTAGTATGTTCGGTCCATGTTAGATGAATTATTGTTTTTTGTTCTGTTGTTTCTTCTTTTGTAAAAGAAACTTCATTCATTTCCCAAAATATTCTTTTAATTTCTTCTATCTTTTCTTCATTTAGTGACATCATTTCTGTTTGATAATTCCCATTACTGTATTTTGCAACATATACTGCTAAAATATCTTTCCATTCAGCTCTACTACCTTCAATATCATATTCTTCATATGAATTTTCCTGTTGTATTGTTGTTATTTTATTTATAAATTCTGTATTCAATTCTGATATTACTTGTACCATACTTTTTGAATTCTCATCATATTCATTTAAGAAAAATATTCCAAATACTGAATTTACTAAAAAACCAATCATACAAACAATTATAATTATAACAACAGAAATCCAACCACCAGCTATTAACAAATATAATAAGCTTTTTAATGCTATAATCATCAATTTTATTGTTTTAATAACTGCTTTTACTGTTTCCTTTGTTGCTTTAGCACTTGACTTAGCTGTTTCTTTTATTATTTTAGTCAATTTTTGAGTAGCCTTAGCCGTTTTTTGTGTGGATTTAACAATATTTTCTGATGTTTTGATGGCTTTTTCTCCTGTTTTAATCGAATTTTTTATATACTTTCCACTTGTTTTAGCAGATGATTTTAAAAATTTGTTACTCGTTTTTTCTGATACATGTTGGGTAGTTTGTTTTATTCTATTTTCAGCTAGATGTTTTTGTTTACTTTTAATAATTTGATTTTTTATATATTTTGTTTTATCTATGCCCTTTTGAATATTTTGTTTAGTTTCTCTAACTGATTTTTGTCCTGCTTCATCAAGTTTTGTTATTCCTTTTCTAGTAGTAATATTTGCGACATTATTTATCTTATTTGAAGCATATTCTACTTCGTTTTCTTCTTCAATTGGAGTATATGTATTTTCAAGTTTATCCTTTGATGAAATAATGTTACCTTTAATGTTATTTACTGTATTTACAGATTTATCTAGTGTCTTTACACTACCTCTAACTTTTTCTTTTATTTTTGACATTGATTTGCACCTCCAATCATTATAAATTTTCTTTTAAAACACCTACTACAACTAACCTACTATTTTTAGCTGAATACTCACAAGTAGATAATGTTAATAGTTTATTTTTGTATTCAGGTTTAATTCCCGTATTATAAAAAGAACGACTTATACAATTATTAATAAAATTCTTATAACCCGCTTCTGTATCTAACTCTATATTCTGATAATACTTGAATGAATTTTCTTGATATAAAGTTGTTTTGAACACTGAAAATATTTCATATTCTTGAGTATTATTTAATGTATAAAATTTAATTATTTTATGCTTATTATAAAAATCTACACTCTTGTATTTTTCAAGTACTCCAAACATTTTCATATTATTCATATGGTGTCCATATATAATCATATTTTCACTTGAGTCTTTATTATAAGATGCGGATATAAATGGAGTTCCATAACTTGAATATTTCTTATAGAAATTTTTTCTTAAATAATATTCTTCATTATTCTTTGTTTGCATTACAGGATAGTTAATATTAGTATCATCTATTTTTAACCATCCAACCAGATCATTATTTTGATTATAAATATCGTTTAAATTTATATCATTATTTGTTACGAAATTTCTTTCTGCTTGATTTTTTTCATCTTCTTGTATAATTTTACATAAATCATCAAAAATCAATTCTTGTTCATTTTCTTCTTTTAATTGTTTATATATAAAATAACTGCTAATAGCTATTAAAA
>CAVFFZ010000035.1:0-10558 GCA_963621995.1 Lachnospiraceae bacterium
ACTATAAAGCTAAAGTTGAAAATGAGATATTGAAAATACATATACCAGAAAAAATTCCACCAATAAAAAAGGGAACAAATTATACACAAAAAAGAATTACGAGTAATATAGCAAGAATAACAAGAAAATATGAAGGATTATTTTATGATAAATTTACAATGACAATTATAAAAATATACGATGATGGAAAGATATGGGATGCAGACAATAAAAATGTAAAACCAATTCAAGATGGACTAATACATGGAAAAGTGATTAAAGATGACAATATCTATTGCTCTTGTTATATGGTACAAGGATATTATTCAGACAAACCACATATTGAAGTTTCTGTAATATCAGCAGATGAAATTACTAAAATGAAAATGATAATTGTAAAAACATATACATATTTGGACTAGAAGAGTATGAAAGTATTATAAAAAAATATGTACCTAAATGTGATTATAATAGTTTAAGTAGAGAAAAAATAAATGAATTATTAGAGAAAATATGAAGGAACAGGTATAGAAGATGAAATTGTATAAATAAATGAAACAAATGAATATCATTCAGAGAGTAATTTGTGGTTTAGAATTGATTATCATTGAATAAAAGAATTAAAAAATATATAAAAAATGTTTTATAATTTTTATTAATATGATAAAATTAAATTGTAGTATAAAGATATAAAAAGGAATTTTTTAATGGAAACAATAACATTAGATGAAAAAAATAAAAAAAGAATACAAAAGTTTATAAAACAAGAAACAGGACTTTACGGTTATGAGCAAGATATAGAACTATTAGAACAAAGTGGACAATTAACAGAAGAATTAGCTAGAAAAGTTTTTACAGAAATTATGAATGATGCACATAGAACTAGAACTATGCTAGAACCAGAGGAAGATAGTGAATTTAGAGAAGAAATTGAAGAAGCATTTGCTAGATATGATAAAATTCCTAAACCAGAACATTTAGAAGAATATGGATTTTATGATGGTGTATATAACGAAATGGAATTAGATGATATTTATTATAATATGCAAATTGCTTTTGAATTAAGAGGGTTAGACAATAAATATTATGGGTGTAGAGATTTAAGGAATATTGCACAAACAGTAATAAATTCTATTGATGGAATAAAAAAATATCAAATTGAATTACAACCAGAGGCAAAAGAAGAATTACAAAGAATACATGAAGAATTGAGAACTTTATTAAGTGCAGAAAAAACAGATATTCAAGGTATTCAAGAAAGAATAGAATTATATAATGGACATGCTACAAATATATGGAATGATTATTTGACAGATATAGATGATGCCCCAAATAGTCAATATAGGTGGGTTATTCATAATTTAACAAAAGGAGAATTAGAGGGCGATTTTAGAAACAAATATATGTCTACATCACTTATGACTAATAATGCAATGGGAAGATATGGCAATTCTGATTATGGACTAATAATAAAACCAAAACATATTGTTTGTGCAAGTTATAGAGATACATATACACTTAATACAAGAGATGATGAAGAAAATCTATTTAATATTAGACCACCTCTTATGTTACCACAAGAAATAGAAGATATTTGCATACAGCAAACTATTGAAGAAAATGGGGAAATGTTAAATTATGAAACAATACCTATTTATTCAGAGCTTGTTGTAGATGAATTTGAAATTGAAGGAGTTTATTACATAAGTTATGGAGAACATGAACTTGCAAGAGATTATGAAAGGGCAAAAAAGGTAGCAGATGAAAGAGGTTTACCTTTAATAGAAAGAGATATTAGTAAATATAGAGCAGAACATGGACTTGAGCCAATGACAGACAAAGCAAAAATGAATTTGTGCAGAAATATATTGTGGAAATGCTGTGCAGGAGATAGAGAATTAGAACAAGCATACAGCCAATTTGCTAATGGATTTATCAAAAGTAATTTTAAAGATTTTTATGAAAAGTTTATGCAATTAAAGGAAAATCCAGAATTTTCTAAAGAAGATATATTGAGAGCTTTTGCAGATGTTACAAGAGGAGATATAGATTTTGGAAAAATATCACAAAATATAGATGAAATATATATGAGTGAAGAAGAGAAGGAAATAAGAAGTAAGATTAAATATCAAGAATATCTTAAGAGAAAGAAAACAAACAGAAAGTTAAGAACAGAAAAATTGAAAGGAAAAGAAGATTACGAGCTAGAGTATTTAAGACATTTGCAATGGCAACATTCAATTGAAATGTCAAAAAGATACTTAGTATAGTCGTAATCAAAATACTGTTCCAAAAAATCAACTAAAAGCAAGTGTTTACAAAGTAAATTGCTTGCTTTTTAGTATGTCTAAAATTATAGGAAGGGAGGAGATAAATTAATAGCATACATTAATCTAACTTTGAATATTTATTGAAACAAGAGGTGACAGCTATGAATGAAAAGCAAATTGTATCCAATAAACAAATAAAGTTAGAGATTGAAATGATACTAAATAGAAAATTGTTTCAAGATAAAGTGATAGATAGAGAAATATATGAAAATGTGCAAGATGAATTGTTGCGAGAGATAATGAAGGAAAAAGAAAAAGTTTGAAAGATAATCAGCATCTTGCGTTGTTAAAATTTAGATGAAAAAGCCTCAACGTGCAAAAAGCACGCCTACGTTTTTTCACTAAATTTTGCCTAGCAATATACTAATTCTCTTTCAAACTGTAGAAATATAAAAAGAATAATTATATAATAATAGTGCCTATAAAGATACTTAAAGAATAGAAAATTTTATTTTCTATTCTTTAAGTGGCTATAATCGCTATTGCCTTTGAGATTTCCTCATTATATTCGGAAACTCAAATCGGCAAGAAGAAAAGTTTGTAAAAAAGGAAGGAGATAAAAGATATGGATTTATATAATATGAGAAAAGAAATAAGTAGTGGAAAAAGTATATATGACTTACCATTAAAAGTAACATACTATGCAAGAGTATCAAGCGAAAAAGATGAGCAATTAAATTCATTAAATAATCAAGTTTTTTATTTTGAAAACCATATAAGAAAAATCTCTAATTGGACATATGTAGATGGATATGTAGATGAGGGTATAAGTGGTACAAGTGTAGATAAAAGAGATTCATTTAAAAAAATGATAGCAGATAGTAAAAAAGGAAAATTCGATTTGATATTAACAAAAGAGGTAACTCGTTTTGCGAGAAATACTTTAGATAGTATCTCTTATACCCAAGAATTATTAAAAAATCAGGTAGGAGTATATTTTGAATCTGACAATATCAATACAATTATGCCAGACTCAGAATTAAGATTAACAATTATGGCAAGTGTAGCACAAGATGAAGTAAGAAAATTATCAGAAAGAGTAAAATTTGGATTTAAGAGATCAATTGAAAAAAAGAGAGTGCTTCGGAAATAACAACATATTTGGATACAGAAAAGACAAAACAAAATTAGTAATACATGAAGAAGAAGCAAAAATGATAAAAGAATTATTTGAAATATATGCTACACGGAGAAATAGGATTTTATAAAATAGCAGAATATTTTAAACAAAAAGGATATGTAGGCAAAAATGGAAATCCAATATCATCACAAACATTAAGAAGAATTGTAAGAAATCCAAAATACAAAGGGTATTATAGAACTGGAACTGTAAAAGTAGTAGATTATAAACTACACAAAGCACAAAAAATGCCAAAAGAAGAATGGCAAGTATTTGAATGTAAAGAAAACATACCAGCGATTGTATCAGAAGAACTGTGGGACAAATGTAACAATATATTAGAAAAGAAATCAACAAGTTGTTTAAATAAAGTGGAAAACAAAGATGTTTTTAAAAATAGATATACATTTAGTGGATTGATTTTCTGTAAAGAGCATGAAGAAGAACACATGCCAGGATTTAATAGAATATCGGGAGCTAAAAGGTCTAATAAACCGGCTTGGGCATGTAGTAGGTATATTACACATGGATTAAAAGGATGCGAAAGTCCAATTATAGAAGAAAAAGAATTAATAGAGATATTAAAAGTAGTGCTAAATAAATTCTTATCAAATAAAGAAGAAATAATAGCAGATTTGCTTGAAAAATACAAAAAATACAATAAAGCAAAAGATATAGAAAAAGAAATATCTAAAATAGAAGATAAAATAAAAGAAACGAACAATAAAAAAGATAAATTATTGGAACTCACAATTCAAAACTATATTTCTAATGAAGAATTTTACAAAAGAAATGAAACATTAAATAAAGAAATGGAAAACTATAATAAACAAATAAAATCTTTAAATGAAGAAAAAGAAAATATTACTTCATTAGAAGATAATATGAAACAAATAAAAAAGACTTTAGAAAAAGAGATTAGAATAGAAGAAAATATTGAAGATTTAATTAAATTATTAGTAGATAAAATATATGTATCTAAAGTAGATAATAATAGAAAACATATAAAATTAGAAGTGTATTTTAAAATAGGAGAACCAATTACATTAGAAGGAAACTTAAATAAAAAAGCGAGACAAGAATATATTCTTAGTTACCAAGATTATCAATCAAAGAACAATGACACATATGATTGTTCCATAAAAGAGAAATGCCATCAATTTTGCAACAACGACATCTATAATAGTTCCAGGAAATAACAAGTTATTAAATATGTTTTCAAGTGCAAATGATATTGTTATTCCATGGCAACATATAAAATGTATAGGTGACGATGTTATATTAGTAGAAATATAAATTACATATCAATTGCATAACTATATAAACAATAGCTAAAAAAGAAACTTATATAAAAATATAATTGGCGCAAATTACCACTAAAAAATTATTCATTTAAAGTAATATCCTGAATTTGACAGCTTTTAAAGAGTAAAAAGCCTGTAACATAATTGCTGACTGTGTTACGTTTTTTTGACACGCCTTAAAAATGCATGTCGTTTTTATTTTTTTTTATATTTTTTAAACTAATTTCCCGAAAAATATTGACACTATCTACTGAAATTGTACTCTTGACAACAAAAATTGCTAATAATATAATAAAACTATCAAAAGAAAAATTAATATAAACGGAGAGTTATATGAATATACCAAAGGAACTAGAAAAAATTGGAATAATTCCAACGAGGCAACTGAATATAGAAGAAAGAAACTATATATCGAAAAACATAGCCGATAAATTAGCAACAAATGTAAACGAACTTGCAAACAGCTATAACGAGCTATATATGCGTATTTTTAATTGTAATATGTACTATGCCAAAATCGATAAAAAATTTAAAGGAGCATTTTATTACTATAAAAACAATACCGTATATATTGATGAAGAAAAAGATATATCGGAAATAGATTCTTATATAATACACGAAAATATACATTATTTGCAAAACTTCAATAAAATAAAAAAGCAGGATGATAGAGCGGGTGTGTGTCAATTTAGAGGATTCAAAATATTCGGACTTGGCATAAACGAAGCTATTGTGCAGTATATTACTGCAAAGGCACTCGGATACAAAAATCATAGAATAAACAATGAAAAAATATCTATTTGCACCAATAGTGAAAATCATTATAAATACATGACAAGTTTAATAGGACAAATGATGTACCTTATGGGAGATAAAGAGGCCATAAATAGTTGTATAGGAAGTAACGACATATTTGAAGAAAAATTATACAATACATTTGAAGAAAACACAGAAAGAATTGTAAGAAAATTTGATGATATACTTGAGAAAAATAATAGAGAAGACAGAAACGAAGAGAAAATAATAAAAATATATATGCAAACACAAGAATTGATATACACAACATATTTTGAAAAAATGTACAAAGCACTTACTACAACAGCAGAAGTAGATGAACAAGTAGACAAGATGGAAAACTATGAACAAATAATAGGAAAACTTTTTGGTACATCTGCCGAGGAGGACAACTTTACACAATTTAAGAAAGAAATGAATAGTAAATACATAAAAAAATATATGGAAATAAACAAAAATAAGAACAAAAACAGCTTGATGGTTGTGTATAAGAATGCTGTGGTGAATTTTATAAATAGGGTTGCTGAATTCATACAAAAGAAAATAATGAGAACATAAAATAATAACATATAATAAAAAATAATGAATATCTATAGTTAAGAATAGTTTAGCTATAGGTATTTATTTTTGTTTATATAATAAAGCTGTACTGACTTTTCTATTATATAAAATTCAAATTAATTGGAAAGTATGCTGAATTTTTCAGTATAAAAAAATAGAATATTTGAAAAACATGATAATTTTCAAATATTCTAACAAATTATATTAAAAGAAAAAGGATAAAAAGTTAAGTAAAAATATACTAAGTGCAACTCTCCAAGTTGTTTTCCAAGTCCTAACTAGTACGTACTTTACAACAGAAAGATTATAATCTTTTCTAACAGTTAAAGACAAACAATTAACAGGATTTTCTGGATTATCAGAAGAAACTGTTTCAGTTTTAACATCAGAAGAGTTAGATGTTGAGAAACTTTGAGTTTCTGTTATATCTGCATTGTTTGAAATACTTTGTACACTTGTAATATGTTGACTGCCAAAATGATGTTGTTCTTCTGAAGAACTAACAGGCTCAAAGTTTGCCACTTCTGAATTTATATTATAAGCATTTGAAACTTCAGTATCAGAACAATGTTTTTTAATATCTGAATTTTCAAAACCTTGAATATTAGCATTATTAAGTTCTTTATTTAATTCTAAATTCGTGGTATTATCGACCATAATTTGAATCCTTTCTTTTGATTTAAATTGATTATAACCATAGCAAAAACAAAAGTCAAGAAAAAAAGATAAAAACAGAAATAATGGTAAAATAGAAGGAAAAACCACAATAAATTATGTTTACTAATATAGGGAAGATTAGAAAATATAAAAAGGTAGCTGGATTTGTTAAAATCCTACGAAAATATGAAGCTTTTGTAAAAAAGTATCAAATCATGTAAGATTTGTTACATCAGATTATTACAAATATACAATGGATGCAATTGTAAAAAAAATTCAATTACAAATAGATACAAATATGCTGATAACAAATATTTATATTGTACTTTAATCGAATAGAAATTACTTTTTCAACTAACCAAATATAATTGGCACAAATTACCGCTAAAAAACTATTGATTTAAAGTAATATTTATGCTAATATAAATATTGTAACGAGAAATAAAAGCAATTAAAACAAAAAAATAAAAAAAACGACAAATTTTTTAAAAAATATGTTGACTTTAATATTAAGATGTGTTATTATAATTAAGTACTAAATAACTTAAGAAAAACATATATATTTAAAGTATATTAAATTAGTAACGAACAGAAAAAATTGAACAAAATAAGATTACTAGTTTATTATTTTGCACTTTTTTAAAAAAATAAAAAAACTTTAAAAAAAGTATTGACATATGTTTTTAAAAGTAGTACAATACAGAATGTTACACGACAAAAAATCGTAGAAGTACATTGAAAAGTAAACAATAAACAAACCTTTGAAGAAACCAAGCGGTAGTAAATAGTACTACCAAAAAACAAACAAAACCAAAATTTATTTAGAGCTTTAAAACTCAAAAAAAGATTTTAATAAAGTGAAATCATAAATCAATTCAAAGAAAAAACAAGTTACACAAGGAAAACGAAAGAAAAATTTAGAGACTATACGTTTGTATACCGAGAAAATTTTACTGAAGTTTGACGAAGCAGAACGAAGTTTATTATTTGAATTTAATTTGAGAGTTTGATCCTGGCTCAGGATAAACGCTGGCGGCGCACATAAGACATGCAAGTCGAACGGAAGTCGTTGTAATGATTTTGAAATGGACAGAGAACTTGTTCGAAGAAAGTGGAAATTGACTTACAACAATGGCTTTAGTGGCGGACTGGTGAGTAACGCGTGAGCAACCTACCTATTAGAGGGGAATAACAGTGAGAAATCATTGCTAATACCGCATATGCCATAGGTACCACATGGTACTAGTGGGAAAGGAGTAATCCGCTAATAGATGGACTCGCGTCTGATTAGATAGTTGGTGGGGCAACGGCCTACCAAGTCAACGATCAGTAGCCGGACTGAGAGGTTGAACGGCCACATTGGGACTGAGATACGGCCCAGACTCCTACGGGAGGCAGCAGTCGGGAATATTGCGCAATGGAGGAAACTCTGACGCAGTGACGCCGCGTATAGGACGAAGGTCTTCGGATTGTAAACTATTGTCGTTAGGGAAGAGAAAGGACAGTACCTAAGGAGGAAGCTCCGGCTAACTACGTGCCAGCAGCCGCGGTAATACGTAGGGAGCAAGCGTTATCCGGATTTATTGGGTGTAAAGGGTGCGTAGACGGGAATTTAAGTTAGTTGTGAAATCCCTCGGCTTAACTGAGGAACTGCAACTAAAACTGGATTTCTTGAGTGTTGGAGAGGAAAGCGGAATTCCTAGTGTAGCGGTGAAATGCGTAGATATTAGGAGGAACACCAGTGGCGAAGGCGGCTTTCTGGACAATAACTGACGTTGAGGCACGAAAGTGTGGGGAGCAAACAGGATTAGATACCCTGGTAGTCCACACCGTAAACGATGAATACTAGGTGTAGGTTATATCATGTAATCTGTGCCGTCGCAAACGCAATAAGTATTCCACCTGGGGAGTACGGCCGCAAGGTTGAAACTCAAAGGAATTGACGGGGGCCCGCACAAGCAGTGGAGTATGTGGTTTAATTCGAAGCAACGCGAAGAACCTTACCAGGGCTTGACATATACAGGAATATATTAGAGATAGTATAGCTCTTCGGAGACTGTATACAGGTGGTGCATGGTTGTCGTCAGCTCGTGTCGTGAGATGTTGGGTTAAGTCCCGCAACGAGCGCAACCCCTGTTTCTAGTTGCCAGCACATAATGGTGGGAACTCTAGAGAGACTGCCGGTGATAAATCGGAGGAAGGTGGGGACGACGTCAAATCATCATGCCCTTTATGTCCTGGGCTACACACGTACTACAATGGCTGTAACAGAGGGAAGCGAACTAGTGATAGTAAGCAAAACCCAAAAAGCAGTCTCAGTTCGGATTGAAGGCTGAAATTCGCCTTCATGAAGCCGGAATTGCTAGTAATGGCAGGTCAGCATACTGCCGTGAATACGTTCCCGGGCCTTGTACACACCGCCCGTCACACCATGAGAGTTGGGAATACCCGAAGCCTGTGAGCTAACATATAGGAGCAGCAGTCGAAGGTAGAATCAATGATTGGGGTGAAGTCGTAACAAGGTAGCCGTATCGGAAGGTGCGGCTGGATCACCTCCTTTCTAAGGAGAAACAAGAAGTTCAAAAAAGGATATTGTTTATTTTTCAATGTACTTTAATTAGTACATTGATTTATTACTGATATTAATATTAACGAACCAAGATGGGGGTATAGCTCAGTTTGGCTAGAGCGCCTGCCTTGCAAGCAGGAGGTCAGGAGTTCGACTCTCCTTACCTCCACCATGCTGATATTTTTATCAGTAAAAAATTATAAAATAAGCTTGACAAACAGTTAAGTTTAAATTATAATTTATAAGCACTGTGAATTACAAATTCATAGTTAGTACATTGAAAAATATATAGATAAATATTGATGAAATTAAGGTAAACTAGCATACGAAAGTATGCACAATTGAACCAAACAAAGTTGTAAAGTTGCAAAACTAAACAATGATGGACAATTAACCAGAATCGAAAGATTCAGAGGTTAAGCTACTAAGAGCGTAGGGTGAATGCCTTGGCACCAAGAGCCGATGAAGGACGTGATAAGCTGCGAAAAGCCATGGGTAGGAGCAAATATCCGATAAACCATGGATGTCCGAATGAGGGAACTCAGCTGGTAGAAGAATACCAGTTATCCATACATAAGTAAAGTAGTGTATGTGAAGGGAACGTGGGGAACTGAAACATCTCAGTACCCACAGGAAAAGAAAGAAAAATCGATTCCTTGAGTAGTGGCGAGCGAAAGAGGAAGAGCCTAAACCTATCGTAGTAATATGGTAGGGGTTTGGACTACATAATTGATTCAACAAAGTTAGCAGAATTACTTGGAAAAGTAGACCATAGATAGTGAAAGTCTAGTATGCGAAAACAGAGTTGACATGGTAGTATCCAGAGTAGTGCGAGACACGTGGAATCTCGTATGAATGAGCGGGGACCATCCCGTAAGGCTAAATACTACTTGGTGACCGATAGTGGAGCAGTACCGTGAGGGAAAGGTGAAAAGGACCCCGGGAGGGGAGTGAAATAGAACCTGAAACCCTATGTTTACAAGCAGATAAAGTTCGTTAAAGAACGATATCGTACTTTTTGTAGAACGGTCCGGCGAGTTATTGTATATGGCGAGGTTAAGTATTAAGTAAGATACGAAGCCGAAGAGAAATCGAGTCTGAATAGGGCGTATAAGTCATATATAATAGACCCGAAACCGAGTGACCTATCCATGGTCAGGGTGAAGCTAGAGTAAAATCTAGTGGAGGCCCGAACTGATTGTCGTTAAAAAGGCACCGGATGAACTGTGGATAGCGGAGAAAT
>CAVFFZ010000036.1:0-7365 GCA_963621995.1 Lachnospiraceae bacterium
AATCTTAGGCGAATTATGTGCATAATAAACCGGAAATTTATTATTGCCATTTATAAATTCCTCCTTCTATTAATTTTTTCTTTACTTTTTTAAGATTTTGAATTAAAATATTATTATAAAATTTGATTAAAGTTAGTATTTAGTTTGACGGCTTATACTAGCTTTTTTTTATTACTTAACTTATAATTTTTTTCCTTTCAGTTAGTAATAAATCTTATCTACTTTTTTCTATTCTTATCTACAGTGTTACTCTAACACTTCTGTAACGTTATCTTTCATTTTACTTTTTTCACGAAATTTTCTTTGTCGTTCTCTATTATTTTTTTGTATTTCTTCTAATTTATCTGCACTTTGATACTTTCCCCAATTTCTTATTTCATAGCAGTTATTTTCAAAAATTATCATCCTCAAATCTATAAACTTATTTAATATTTCTCCAACTTTTTTAGCAGATTTTCCTAAAATTTTTGATAATTGTTGCACATTTAATGGACTATTCTCCCCTATAATTAATTTTCCATTTGAATTGCATTGTCCTGCAATAGTTAACAATTGTATCCATATTCTGAAGTACGTATCCCCATCACGTTCATTCAGTAATAATGCAACTTTTCTGTTTGAAAAAATATTAGTACTAAGTTTAATCCATGATACCTCTGCCATACCTCCTTTCACCTTTCTTTCAGTTAATCAGCCATTGAATCTTTTTCTTTTTTAGTTAAATATTCATCTAATGCTTGTACTTTAAACAAAAACTTGCCTCCAATTTTTGAACAAGGTATTTGTTTTCTTCTTACTAACTGATTAGCAAGCCAATAACTAATTCCTAAATATTCTGCTGCTTCTTTCATAGTTAATGTTGTTCTTTCTACTGTTTTTAAGTCCAATATTGAATCCTCCTTTCTTTATTCAATGGTACCTATTGACTTTTGTTAACAATTGAATTATACTAATTTTAGTTAACAAGTACAAGATTTTTTATGAAAGTTTTTGAGAATTGATAACAACTAAAATCATTACTGTAACCTAGTTTTACTGTTAACACGGAGGAATTAAAATGCGAAATCCTAATGAATACTCAATAGAATTAAATTTATATAACAAAAATAATCCAGTTGAAATAACTAGATTTTTTTCTGTTGTATTTGATACAAAAAAAGTTAATTTATCTGCTCAAAATAAAGAAAAGCTTGTAGATGAATTATACAAAAAAACTAAAGTTAAAAAGAAAGATGATTCTATTAACGAAATATTTCTTTCATTAATAGATAAAAATATTCCACCTATTCCGGAGAACCTATTATTTATACACAATATAGAAAAAATAGACTTAAACCTAATATTAAATTATGAATATAAAAAAATGGCATTGGGTGATAATTTAATAGAATTTTTAAACTTAGACTTTAATAATTTTAATGATTTCTTTAAATTCTTCTGTACATTTTTCTTTATATATTTAGATAAAATACCTCAAGAACAATTGAGTAAAATTTTTAAAGGATCTGACAAGAATGTTATCAATATAGGTACTAACAAGCCTATTCATATTGCTAATAAAGAGTTATTAAAACAATGTGCAGAATCTTTTTATGAAGCTGAAAAAGATTCTTTAATAAAAATACAATTATTATTTAGAAATTTCGTTGATTACATTTTTAATAATAATAGAGAAAAAAGATTAAATAAATTAAGTAATGCTCAAAAATTTTATATCTTTCAAAATATTACTAAAGACTTAAAAGAAATATCTGAAGATTATATTTGTGATTATTCTTTAAATTTTTCTTTTACAGATGAAGAGTTTATGAATGAACTTTTGAGTGAAATAAAAAAAGGTATTTCTAATCCATTATCTGATGAAATTTTTTTAATAAACACCATGGTCAAAAATGATCCTAATGGTGAAAAAATAGTTGGCAATAAATATAATTTTAAAACTAATAATTTATCTGCATATTTTTATATTGTTCTTTATCATATAGTATTAAATGATATTGATTATATAAAAAGATGTCAAGTTTGTGGAAAATACTTTTTCTCTGATAAGAATACTACTTTATATTGTAATGGTGAATATTCAGAAGGTATTACCTGTAAAGAATATGGAATTAAAACATCCCAAAAAAGGAAGGAAAATGAAGAACCTGTATATGGTAAATATAGACAAATATATGCCAAAAAAGCTATGGCAGTAAAAAGAAATCCAGATATTGAATATTATAAAACTAACTATGAGAAATGGAAAAAAGAAGCTAAACAATTTATTATTGATATTAAATCTGGTAGGAAAACTTATGATGAATTTGATAAGTGGTTGAATAAAAATTAATATAAAATTATATATTTATATATTAAAAACAGCAAAAAATAAGGACTCTTGTCCTTATTTTTTTATATTATACTATCTATTTTTCGCTTCCATTCTTCATTGTGAATGACCCTATTTATAATATAATCAGAATTTAACAATTCCTTTTTGGTAAGGGTTGATGCATACTTCCATTCTTTTGTATTAATAATATAAGTAGCATTTCCATATTTTCCTGTCTCAAGTACACATACATCTTCAAATAAAAATACCAAATAATCTTGAAATCCATTTATCCCAACATATTTTTCTTTTGGCTTTTTATTTATAATAGTATTCAATCTATATGAATCAAAACTAGCTCTTTTTCTATCTTCTCTACCTGTAGGAACTCTATATTTCCTTATTCCAGTTATATCCCAAATTTCTTCACCTTCTGGTAATACCTCCCAATTACAAATTTTAAACCCCTTGTTTGGTATATATTCTTTAAAATCCTCGTCAAGAATTTGGCAAAAACCAAACTTTTCTAATAAAATATTTGTTGCTAGTAAAATTTTTTGCTTGCTTTTTTCTAATTCATTTAGTTCTAGATCTGCATATATTAAATTTTTTTCACTGACAAATATAAAATCAATCTCTAAAGGTTTAATAAATTCTTTTTGATATACATTCCTGTAAATATCGCAAAAATCGTACATATCTTCTAGATTTCGTCCATTATACTGTTTCCAATGCCACTCAATAGTATTGATATACTTATTAATTTTAGGTAACTTTTTATTTACTTTAAATTCTCCCAGCGTGTTTTTTTTGCTATTTTTACCCCAATTTATACTTGGTCTAAATTTACATGTACCTTTTTCTTCCAATTCAATTGGTACTTGATCTTTTTCAAGTATTACACCAATTTTCTTTTTTTCTAGTTCTTCGACTTCTTTTAAAAAGCTTAAACTTCTTTTTCTTCTACTCTCTAATAACATATAGCTGCCCACCTTATCCTAAATTATTTTTTTCATTTCCATCTGGTTTTGAAACAGGAGTATCAATATTGTTTATTTTTCTAACGTAGTAATCTTCATAATTTCCTGCTTTAATCTCTTTAACAAATTGATTTCTCGTCATTTCTTTTCCACTACTGCAGTCCTTAAATCTTTGATTTCTTCCAGATTCACTTTCAGATATAACTTGAACTTTGTGGTTTTTCATTTTTTTCACACTTCTTTCTGCTCTATAATTTACCTCTTTACAAAAAGAATTCTTAGTGCTATAATGCTTACTGTAAGGTCTCAATCTACAAAAAACATTATAGCTCTGGCATCAGAGCTTTTTCTTTTTACATTTTTATTATACACACTTTTATGATATTTGTCAATAATATTTAATTTTTTATTCATTATTTTAGTACTTTAAGAATAAAATATTATATATTTGTTAAAAATATTTAATAAATAATTGATTATTTGTTGACTTTTTAAAAAGGTTGGTGTATACTTATGTTACAAAAAATAATAAATATATGGAGTGAAAATATGAATATTAAAAGAATTAAAATCGATGGTTTCAAAAACCTAAAAAATATTGATCTTGCTCTAAATAATATTACTAGTTTGTTATCTATTAATAGTTATGGAAAAACTAATACTTTAACAGCATTAAAATTCGGGTTTGATTTTATTGTTGCCAATGCAGAAAACAAATCTGTACAAATGAATTATATACCTGGAATTCCTGTTAATAAACACAACTTAACAAATGCTTTTTCATTTGAATTAGAAGCAGACCTAGATAATGAAGAAATCATTTATGGTTATTCTTTTTTATGGGCTAAAAATAAAACAAAACCTAAAATTATAAAAGAATATTTAAAAATAAAAGAACCAAGTGAATCTCAGAAATATACTTTCTATATAAAAAGAGAAAATACAGAATCTTTTTATAAGCCTTCAAAAACCGGTTCCTGCAATAAACCAATTTTAATAGAAGAAAACGGATTAGTTTTAAATAAAATACAAGCATACGATGATTTATTTTATATAAAAATTATCAACAGCTTAAATCAACTTAAAACTTTTATAGATCATGATTTTGATGCTGTAAAACCTTATACAATAAGACCAATATTGAATGGCGAATCTTACAATTATGATTTAAATACGAAAAATAATATTCCTACTATTTTATATGACATTAGAAAGAGAAGAAAAGAAAGATATAATTTGATAATTAATACTTTTAAAGATATTTTCCCATCAATTGAGGAAATAGATGTGGTAGAAATTCCTATTGTTTCAGAAAGAACTAACAATATAGACAACATTGAATCTTCAAAAGTAGCAGGTAAATTTTATGCTTTAATAGTAAAAGACAAAAATTTGTCAACTCCTATTGAATTCAGAAATATGTCTGATGGTGCAAAAAGAATTTTAAAAATATTAACCAATTTAGAATTAGCATCACATAATGGCTTTTCTATCGTAGCTATAGAGGAACCTGAAAACTCTTTAAATCCTAAGGTTTTACAACAATACTTGATTGCTTTAGGCAGTTTCGCTAAAGATATAAAAATAATTATTACAAGTCATTCTCCTTATTTAATTAATTATATAAATCCAGCCAATATTTATATAGGCTTACCAAATGATAACGGAATAGCAAGTTTTTCTAAAATAAAAGATAAATCCGTTAACAAATTAATGGCTGATGCAAACGATTTGGATTTACATGTTGGAGATTATATTTTTGATTTAATGAGTGGAGACATAGATGACTTAGAAACATTAGTTAAATATACAGAGCAATAATAATATGAAAAAATGTATAGTTATCTATACAGAAGGCGAAACTGACGAGGAATTTTATGATAAAGTATTATGTACTATAAAAAGCAAAATACCAGATAACAAATTTAGAATTGATGCATTAAAGAAATCATGTATAAAAGGAATTTCCAAATTTCAAAAGAAAATAGTAAATAAATTTGTAAAAGAAGTTGTAACTAATTATGGCAAAGAATATGAAATAATAGTTTTTTTATGTTATGATACAGATGTATTTGAATTTGGTGTTCACCCACCAGTAGATAGAGCAAAATTAGAAACTGATCTAAAAAATTCTGGAGCATCTAAAGTTATTCATTTAAAAGCTAGAAAATCTATTGAAGACTTTTTTATATATGATTTAGATGGAATTGCTAGTTTCTTAAAAATAAAAAAGCCTACATCTTTAAAAGGTTCAACTGGATTAGAAAAATTAGAAAAACTATTTCTAAAAGGTAATAGAATTTATCAAAAAGGACATAAATGTGCTGGCTTTATATCATCTTTAGATATGAATGTTATATTTCCTAATATATGTTCAGAAATAAGACCCTTATGTACAGAATTAGGTTTAGAACAAAACTGTTCTTCTTGTAAAAAGGATATCTCAAAATAGTATGAGATATCTTTTTTACTTGCATTTTGTTAACTATTATGATACCATATTATTAGTTAACAATTATACTCTCCCAACCATTAATTAACTTGAAAGGAGGTGAAACAGAGTAATGGCCGGGAGTATTGAAAAAAGAGGCAAAAATAGTTACAGGTTAATAGTTTGTCATGGTTTTAATTTAGACGGAAAACCTATACGTCATACTAAAACAGTTCACGGAACTAAAGCTCAAGCTAAAATTGAACTTGCAAAGTTTGTTGCTGAAGTAGAACAAGGAACAGTTATTGAGGGTAAGTCTATAACATTTAAAGAATTTACTGAAATATGGAAAAGAGATTATGGTTCTAGAGAATTAGCACCTTCTACCTATAGAAGATACTTAGGAATGTTAGAATCAAGAATATTACCTTATCTTGGGCATTTTAAACTAGATAAAATCAAGCCTACTGATATAATGAAATTTTACGACATGTTAGATAAAGATACGCAAATAAGACGTGTTAAATGTAATAATGGTTATAGAACATTAAAACCTTTATCTCAAAAAACTATATTAGAGCACCATAGATTAATTCGTGCAATGCTTCATAGAGCTGTATATTGGCAATTATTATTTTCTAATCCTTGTGAAAGAGTTCAACCACCGAAAAGTAAAAAGCCAAAAAGAAGATATTATGATGATGAACAATGTAAAGTTCTCCTTTCAAATCTTAATGAACTATCTGTAGATGACATTAAATATAAAACAGCAATAACTTTAACATTGTTTACTGGTGTAAGACTTGGTGAACTTATGGGATTAGAATGGTCTGATATTGACTTTACAAATGGAATCGTTAGTATTAATAAGTCAAGCCAATATTTAGCTGATAAAGGTGTATTTACTAAAACACCTAAAACAGAAAGTTCTATTAGAGAAGTAGCAATTCCTGATTTTGTTGTTTCTTTACTTGAGGATTATAGATTATGGTATGAAATGCAAAAATCAATTTACGGCGAATTATGGACGAATTCAGATAGGTTGTTTGTTCAGTCAGATGGTAAGCCTATGCATCCATCAACTATTAGTAAATGGTTTGTCAAATTTGTTAAAAATATTGGACTACCTGTAATTAATTTTCACGGTTTAAGGCATACAAATGCTACTTTGCTAATATCGCAAAATATAGATGTAGCAGTTGTTGCTGCAAGATTAGGTCATGCACAAATTACCACAACATTTAATTTTTATGTGCATCCTATCATTTCCCACAATAAAAGTGCAGGAAATGTATTACAAAATTTATTAATATCAAACTAAAAACTACTTTTTTCAATAAATCACAAAATTACTTTGTCGGAAATAGAATCAGTAAAAAGCAATTTATAAATTTCCATGTTTTTTACTGATATACATAGTCTTTTGAGGAATCAAAAAGTTAAAATACTTCCCAATTATTCCCCAATTTGACATAAGAATGCCATTTCAAAGCATTATCGTAAACTAATTGGAGAATATAAAAAATCGCTACAACTTAGATAGCTGTAACGATATAAGTTTGGTTGCGGGGGTAGGACTCGAACCTACGACCTTCGGGTTATGAGCCCGACGAGCTGCCAACTGCTCCACCCCGCGATAT
>CAVFFZ010000037.1:0-6945 GCA_963621995.1 Lachnospiraceae bacterium
TCGTTTTTGCGTGCAAAAAAATAAAAAAAGGGAGGAAAAGAAAAATGTTAAAAACTAAAAAAAGACTGAACAAAGGAATAACGTTAATTGCACTTGTAATTACAACCATATTCTCTTATGACGAAAATGTAAAATCTAGTAATAACAAAGGTTTCCTCCTACAAACAATTTAGTAAAATCATAAATTTTCAAATATTTAAAAGATGAATTGTAAAAGATAATAACAATTTCATCTTTTTTTGATTTTATAATAAAAATTAAAATTTAAAAACTGAGAGGAGATTTTAAAATTATGGAGAAGAAAGAATTAAAAGAAAGATTTATTGATGAAATAACAGTAATAGAATATGTAAGACAAGGAGATTATTATATTCCAAATTTAGTATTACCAAAACAAAAGAAAATACATTTGAATAAATACGGAAGAATGAGATTAAACTATTTAAAAGAACATAAGAAAGCAGAATACACAATAATGTTTATGGAAAATACACTAATAGACCATTTAGAAGAAATACAGGAAATATCATTGGAACAGATACCTCTAATAATCAAAGAGCAAATATACAAAATCAAATAAGTCAAATAGAGCCAAGAATAAATGTAAAAATTGAAGTAGTAGATAATATTATTGTTGTAAATGTACCAGAGGGAGATGATAAACCTTATTCTTCAAGTGATGGGTATTATTTAAGAGCTGGTGCTATGTGTCAAAAGATGAATAGAAATGAAATCAGAAAATATTTAGAAGATGGTGGAAAAATACAATTTGATCGTATGATAAATAAAAAAGCAAAATATCCAGAAGATTTTAATGAAAATGCATATGAAAATTTTCTAAAATTATCTAATACAAGCGAAACAATAGAAAGAGAAGAATTATTGATAAATTTGAATTGTTTGGAAAAAGTAAACAATAAATATATGTTTACAAATGCAGGGGTTATTTTCTTTACAAAAAATCCTACAAAATTTTTAATTCAAAATTATATAACTTGTATTGCTTTTAAAGGCACAAATAGAGTTTATATTTTAGATACATTAGATTGTAATAAAGACATTATAACTAATATTGAAGATGCATTAGCATTTGCTAAAAAACATATAAATTTAACATACTTAATAAATGCAGAGGTTATGAGAGAACAAGGAAATGCTACAAGGAAAGAAGTATTAGAAATTCCTGAAGATGTATTGAAAGAAGCTATTATAAATCGGTATATGTCATCGTCAGTATTTTGAAGAAGGTGCAAGAGTAATGGTAGAAATTTACGATGATAGAGTTTCGATAGTTAGTCCTGGTGGAGTTCCAAAAGGAATTACAAAAGAAAACTTTGGAAAAAGAAGTATTGCACGAAATCCTATAATAGCAGATTTATTAAGAAGAGCACATTATATAGAAAAAGCTGGTACAGGTATAGGAAGAATGAGAGAACTAATGGAAGATGCAGGATTAAAAGAGCCTGAATTTCAATATGATGAGTTCTTTGAAGTGAGCTTTTTAAGACCATCATATTATGACAATAATTATGGAACTTATGATTTATCTAAAAAGGATAATGAAAAAATTACAAAGTTAAATAATACACAAACACAAATAATTAATTTGATAAGAGATAATCCTAGTATTACCCAAAAGGAAATGTCTGAAATAATAGGTATGGCTTTGCCAACTATTAGAAAAAATGTTCAAATTCTAAAAAATAAGGGAATTTTAATAAGAGAAGGTGCAACAAAAAAAGGTATATGGATTATAAAATAAAATTTTTTGTATACTTTTCTTGTATACTTTAAGGATACAAGAAAGTATATCAGAAAATTTAAAAATAACATTAGATTTATAAAAAAATCTAGTGTTATTTTTTTATGGAAATTTTTTATCTACAATTTTAAGATATAAACGTATATTACTTATATATCAAAAACGAAAATAAAGCCAAAATAAAGCGAACGAATTTAAAAGAGAGGAGGGGATGGCAATGCCAAATTTGAATTTAAAAGGATTATGAATTCCGATAGATGTATTAACAGATAAAAAATTAAGTGATAAAGAAAAACACATATATTCTTTAATAATATTTTTAAGCCAAGAAAAAGAATATTGCTTTTGTACCAATAAAACTATAAGTGAGTTACTCAATATATCAGTAACACAAGTATCAAAGCTAGTAAATTCATTAAAAGATAAAGGTTATATAAATATTGAAATGGTATATAAAGAAAATAGTAAAGAAGTAGATATTAGAAAACTAATACCTATTGAAGAAAAGTTAAATACGCTCCCCAACAAAACTTCAATACCCTATTGAAGAAAAGTTTAAGGATAATAAATATAATATAAATAAATATAAAAATACTAATAATAAAAGACTTTGCAATTTTGAACAAAGAGATTACGAAAAAGAAGGCTTTAATTTTAATAGCTTATATGCAAATAATAATTTTACATCGTAGTTATGCTGTAAAACAAAATGAAAGTGTAGTTTTTTTTAAGTAAAAACCTATGCTTTTATTTTGGAATTTTGAAACCGAATAGGTTTCAAAAAGAGTCAAGAAAAAATATATAATATGTTTTTCTTGGCTCTTTTAACCATAAATTGCGGATAGCAAATTATGGTTAAGCATAAAAATATACTTGTTATATTTTTATGGAAAAACTAAAAATGTAGTAAAGCTATTTTTAGTTTTTGGGGGGTGCAGGAACTCCTGCCACACTGACACTTTTTAGCAATAGCGTAAAAAAGTGTTGTAGTGTGTTACAATACAAAGTAAAAATGCGAGGGGTAAAAGCAGTTGCTCAAACTATAGTAGCTACTATAATAACACATTGCATTTTGCTTGTATTAACTCTTACGATAGCCAGGCTATCGCCCATTATACGAGCCGAAAAAATCGGCTAAAAATTTAGAAGGAGGTTTTAGAGATGAGTTTTGCGATTATTAGAAACACAAAATACAAAAGAGAAAATTTAAAAGGAATATACAGACACAACGAAAGAAAGAATAAAAATTATTCAAATGATAATATAGATAAGGAAAAATTATATTTGAATTACTCACTAAAAAGCCCTAAATATAGATATGACAAAGAATTTGATGTGATGAAAGAAAAATATAATCTCAAAGGGCAAATAAAAGTAGTTAGCAATATTGCTTGTGAATATATAATTACTTCTGATAAACAATTCTTTGAAGAAATAGGAGAAGAAGAAACCAAAAGATATTTTGAAACTGCATATCAATTTGTAGCTGAATATAAAAATTTAGGCGAACAATATATAATGTCTGCAAAAGTGCATATGGACGAGGAAACTCCACATATGCACTTAATTTTTTTGCCTGTAGTTCATACACAAGATAAAAAAGGAAATAACTTTGATAAACTGGCTTGTAGTGAATTTTGGAAAGAAAAAGATAGTTATAGGAGATTACAAGATTCTTTTTATCAATATATGACTTTACACAATTTTAAATTAGAAAGAGGTGTACCAAAAGAAGAAACAGGAAGAGAACATATTGATATTAAAGAATATAAAGAAATAACTAATTTTGATAAAACAAAAGAAAAATTGCAAAGTATGAAATTAGAATTACCAAATGTCCCAGATATTACTGATATTAATATAAATAGATTATCAAAGAAAAGAGATGAGAAGATTTTAGAAGAAATTATAAAACCAAAAGATGATTTAATAAACGAATTATACCAGAATAATTTATTAATGCACCAACAATTATTAAGACAAGCAAAAATGGTAGAAGAAGCAGAAAAGTATCAAAAAGAAAGAGATAAAATACTAGATGATAATGCCAAATTGCATAAAGAAGTAGACAATATTAAATCAGAATACAAGCAAAAAGAATTTGATATAGAATGGAAATATAAAAGTAAAATAAAAGGTTTAGAAAAAGAGAACAGCAGATTAAATAAAATAATAGATAAATTCTATGAAACTATTGATAAATTCATACATTGGATTTGTAAAAAGTTTGATATGGGTGCAGAGGATAATTTGATTAGAGATTTTCAAAAAGAAACAAATACTTTTTTAGATGCAAAAAATCAACTTAGACACGAAGAAAGAGAAAAAGAATGGGATTTAGAAAGATAGAGCATATCTTAAAGCTCTATCTTAAAAAATATAAATTTATATATCTTCAAAGTTAATCAAAATCTACTAATTTCTTTATCTCATCAAAAGGTATATCTAAAACAATAGATAAAGCAATTAGTTCAAAATCTTTAACGATCATTTTGCCATTTTCTATTTTATAAATTTCAAATCTATCGAGTTCAACACCTAGTAATTCTAACTTTTGAGATAATCCGAGTTTTAGTATAATTTTTCTTTTCTCTATATTCTTTTATTAAATTACCTATTACATTACGTTGTTCATTAAATTTTTTCATTATATTCTCCAAAAAATAATTATTGTCTTGATTTTATAATATTGTTTGTGATATAGTGTATATAGAGAATACACACAAATAAAAATATTTTTATTTCAAAAATCATTGAAAAACATATTATGTTATGATATGTTACGAATAATTAATAATTTAAGATGGAGGAGTTCAAAAGATGAATAAGATTAAAAGTACAAAAGGTATAACGTTAATATCACTTGTGGTTACAATTATAATTCTTTTAATATTAGCAGGAGTGACAATTGCAACTCTGATGGGGAATAATGGCTTAATAAATAAAGCAAGTAATGCAAAAACACAAACAGAGATAGCAAGTATAAAAGAAGAAATACAAACTGATATATTAGGAGAACAAGCAGAAAATGAAGGAAACATATCAGATGATAGTTTAAAGGAAATATTAGAAAAGTATGGAACATTATCAGAAGAAGAGAAATTAACAGATAAAACATTAACTACAGCAAAAGGAAACTATGAAATAAAAGTATCAGATATATTTAATGGAACAACAGTAAACGATGAACAAAAAGGACCAATATTTACAACAGTAGCAAATGCACCAGATATAGAGGGATTTAATAAAAGCAATACTTACTATGTAGCATGGGATTTAACAAGTAGTCCATATACTATAGATGACACTACTTTAATAAGTGGAACAGCACCAAGTAATTGGTATGATTACACAGAAGGAGTAAATCATTGGGCAAATGTAAAAACAACGGGTGGTGGAAATGACTGCTACTGGGTATGGATACCAAGATATGCATATTGTATAACAGAAGGATATCATTCTAACTCAGCAGGAACAATAGATATAAAATTCTTGCAAGGAACAACTAACACACCTATAGATGGAAGCAGTATAACAATAAGTAATAGTTCAGGTTCTGGAAATTGGAATGTGCACCCAGCATTTTGGTGGGACAAAAATAATAATGGAGTAGAAGATGAAGGAGAACAACTTTCAGGAATATGGGTAGCAAAATTTGAGGCAAGTAGTAGCAACGTAGGTGCAATTAATTTAGAAAATGGAACATTAACAGGAGATACAGACTCATTAAATGGAACAGGTGGAGGAACAGATACAAGTTTATATGTAAGAGTAAAACCAAATGTAACAAGTTGGAGAGGAATAAATATCAATGGTATATTTACAGTATGTCAAAATTTAACAACAAGTGGAAACTCACTAGAAAACACAACAAATATAGATTCACACATGATGAAAAATACAGAATGGGGAGCTGTAGCATACTTAAGTATGAGTAAATATGGCAAAAATGGGGAAGTATGGAATAACCCATATTATAATAATTCAACAAATTATTCACCAATAACAGGACTATGTGGAAATGAATCAAATGGTAAAGACAATGCAACAACAGATATAACCAAAACATATAAATATAATGAAACAGGTGGAGAAAATGCTTCCACAACAGGAAATGTATATGGAATATATGATATGACAGGAGGAGCATGGGAATATGTAGCTGGAATATATAAAGGTACTACTTCAGATAATCTTGGCAATAATACTAATAGAAGTAATTTATGGGATGCTAATAATTCAAAATATGTTGACCAGTATACAAATACTATAGGGTCACAATCAATTTATTATGGAAACACAGATAAATATGGAGATGCAGTATATGAAACTTCTAGTTCTGGCAATAGCGATACTGGTAATTGGGACTCTAGTTACTCTTACTTTCCTAATTCTAGTTACCCAGTGTTTAATCGTGGAGGTTATACTAGCAGTGGTAGCGACGCAGGTGTGTTTGCTTTCAACCGCAGCGCAGGTGGAGCTAACACTGGCATCAGTTTTCGTCCAGTAGTGCTTAGTTCGCCACTTTGATGCTCATTTATTTAGGGATATAAATCGCCTAAAAGTCCAGAGGGGTGTATCTTTAAGGAGAACACCGAGTGATTTAGTATCAAAGAAGTTTAATTCTTTTGGTATAGACTTGTTTCTATATCATAAATACATAAACAGTAACTCCTGAGTTAGTAGTAAAATGGCGAATATTCGGGATTATGAAAGACAGTATTAAATAGAAAAATACTGTCTTTATAAATTATAATTATCTTTTAATAAATCTTCATAAATTTTATTTCTAGCATTTTCTGTATATAAAAAATCACAAGAATTCTATAGCATAGCATTGTTTATATCGTGGCAATTAATTATTTTTTATTTTTAATAATTTATTTTAATTTTTTTACTTAAACTGTTATCTAAACAAATATAGAAAAAAGCTTGGTATTACTGAAAGTTGCCTTTTCCTCGCAACTATAGCAGAAGACTATATAAATCTATACGATTATGAAATTTCAAAATAAAAAATATGTTACATTAACAGTAGAATGAGAAAAGAGAGCATTTACAGAATTTGTAATAAAAGAAGAAAATGATGGAAGTAAAAACAGAAGCAATAAAGAGCAAGTAGTAGTGTAAGTATAAAAGAAGCAATATAGCAAACATAAAACTATATTGCTTTTTTTATTTTA
>CAVFFZ010000038.1:0-6236 GCA_963621995.1 Lachnospiraceae bacterium
TATTTAGTGTTATACTAACTTAAACGACCACTGCGATAGCAGTTTAGTGCAATTATTTTTTATTGCTTAAATTTAAAATATATTTATATAAAAATACATTATAGTAATTTTTTTATTTTTGCTTGTTTTTATTATAAAATTTATTAGATTTTTTCTACTTTAATTCTCTATTTTACCACATTTTTCCTTTGTGAATTTTCTGTTAAAATGTTTGACAAAATAGCGATTTCCGTATAAAATTAGTGTTGAATTTTATATAGTTTTAAAGTAAAACAGAAGGAGAAAAAAATGAACAAATTATTACATGTTGGATTAGACGTTGGGTCTACAACAGTAAAAATCGTCGTAATGGATGAAAACCTAAATATTATATATAGAAATTATCAAAGACATTTTTCAGACACTAAAAATACTGTCTGTAATGTTTTGGACGATTTAATAAATACATATAAAGATTGTTTATTTACAGTTGCTTTAACAGGCTCTGGTGCAATGTCTGCTGCTAAATTTTTAGACTTACCCTTTATTCAAGAAGTAGTTTCTTGTAAAAGAGCTGTAGAAAAATATATTCCCCAGACAGATGTTGTAATAGAGCTTGGTGGAGAAGATGCAAAAATTATATATTTTGATAAATCTATAGAACAACGTATGAATGGTACTTGTGCAGGTGGTACAGGAGCATTTATAGACCAAATGGCTTCACTTTTAAATACAGATACAGCTGGCTTAAATGAACTTGCTAAAAATTATAAAATGATTTACCCAATAGCTTCTCGTTGTGGTGTATTTGCAAAAACTGATATTCAACCTTTATTAAATGAAGGCGCTGCAAAAGAAGATATTGCTGTTTCTATTTTTCAAGCAGTTGTAAATCAAACAATAAGTGGTTTAGCTTGTGGTAGACCAATACGTGGAACAGTAACATTTTTAGGTGGACCTTTAAATTATTTATCTGAACTTAGAAATAGATTTATTGAAACTTTACATTTAGATGATAATCACGTTGTTGTTCCAGAAGAAGCACATTTATTAGTTGCAAAAGGAGCTGCTTTGGACTCTTTAAATACAAAGCCTATTTCCAATGAAAAATTAAAAAGTAAAATAGAAGTATTAAGAAATTCACATGATGACACTACAAATCCACTATCTCCTTTATTTAAAACAGATGTTGAATATGAAGAATTTAAAACAAGACATGAAAAAGATAAAGTAAAAAAAGCTAATCTAAAAGATTTTAGTGGAGATATTTTTATAGGAATTGATGCGGGTTCTACTACTACAAAATTAGTAGTAATAGATAGTGAAGGAACTTTATTATATTCTTTATATGGAAGTAATGAAGGAAATCCTCTTCAAAGTGTTATAAAAATGCTAAAAAAACTATACTCTGAAATTCCTAAAACTTGCACTATTAGGTATAGTGGTGTTACCGGTTATGGTGAAAAATTAATCCAAACCGCTTTAAATGTAGATTTAAATGAAATAGAAACAATAGCTCATTATACAGCAGCAAAAGAATTTATGCCAAATGTAACTAGTATAGTTGACATTGGCGGTCAAGATATGAAATATATAAAAATGAAAAATGGTGCTATAGATAATATTATGCTTAACGAAGCTTGTTCTTCTGGATGCGGTTCTTTTATAGAAACATTTGCAAAAAGCTTAAATCTTTCTATTGAAGAATTTGTTGAAAGTGCATTAGAAGCAAGAAGGCCTGTAGACTTAGGTTCTCGTTGTACCGTATTTATGAATTCTAAAATTAAGCAAGCACAAAAAGAAGGATATAGTGTTGGAGATATCTCTGCTGGACTTTCTTATTCAGTAATAAAAAATGCTATCCAGAAGGTTATGAAAGTTAGAGATGTAAAAAAACTTGGAGCACACATAGTTGTTCAAGGTGGAACATTCTATAATGATGCTGTACTTCGTGCTTTTGAATTAATTGTTGGAAGAAATGTTGTAAGACCAGATATTGCTGGTTTAATGGGAGCTTATGGAGTAGCACTTCTTTCTAAAGAACAATATGAAGCAAATTTAGACATGGAATATCACTCAACTATTTTAGGCTTAGAATCTCTAGATAAACTAGAAATAAACACTTCACACGTACGTTGCAATGGATGTGAAAATCATTGTTTACTTACAATAAATAAATTTAGCAATGGTTCAAAATATATTTCTGGAAATCGTTGTGAAAAAGGTGCAGGAAACCTTTCAGAGAAAAAAGATTTACCAAATGTAATGAAATATAAATATGAAAGATTATTTGGTTATGAACCTTTACCAGAAGAAAAAGCAACACGTGGAACAATAGGTATCCCTAGAGTTTTAAATATGTATGAAGATTATCCATTTTGGTTTACTTTCCTTACAAATTTAGGATTTAGGGTAATACTTTCAGAAAAGAGTAGTAGAAAAACATACGAAAAAGGTATGGAATCTATGCCTTCTGAATCTGTATGTTTTCCTGCTAAACTTTCACATGGTCATATTGTAAGCTTAATAAAACAAGGAATTAATACAATTTTTTACCCTTGTGTACCTTATTCTAGAAAAGAATATGAAAAAGCAGATAATCATTATAATTGTCCTATAGTAATTTCATATTCTGAAGTATTAAAAAATAATGTAGAAGAATTAAAAGATAAAAATATTAAATTCTTAAATCCATTTTTACCTTTTGAAGCAAAAACTTTAGCTGAAACTATAATGGATTTACCTGAATTTAAAGAATATAATTTTACTAAAAAAGAATTATTACAAGCAGCCCAAAAAGCCGAAGAAGAATATCAAAATTACAAAAATGATATACGCAAAAAAGGTGAAGAAACATTAAAATATATCAATGAAAATAAATTACATGGTATTGTATTATCTGGAAGACCTTATCATACAGACCCTGAAATAAACCATGGAATTGATACTTTAATTACTTCTTTAGGACTATGTGTTTTAACAGAAGATAGTGTTTCACATTTAGCAGAAGCAAAACGTCCTTTAAGAGTTGTAGACCAATGGGTATATCATTCACGTTTATATGCTGCAGCAGATTTCGTTGGAAAACAAGACAATTTAGAATTAGTACAATTAAATTCATTTGGTTGCGGTGTAGATGCTGTTACAACAGATCAAGTTGAAGAAATTTTATCAAGCTATAATAAAATGTATACTTTAATTAAAATAGATGAAATTAATAATTTAGGTGCTGTACGTATTCGTATTCGTTCACTTTTAGCTAGTATGAAAAAACGTGAAACATTACAAAAAGAAGTTTCAAATGGAAATTATGAATGTAATAAAGTAATATTTACAAAAGATATGAAAAAAGATTACACAATATTAATTCCACAAATGGCACCAATTCATTTTGAATTAATTGAATCTGCTGTACGTTCTTGTGGTTATAAAGTAGAACTTTTAAGAAATTGTACAGATCATACTGTAGAAACAGGTTTAAAATACGTAAACAATGATGCTTGTTATCCTTCAATTTTAACAACTGGTCAAATGATAGAAGCTCTTCAATCTGGAAAATATGATTTAGATAGAACTGCTTTAATAATGTCACAAACAGGTGGAGGATGTAGAGCAACAAACTACATAGGATTTATTCGTAAAGCATTAAAAGATGCTGGTTTTGAAAAAGTTCCTGTTATATCATTTAATGTTGTTGGTATGGAAAAAATGCCAGGCTTTAAAATAACAATTCCTTTAATAGAAAGATTACTAAAATGTGTTATTTATGCAGATTTACTTCAAAAAATGCTTACAAAAAATAGAGCATATGAAATAAATAAAGGTGAAACAAAAATATTATTTAACACATGGATGGATAAATGCAAAAAAATAGTAGAAAAATCTACTATGAATGAATTTAAACAAAGTATTTATGATATTGTAAACGACTTTGAAAAAATAGAATTAGATACTTCTGTGGAAAAACCTAAAGTAGGAATTGTCGGAGAAGTATTAATTAAATATCATCCTTTTGGAAATAATTTTGTTGCAAACAAATTAGAAGAAGAAGGGGCAGAAGTAATATTACCTGACTTTATGGGATTTATAAAATTTATTGCAACACACAAAATTACATTTAATCAATTAATAAAAACAGATAAATTTAAAGCAAAAGTATTTAAAACAGCAATTAAATTAATTGATCTTTTAGAAAAAGATATGCGTATAGCTTTAGCTAATTCTAAAAAAGGTTATTTACAACCTTGTGATATATGGCATTTAGAAGAACAAGTTAAAGATGTTTTATCTATAGGAAATCAAACTGGTGAAGGATGGTTTTTAACTGCAGAAATGATTGAATATATGGAACATGGCATTACAAATATAGTTTGCGTTCAACCATTTGCTTGTCTTCCAAACCATGTTGTAGGAAAAGGTGTTATAAAAACTATTAGAAATAAATATCCTGAAGCAAATATCTCACCTATAGATTATGACCCAGGTGCTAGTGAAGCAAATCAAACAAATAGAATTAAATTATTAATGACTGTAGCAAAAGATAATTTAAAAAATAAACAAAAATCAAAAATTGCAATTAATAAAGAAAATGTTACGAATGAAACTAATAAAAATGAAAAAATAATAATATAATAACCTTGTTGAGAGTATAGAAAAAGTTGTGTAAATAAATCCTTCCGTGATAAAATATAAAATATCAAGGAGGGATTTTTCTATGGGTAAAAAAGTAGAAAAAGAAAAAAATGAAATAGTAGAGGAGTTTTTTAGAAGGAATGATCCCAAAAATATTAAATCCATGAATGATATGTATGCAGCATGGAAAGATTTCTTTGCCCCTGCTTTTCAACAATTGTTGGATGCTGAAATGGAATCTAAAATTGGTTATTCAAAAAATAAAAGAACAGATAATACTAATTATCGAAATGGATATTATCCAGAAAGAACTGTAGCAACAGAAATGGGAGATATTCCAGGAGAAGTTCCTAGAGATAGAAATGGAGAAATTGATTCCGATTTAGTGCCTAAGTATTCAAGAACAGCAAATGGCTTTGATGAAAAAGTAATATCTATGTATGCATTAGGAATGTCTGATAAGGACATTCAAGAACAAATAAAGGAGATATTTGGCTGCAATCTTTCACCAGATATGATAAGTGATATAACAGATAAAATTATACCTGAAATACAAGAATGGCAAAAAAGGAAATTAGAAAGTGTATATCCTATTGTATTTATTGATGCTACTCATTTTCATGTTAGAGATAATGGACAGATAGTAAAAAAAGCAGCCTATGTTGTGTTAGGAATTGATAAAGATGGAATGAAAAAAGTTTTAACAATAACAATTGGAGAAAATGAAAGTGCAAAATATTGGATGACTGTATTAAACGAGCTTAAAAATCGCGGAGTACAAGATATTTTAGTATTATGTGCAGACGGATTGACAGGGCTTAAAGATGCAATATCAGCAATATACCCTAAGACGGAATATCAAAGATGTATAGTTCATCAAATAAGAAACTCTTTAAAGTATGTACCATATACAGATAGAAAAGAACTAGCTAATGATTTAAAAACAGTTTACAAAGCAAGTACAGAAGAATTAGGTTATACTAATTTATTAGAAATAGAAGAGAAATGGAAACACAAATATCCTGGTGCGATTCAGAGTTGGATAGACAACTGGGATGTACTTTCAGTATTTTTTAAATTTTCAGCAGAAATAAGAAAGATAATGTATACAACAAATGCAATAGAAAGCTTAAACAGTACATATAAACGAATAAATCGAAACAGAAATGTATTTCCAACAGACATGTCTTTATTAAAAGTGCTATATCTTTCAACGCTAAAAGCAGAGAAGAAATGGTCTAGAATGGTTGATAAATGGGATTTATGCTTATCTCAATTTAGAATTATGTATGAAGGAAGAATATAAAATAAAGCCTAAAAATAATAGGCTTAAGAAGCAAATTTCTTAAGTCCTATTAAATTTACACAACTTTTTCTAAAGTATTGATTTTTTAGAAAAGTATTATTAAAATAATGTTAATAATAAAATATTAAATTTTTTCAAGTTATCAATCGGAAGGAAATCCGATTTACACAAGATTTTCTATAGGCTCCATTGATTAATTTTTTATCAATGTTTTTTTATAATTATTTATTATTTAATCTATTTTTATTTATTTTTTTATTTATTTTTTTATTTATTTTTTTATTTATTTTTTTATTTATTTTTTCTTATTTTTTATTTG
>CAVFFZ010000039.1:0-6137 GCA_963621995.1 Lachnospiraceae bacterium
ATATTTTATAGTGCAGACCAACAAAATCCAGAAAAAATGAAAAGATTTGAAACTATAAAAAAAGCTATACCACAATATGAGGAACTAAAAACAGTATATTTACAATTAAGACAAGCAGGATTAGAAGATGAATTATATAAAGGTGTTGATTTAAATAATATAAGTTATTCAGAATTATTAGAAAGAGCAACAAAAATATTGGGAGAAAAAGAAAATGCAGAAGAAGTGCAACCAGATATAATTGATGAAAGTGCAATAGCAACAGCAGATGAAGAAAGTATTATACAACCATCTGAAGAAACAAGAACAGAAGTGCAAGAGGTAGCAGATATTAGTGGTTTTAGAATAAATGAATTTGGAAAAATTATAAGAGAAAATAATACAGGGGAAAGTGTAATACAAAATTCATATATTGGTGCTGATATAACACCAAACAAGGCAACAAGTAAGCAACTTGCACCAAAACAACCAATTAAAGAAACACAAACAACAAATATTTGGAAAAGTAGATTTCAAAATTGGTATGGTGCAATAGATAGAGTTTCACAAAATTCAAAAGGTAAATTTTTAAAAATGAAAGCAGATATAGTAAAAGCAATTAGTGATAAAATGAAATCAAGAGATAAAAATATCGATAATCAAGAAAGGGATATTTAATTATATAAATTGGAGAAAATATATGAAAAGTAAAGAAGAAATTGAAAAGTATTTGGGATTTAAAATTGTATCTAGCAATGAGGAACAAGTTAGAGATAGTAGTTTTGCTATGTCGCCTGATTTGGATCGTTATGTATCCAAATACCAACAATATTATACAGTAACTGTTAAAGTCTTATCAAAAGAAAGTGAAAAAGCTTTAAAAGACTTATTAAAAGAATCAATGACAAAAGGCGATTTAGAAACTGCATCAACTTGCCATTCAATATTGATGAAAGAATCATCTTATTATAAAGCACATCCTAATGCTATCGGACTTAATTTTGAACAGGGTGCAATATTGAGTGAATATGAAGAACAACAAAAAGCGATAGAAGAGGAACAATCGAGAATAAAAGCTGAACAAGAGGCAAAAGCAAGAGAGGAAGAACAAGCGAGAATAAAAGCTGAGCAAGAGGCAAAAGCAAGAGAAGAAGAACAAGCAAGATTAAAGGCTGAACAAGAGGCAAAAGCAAGAGAGGAAGAACAAGCAAGATTAAAAGCTGAGCAAGAGGCAAAAGCAAGAGAAGAAAAACAAGCAAGATTAAAGGCTGAACAAGAGGCGAAAGCAAGAGAGGAAGAACAAGCAAGATTAAAAGCTGAACAAGAGGCAAAAGCAAGAGAAGAAGAACAAGTAAGATTAAAAGCTGAACGAGAAGAAAAAGAAAGACAAGCTTCAATAGATAAAGATATTGCAGAATATCAACAATATGAAGAATTGATCAGCAGAAGACAAGAATTAGATAAGCTATTAGAAGAATTAAAATATGAAGAGTTTTCCGTTACAGTGAATGGACATATATCTGAAAGATTTGGAGAACTATTGAATGATTTGAAGAAACTACCACAAAACGAAAGAGAAATTATATTACAACAATATAATAGATTTGCTGATATACCAATAAACGAACAAGGCGATATTATTAGAGATGGAGTTGTGCAGACAGCATCAGAGCCAAAAGTAAAAGATAGTGAACAGGAAAGCAAAGGTACAGAGCAAGATATAATAGAAACAATAAAAAACGATTCAAACGTGGTAGAAGAAACAACAGGTACAAGTATTGATAGTGTAGATATAATGGAGGCACAAGAAAAAGCAAGAAAAGAAGAAGTTGATAGACAATTAAGAGAACACGAGGAATATATGGCAAGTGTAGAGCCACAAATAAAAGCAAGAGTGGATAGGACAATGGAAGAATACTGGCAAAGTTGGGGAAGTTTGGAAGTTACAGCAAGTAAACAATATGAGGAACAACAGCCAGGAAAGATAAGACCACGAGAGAAAAGTTTGAAAGATGAAGTTGGAGATGAATTTAGAACAACAGAGCAACAGATGCAAAAACAAGACAATCCATCAGTAGATTTTTGGATGAATAGATTTAATGGATGGTATAGTGCAATAGATAGAGTTTCACAAACTGTAAAAAATAAATTTGTGAAAATGAAATCTGATATAATAAAGGCTATAAGTGAAAAATTAAAAGAAAGAAATAATCACAGACAATTTTATACACAAGAACAAGATACGAATGAAAGGTAGGTAATTCATTTGAAACAAGAATATAAAGATGCTTTTTCAGAAGTTAATGAAATAATAAAAATGATGCCAGATGAATTGACTAATAAGATCCCTAGTAAATTTAAGGAAATGTTAGAAGAGGAAAGAGATAAAGAATATAACCCTAATATACAAGAGCCACTAGAAAAACAAAAATTTAAAAATGAAACAATAATTATATTAGGTTTGATATATAGGGATTTTCTATGTCCTACAGATGAAAAAAGAAGGTTACAAGAAAAAGATGCGAGAGAATTACAAGAAGTGCAAAAAGCCATAGAAGAAGAAATAAGAGAAAAATATAATCCAGATGATATATTTAAAAACAAACGAGAAATCAAAGATGAAGAAATAACTGAAGAAAAAAGTTTGACAGTTGTTAAAGAAGAAAAATGGTATCAAAAAATATTTAATTTAATTAAGGGAATATTTAGAAGAAAGAGTATGTAGAAAATTCAAAGGCTTTTAAGTCTATCAAAAATGTTATGTAAAAACAATTTTCCATTAATTGATAACTTGAAAAAAATAATATTTTTGAGTATGAGCCTATAGAAAAAACGTATAAAAAAGTAGAACAAGAAAGTTTTCCTTGTTCTATTTTTTGCTTTCCAAAATCCATTTTTCAAACTCTTTTGGAGAAATTTCTTTGTTTAAATATTTTTGTTTAATTATAGCCCCATCTTTTTTATATTTTTCAAATCTAGCAATGGCAGTATTTGTTCCATAATGAGAAACAGAACTTGCAAGAGACATATAGCGTTTTCTATATTTATGTAGAAGTTTATCTTCTTTTAGAGATTTTTTATAGGCTAATTCTTTTCCAATTTGCCTACAAGTTTTGCCTGTATTTTCATATTCTACATTACAATATTTAGTTTCTTTTAAATTTGATGGTACAAAGTAATATCCACAATTTTGGCATTGTCTTATGGTATTATGATTATCAGACATAAATTCTTTAAACATAAGAGCTATTATTGCTAAAATATCTTCACTTTCAAAATAGTATGGAATATTATATTTGCTAATATCTATGTTTTCAAAAAGTAAACCAAAAGTTTCAAATTGTATATTTAATTTTTCCATAAATCCATTTATTTCAGTTTCATTATATTTCATTGATTTATCTTCATAATATTTTTTTTCTTCTTGTATTATATTTTGTATATCTTCTTGAGTTAATTTTAATGCATCATCATATTGCCTAAAAAAGTTGGTATCATATGGTAATCTTAGATTTTTTAATAAAGTATATTTAAGATATAAAAATTCTTCTTTATATTCTTTTACAATTTTATTAAGTTCTTTATTAAATTCAGAAAATGAAAGTTTTAAATGTGTTGATGAGTCTTGATTTGCCTTCTTAATTTTAGGATATTTTCTATAATGTAAGTTTTCAAAACAAAACCAAAAAACAAAAGATTTGCAATCTTCATCATCTTCAAAATCTGTATTTAAAAATATGAGTAGAAAAGAGCCTATTGCACCAATCATATGCTCAGTGTTATATGATGAAAAAAATATTTTTTTACTGTTATCATAATACATATGTTTAGAAACAAAAAGCTCTAGTCCTAAATTCTTGTCAAAAGCCAGTTTAAAACTCAATTTTAACACCTCCACATCAAACAACCTAAAATTAATAAAAATTTTTTTGAGATTGTACAGTGTGAATTTTTAAAATTCACAATTATAATATATACAACACTTGATTGACATAATTTTACTACAAAAAGTAGAAAAAGTCAAAAAATGGAAATGTACATTGAAAATTGAATAATAGTTGCAAGCACGAATAATGATACTTTCGTCTGGCTAACGTGATGTAAAGAGGCGATTCTCTAAAAAGAGAAATGAGGGCAAATCTCATATGGGAGCAAATCCACTTGTAACTGTATAAAAAACTAAAATTTGGAAAAAATAAAACAAGAGGAGTGAGGCTATTGGAACAAAAAAAGAAATATAAGAAAAAGAATAATTTTAAGATAAATGTATTTTTTAATGAAAAAGGAGAAGCATTGGAGAAAGTTATTGAAAGAGCATTTGGAAATTATTGTTTGAAAACAGCTAAGAAATAAAATGAAATAATGGTATTTGATGAGATAATATGGTATAATGTTTGCAAGAGTATCAATATTATCTCATTATCTTTAATTAGCGAGAAGGGAGGAAAAAGTGAGCTATACAATAATGAATAATATTGATTATAAAGTAGGTATATACATTAGACTTTCAAGAGAAGATGAAGAAAAAGAAAAGTATCAAGAAAGTGAAAGTATTGGTAACCAAAGAACTTTGCTAATGCAATATATTAGACAAAACAAATTAAATTTTATATCAGAATATGTTGATGACGGAGTAAGTGGTACAAGTTTTGATAGACCTGCATTTAATAGAATGATTGCAGATATTGAAGCAGGTAAAATAAATATGGTTATTACTAAAGATTTATCAAGGCTTGGAAGAAACTATGTGCAATCAGGGTTATATATTGAAAATTATTTTCCAGAACATGAAGTTAGATTTGTTGCAATATTAGATAACATAGATACTGCTTATGATAATTCAAATAATGATATAGCACCATTTAAATCAATATTAAATGAAATGTATGCTAAAGATACATCTAAAAAAATAAATAGTGTTTTACAATCAAAGAGAAAACAAGGAGAATATTTAGGAACAGCACCTTATGGCTATAAAAAAGATCCAGAAAACAAATACCATTTAATAATAGACAAAGAGGCAGCAAATGTTGTAAAACTAATATATGAAAAATATTTAGCAGGTTTTGGTACAATGCAAATTGCAGATTACTTAAGTAAAAAGAAAATTCCAATTCCATCAGATTATAATAAAAGAAATAGAGGAGCAAAATCTTTAACTTATGGTTTATGGCAACAATCTACTGTAAGATTTATTCTTTCAAACGAGATATATACAGGAACAGTTATACAAGGAAAGAGAAAAAAGGTAAGTTTTAAATCAAAGAAATTTATAAATTTACCTGAAGAAGATTGGATAAAAATAGAAAATATGCACGAAGCAATTATAAGCAAAGAAGATTTCGAAAGAGCAAAGAAAGTAATTAATGCAACTAAAGGATCAAGAGTAGTTCAAAATGATTATTTATTTAAGGGATTACTTAGATGTTATGATTGCAAAGGATATATTGGAATAAGAAGTCCAGATAAAAATGGAAATATCTATGGCAGATGTCAAAGATATGGAAGGTTTGGAAAATTTGATGTATGTTCGCCACACAATTTTAATTATCAAGTTTTTGAAGAACAAATGCTAGAAGTTTTAAGAGAAGTTTGCAAAGAATACACCAATACAAAAAAACTAGAAGAAATTGCAAAACAATCTAAATCAAAGCAGTCTAAAGAACTTTGTATAAAAAAGAAAATAGATTCCTTTAAAGAAACAATTGAAAAAGAAACTAGAAAGCTAGAAGTAATGTATGATGATAGATTAGCAGGAATTATCACACTTGATGAATATATGAAAAATGCAAATAGAATAAAAGAGTGTGTAAAAGGATATGAACAAAGCATTAAAGAGCTTGAACAAGAGCTATCTGGAGAAAATGATAAGACAAAAAGTGAAAGTAGATTAGATAATTTAATAGAAGAGTTTCTTAATATGGAGAAACCAACAAAAGAAATAATTAGAGAATTTATAGAGAAAATAGAAATTCATAGTGACAAGCAAGTTGATATATATTTTAACTTCAAGCCACTACAAGAATTAAATAATAATTTTAGTGTAGCTAAAAAAGTATATGAGAAAAAAGTGGGATAGAGAAAATGACCACAACAACAATACACACATGCGGCAATATGGGCAATAATTGCAGAAGCAATGCTTGGCTTTGGAGATA
>CAVFFZ010000040.1:0-5755 GCA_963621995.1 Lachnospiraceae bacterium
ATATAATCATGTCTAAATTGTAATATTTAACTTTTCTTTCAACTTTTCGGTTTCCATATTTATTCCTTTCCAAAAAGTTTTAGAAAAAAGAGAAGATTTCACATCAATCTTCTCTTTTGTAAACATTATCTTTCCATATCTTCTCTCTTTTTAATTCTTTCGTCTTTTATAGTATGAACAACCTCTTGTGGTATATTTTGCAATATTGGGATCATATAATCAGGCTTAAATGTTACTTGATTTAACAGTTCTTTTTCTAACCATTTATATCTATACTTATCTCCTTCAATTCCTGCAAATTCCCCTTGTTTTCTTAATAATTGTGAATTTTCTGGGAGTCTTAATAAATAATTGAATCCTAATTCATGATATGTTTTATCTTTCAAATCAAAAAAACTCTCTGTTATCGAAACTAATCTATCGATTTTACTCTCGACTCCTAATTCCTCTTGTATTTCCCTTATTATTGCTTTTTCTGTGTCTTCCATCATTTCTACTCTTCCTCCTGGTAATAACCAGAAATCAAAATTCGATAGTCTATGTATTAGAATTTTTTTCTTGTCAGGACTTTCTAGTATCCCTCCTACTCTAAAATTAAATTTCTTTTCTTTTTCTTCATAAGAAATCATTTTATTATCTCCTCCTTCCTTATATAAAATTATCTTTCTTTTGGATTCTCATATCTGTATGGTACATTTTTCAACAACCCTTCACCAATTTCATCTAAATTATAGTATAAACTTTTGCACAAGTTAGTTCTAAACAAAGCAAATTTTAATAATTCATTTTGAGTATAGTCTTTATTATACTCTTTATAACCGAATGTACTTCCTATTAGTTGTATCAGATAAATATGAGGAGCAAACTTTAAATCATATTCATTTAATTGTACATATTTTGAAACTTCTTTAAAATATTGAATAAGATTATTCATTTCTATTTTTCCATTCTTTGCTTTTTCATCTACATAACTGTATGATCTAATTATTTCCCATACTATCGGCATCTTCTTTGCAGTTTCAAAATCTATTACAGTAGCTTGTTTATTCTCATTATAAATTAGTTGTTGTACACTATAATCCCCATGTGTATTCATTATACTTAATTTTCTGACTATTTTAAAATCGAATTTATTAATTAACTCATTTGCTATTAATATTTTTTCACTAAAATCTGCCATAAATTGCTTCTTATATTTATTATCATCTTTAATATTCTTTTTTTCATTTTCTAATTTTCGGATTCCTATTTGTACACTCTCTTTTGAAAACCATCTATCTATAATTCCTTCTTCCTCTAGTCCTTCATACCCTACTAACTCTTTTATTAATTTTCCTAAAATAGATGCTGATTCTATCATTTGTTCATAGTTTCCTGTATTATTCTCAATAGTATATCCATCTATGAATTGTTGTAAAATTACTACTTTTCCATTAAATATAAAATAATATCTACCATCATTTAATTGAACATACTGTGGTACTAAAATCTCTCTTCTTTTTAAATATTCAATTAATTGAATTTCTTTTTCAACTAGTGATATTGGTTTATTTGAATTAAATTCTTTTAACATATATCTTTTATCCTTTATATGAATTTCATATAAATTTGAAGAACCTCTATCTAGTTTTTTTACTCCTATATTTCCTTCTAAACCATATTTCGTTCTTAATAAATCGATTATATCATTTTTAGTTAATAAAGATGCTTCTACTGCCATTAGCTATATACTCCATTCTAAACATTTTTTATAATCTTCTTTTGTAAAATCTATTGTAGGTATAATTTCTTTTCTCTTAATCATTTTTTCAAATTCGTCTATTGTAACCCATTTTGACTCTTCTACTTCCCCATCTGCAAAAATCAAATCTTTAATATCTACATCTTTTCTAAAAATCCATATATCTTTAAAATCTTTTGCATGGTCATCTCTTAATGTTCTATAAAAATTTGCATCTTTTTCATTAAAATCAAGTCCTAATTCTTCTTTTAATTCTCTTAGTATTGCTTGGAGACTATTCTCACCTTTTATACAAGATCCTCCTGTACCTTCCCACATACTTGGATATTTATTCTTAAACTTTGAACGCTTATTCAATAATATCTCCGCTTTAGAATTTATGATAATAGCTTCTACTACTAAATGATACTCTCCTTCGTTTAATTTTTCATCACTATGTCTGTCAATTACTTTACCTGTATAATTTCTATTAACATCATATACATCCCATAATTCCATTACTATTTACCTCTTATTTTTATTATAATTACTCTTTTAATGTCTTTGCATTCTATCTAACTTTTTTGTTATATCATTTTTGTTGTTTTCATATTCTTGACTTCTGTATTATTTTACCATATTATGTAATTTTTGTAAAGTGTTCAATTATTTAGTTTTTGGTAAAATAATTTAAACACTGTGACTATTCATTTCTTCCACAGTAATTTTTGTACTTCTTACCACTTCTACATATAGGTATCGTCAGTATTATTAGTATTTCTTTATTTATCAGACTCGGTTATATCAATATTGTTTGCTATATTATCTGTACTATAAGTATTTCTCTAACGTGGGTATATTGTGGACATTGTCCACATCCGTTCACAATGATATTATGTCATAATTTGATATATCATCAAACATATAATTAGATTAAATACTAATTACAACTCATTAATAAAATTAATTAGAGTATTATATAGTTCTTTAAATGAAACAAATTTTAAATTAAATACAAATGATAAATCGTTCGAGTCATAACAAGAATTTAAAACATGATAATTTTTATCTTTTAACTCATCAAAGTTTTTACTTTTTCCATGTTTATAAACATTTATAATGTTAACGAACTTTTAATAACCTTTTGATAATTTCTTAATGCGTCCCTTGTGCCAGATGTTTGATATAACTTTAATAACGTCTGATTTAGAATATATGGTGTTAAAACTGATAACTTATAATTACATAATTTCTTTTTAATATTGCTAAAAGATTCTTTATATCTCCTTGCAGTAGAATATTTATAGTTTATTTCAAAATATTCTTTCATCCAATAATCTAAATAATCTCCATACAACATATTACACTCTATATTAGTTACTCCATTTATGAATTCATCGTATGCTTTTTGTCCTGCTATATATGCTTCATTCTTCGTCTTAAAGCCACTTTTTGTTATTTGTTTTCTCTTTCCATTTACCTTTCCTGCTTCAAAGCAATATTGATATACATTACCTCTTTTTCTTATGCTAATCATTTTATCACTCTCCTTATCTTTGATATACATATAAAAATAGAGTATACCTACATGATACACTCTATTCACTCTTTGCTTTATCATCAATTTTATTACTTATTGCTTTTAAAGTTTCTAAATACTCTCTTTCCACCGGACTTATTGTTTTTACTTGGTATTTCTTATATTCATCTTTGGCTTTTTCGATTGCTTTATTATGACTAATTGCACCTACACCAATAAGTAGCTTTTCTCCAGTACTAGAAAGGATTGTATCCAGTTGCTTAATATAATCATCCATATGCATTGGATTATGTCTAATTGCTTGTATTTCAGCAAAATCAAAATATCCAGATACTAAATTATTTAAAATTTTTAATTCTTCTTCTGTTAAATAATTTTTAGCAATTATAACATCACTCATTACTGGCAAATCACCTTTAAAAGTAGTTAATCCCATAAAAGGTTTATCAGAATTTGCCCTTTCATATATTACTTCAGGTGCTGTATGTCCATGGCAGCATAATGAAGTTTATTTTGAACAATTTTAAAAAATTCAATTGATTTTTCATCTTTTGGGTTATAATCTACAGCTGTCGCATACAAATCAAGAACTTGTCTATATAATACCTTTTCGGATGATCTTATGTCTTTAATTCTAGCAAGCAATTCTTTCCAATAATTACCGCCACCGTTGCCTTTAAGTCTTTCATCATCCATAGTAAAGCCTTTAATCATATATTCTTTTAATCTTTCAGTCGCCCATCTTCTAAAATTAGTAGCAACTTTTGATTTTATTCTATATCCTAAAGATATAATCATGTCTAAATTGTAATATTTAACTTTTCTTTCAACTTTTCGGTTTCCTTCTTTTTGAACTGTCAAGAATTCCTTGACAGTTGAATTTATATCTAATTCTTCTTCATCAAAGATATTTTTAATATGCAAACTTATATTTTGTTTAGTCGTATCATATAAATCAGCCATCTGTTGTTGTGATAACCATACTGTTTCATCTTCAAGTTTTACATCTATTTTTGTCTTTCCATCATCAGTTTGATAAATTACAATATTATTGTTATTTTCTTCCATTGTTATACCTCCATTTCTATTAGATTTTAAAAGGTGTCAACAAATATAATTATTGTTCACACCTTTATTTTACTACATAATTTTAATTTTTTGTGGACAAGTTATAAAACTCGAACCAATTTATAATTTTTATAATTATTAGTTTTCCATTATTTTATGCTACTTTCCACAGCAATTCTTATATTTTTTTCCCGAACCACATGGCGAATTACTAATTATATTATCAATACTATTTGTATCTATTTATACTAATAATATCAAGTATTTTTGTCATTTATATTAATTGTATTATTAGTATCATTTTTATTATGCTTTCCAATTTTTTGCAAACAAAATGCAAACAATGTTTACATTCGTTATTATGTTTTTAGTATATACTAACTAAAAGGAAAATTCAAGTATTTGCAATTTAAAATTTATAAATATGATCTCATTACTTCAATAGATTTTCTTAAATCATCTATTTTAGCAACCCCGATTATCTTTCCTATGATGTATCTGATTCCTTATAAAAGTGTGTATACTAACTTGATTAGGCTGTTTTTCCCACGGATATATTTTGTCCTCTTTTTTCTGTTGTATAAAGAATTCATTATCAAATCTCTTTATTCCATTACTTGTACTATATTTTTCCATTAGGGATTCATATAACTCATTATGATATTCCTCAGAAGGTAAATCAAATGCTAAATAATTAGTTTCATTACTTGATATATACGACAGTTTTCTTTCATCAAATTCTTTTACATCTTTATCCTTTTTCAAAACTATATTCTTTACATTTTCATTATAAGCTAACTGCTTAATTAATAGTGGTGAATGAGTTGTTAGTATAACTTGAGAATCTTTGGATATCTCCAATATAAAATCGACAAACTTTTCTTGTAATCTAGGATGTAAATGTAATTCTGGTTCATCAATTAATATTATAAGTTTTTTGCCACTTTGTTTCGACATATAAAATGAATATATTAAAGAAAACATCATTTCATATCCTGAGCCTAAAGAGGCTAAGTCAATTTGCATATTTGATGGTGTTTCAACTACGAGATTAGCTTTTTTAAAAGGTAAATAATTATCAATAAAATCTAATTTAAGACTATGCCCACTTATTTCTTTAAATTTATTAATTGCTTTTTCTAAGTTTTTATTTGATAATTCTTTCTTTATTTTTTCATTTAGCATCGTATTAAGATTTTCTACACTGTCTTGATTTTTATAATATTGAAAATTAAAATCATCCATTATTCTATCAAATCTTGTATCATTATATGTACCAGCTCTAGTCTGATACAATCTGTTTTTATCTAAATATAATACATCTAATTCATTAAATCTTCTTGTTCCAAAAGAATTAGTGACTTTCATTCTTAAATCTGGATTTTCTGCCCATTTTTCTCTAAAAATCCTTGATGCTACCCTAAAAA
>CAVFFZ010000041.1:0-5476 GCA_963621995.1 Lachnospiraceae bacterium
TTATAAATTTTTAAATTTTTTTATTGCTTGAATAACTGTACATATTATATAAGAAAAGCAATCTTCATCAATGGTTCCATTTATTTTACTGTATTTTTTAATTAGACCTATATATTCTTCTATGACTTGATTTATACATTCTTCATTACCATTAATAGCATTTTCTAGACAATTAACAAATTCTTTATCTTTCATTATACTCATTCTCCTTTATATTATTTTTTATATTTTTAATTGCTCGAGACTTTATATTTCTTATATTAGCTTCACTTGTATTAAAAAAGAGGGCAATCCTTTTATAGCTATAATTTTTTATGATTCTATAATATAGGATTTGTTTTTGCTGAATGGGTGATTTCTTTACAGAAGAATAAATATAGTAGTTGGAAAAGTAGTTTTCCAATTGTTCATAAGAATAATGTTTCTCAAAAGAATCAAAAAAAGATACATCACCGTTTAAAGACAGTGATATATCTTTTATTACCTTATCAGTATATTCTGATTCAATAAATTGTAACGTTTGTTGTTTCTTTTTAAAATTAATACTAGCATTTTTTATAACAATGCCAATATAACTAGTAAATTGTGCTTTTACTCGTGAATAATAGTCATTTGTTAATTTTTCCATAATAACCTCCAAATTAAGATTTTGATAATATTTACTTAAATAAAGAAGTATAAAATTCACCTCCTTCATAAATATAGACAAACAGTTACTATAGAAGTAACGACCAGTTATGAAAAAACTATAATATTAGAATATAATATTGACTATATATACACCTTCTTTCAAAAATAAATACTATCTTTGGTCATTATAAAATTGATATGTCATAATTCTACATAAAAGTGAAAAAAGTATAAAATTAATTATGAAAGTAAACATTCTTATACTTTGCTATTTAAGTATAATTCTTATGATTGAATTAAATAAAGAATTATTAAATATTTTAAAAAGCTGTAACAAAATAATAAAAAACAAAACATAAGAATAAGATAATAAAATATTAGATAGAAGGTGAAAAAATAACTTTTAATATGTTATAAAAAATAAAGTCTACTTTTTTTAACTTTTTATTCATTAGTTAATTATACAGAAATATGCAATTTTGAAATTAAGATATATAATAAGAAAACTAATAAAGAAATACCAATAGAAGAATTATCAAGAGAATTATAGAAAGAAAGAAGCTAACTAGCTTCTTCTCTTTTACTCTTATTCATTTGCTTAAATTGCATTTGTACATAATTATCGAGTATCTTACTTGGTCTAACTATTTTCTCATAAGGGGGTACCTTCCAGTATTAATTTTTCTAATGTTGCAGTTATTTTTAATTTTTTTAGAGACATTGAACTATCTATAAAACCATCTCCTTTTATATAATTTAACATAAAACACTAGAAAAAATTGTAAAAAGTATATAAAAATAATAAACTTTTTACTTCAGCATTCTAAAAAAATAACACGTATTATATTATTTACTAAATAAACCTTAAAAAGTTTAGTAATAGGTGTAAATAAATGAAAGTTGAAATTTTAGTAAAGAATATTAGACAAGAAAAAAATATTAGTTTAGTAAAATTATCTAAAAGAAGAGGAGTATCTACAACTCACATTAACGATATAGAAAATAATAATAAAAGCCCAAGCTTGTACGTAATGATTCGACTTGCAAAGGCTTTAGAAGTCGAGATTACTAAATTATATAGAGCGAAATGGTAAAAAATAAGCAGGTATTACTTTATATGTAATACCTACTTTTAGTAAATAAAAAATAATTATATATGAATTCATATGTAATTTTTTAATAAAATATCATAAAATGTCGATAAATGCAATACTTTTAAGTAAGTTAGTCAATCCAACTTGTTTCTGTTCTTACTACTATATCATTGTCAAAATATAAAATGTAATATTTTACGTCAACAAGAGAATATTCAATTTCATACATAATAGTTGAGTTCTTTTCATTCTGAATAAAATTAACACCAAGCAATTCTACGATATCATTTTTGTTTTTACCAATAGGACAATGTTTTTTCTCAATATCATCTATCATATAATGTCTATTTGCAATTGTATTTTCCCATTTTTCTTTAGAATATCTAGAAAAATAACTTTTAATTCCAAATATTATACATATAAGTAAAATAACATAAACAGCCATAGAAACAAAAGAATATTTTAGTATTTTACTTTTTTTATTTTTTAATATTAAGTATAATAAAATAGGAACGAATAATAAGAATATGGGAAAAATAAAATATAATATATAGAATAAGGCTATTGATGTATCACCTATAATAGTATTTCCTAACGTTCCGAATAAAGCATTAAATAAGCCTCCTAGAATAACTAATATGTAATAAAAAATAATAGATATTCCAAATACAAATTTATCATCCATAACAATCTCCTTTTATTAGTTTATAATATATTAACATATATATATTAAGTATTCAATATATAAGAATAGTTTTAATTTACTACTTCACAATCAGGATAAACACAATAGAGAAAAGGAATTTCACATTCAATATTTTCAATTTCTTTATTATCAGGAAAAACTAAAATAAATTTATCTGCTTTAGGCAAAGAAAGGGGATATGTATTTATTTTTTTTACAATACCCTTCTTATTATCTTCATTTGCAACAATTATATGATAAAATCTATTTCGGCTCCTAACATTCCTCGAATCATAGATTTATTTACTTTTAATATACCTAAATGCGTACTAGGAATAAGTACTTTTATATTATCATATTATAAAACAATTATCATTTTGGGCTTGTTCCTTAGAATAGTTTTTAAGTAAATTTCTGATATCTTTATAATTACTTGTAATACTATGATTGTAAAAATCATTTATATCTGATATGCCTTCATATTCTACTCTATAACTTTCTTCTAATTCAAATGTTCCTTGTCCTGGATTAATTGGAAAATACTTATTATTCATTATAAAACCAAATTCTTTTCCATTTTCATCTTTAAATTTTATTGAATATCCATCAAAACTAGAAGACCACACTATATCCACAAATTCAAATTGTTTTTTTGGAAGATTCTTTTTAAGATAATATGTAGCAGAAATTCTTGCAATTTGTTTTGGGATTATACCACTAATCCATAAAATTAAAACGATTAATAAAATAACAATAGTTGCTACTATAATATTTCTTTTTTTATTCATAACTACCTCCTCGACTAATATTATTTGTTAGAGTAATTATAACATATAATTTTTATTTCAAAAAGTCTTACAGCTAATTTTAGATTTCTTTTTATCTTATACAAATTCACGAAAATTATATTTTGGGTAATTTTATTAAAAAATATTGACAATAATTGATAAAAAATTTACACTATTATTGAAGGAGGAGTGGTAAAATGGAATATTTACAAAAAATATTAAAAAAATCAGGACAAGCATCTATTATTGAATCTATCATATTTGCTATATTAGGTGCAGTACTAATAGCAAAACCAGAAGAAACAGTAAAGGTCATATCTTATATATTAGGTGTAGGACTTATTATTGTTGGAATTTACCAAATAGTAAATTACATTAAAATGAATGGTCAAAACGACTTGTATAACTATCATTTAATTTATGGAGTAATGACAATTGTAATAGGAATAATTACTATTATTTATAGTGCAACTATAGGAAGTATATTTCGCATTATAATAGGAATATGGATAATTTATAGCAGTGTAGTTAGAGCTAGTTCTTCTTTAAAATTAAGAGCAATAAAATCAAATATATGGATATATACATTAATTATTTCTATTATAATGTTTTGCTGTGGACTATATATTGTATTAAATCAAGGTACGATCGTCGTAACAGTAGGAGTCTTAATGTTAGTCTATGCGGTAATGGATATTATAGAAAATATAATATTTTTACATAATATAAAACAATTATAATATATAATATAAAAACGAAAAACAGCTATATTAATAGCTGTTTTTTTGTTGCATAAATATAAAAAAAAGGCTATAATAGTAAAAGAGGAAACAAAGGGGTGAATAATATATGATAAAAATGTATAACACAGATATGGAAACGAATATAACAGAAGAAGTAACTGAATTTAAAAAAGGAAATTGGATAAATATGATTGCCCCGACAGAAGAAGAAATAGGAATAGTATGTAAAAAATTAAAAATAAAGGAGGATTTTATTAGATATTCACTTGACTATGAAGAAAAAGCCAGAATTGACACAGAGGACGATGACAATACAACATTATTTATTATAGATGTTCCTATAATGGGAAAAGAAAGCAATGAACAAGTATATTCTACAATGCCTCTTGGAATGATAGTAGTAAGAGATGATTATTTTATTACAGTATCTTTGAAACCAAATAAAGTAATTTCAGAATTAGAAAAAAATAAAACAAAAAATAATATAATTACTTATAAAAAAAGTAGAATGATTTTACAAATATTCTACAAAAATGCAGAATTATACTTAAAAAATCTAAAAAGAATAAACAAAGAAACAGAAATAGCAGAAAGTGTGCTAAAAACATCTTTAAAAAATAAAGAATTATTAAAAATGCTTGCTTTAGAAAAAAGTTTAGTATATTTTACAACATCATTAAAATCAAACGAAGTAGTCATGGAAAAAACTTTAAGAGGAAAAATAATAAAATTATACGAAGAAGATGAAGACATATTAGAAGATGCAATTATAGAAAATAAACAAGCTATAGAAATGGCCAAAATATATAGCGATATTTTAAATGGAACAATGGATGGATATGCATCTATAATTTCAAATAACCTAAATGGAGTTATGAAGTTTTTAACATCAATAACAATAATTTTAGCAATACCAACAATGATTGCAAGTTATTGGGGAATGAATGTTGAAGTCCCTATGGAATTTAGCCATTCGCCTTGGGCTTTTTACGGAGTAGTATTATTTTCCATAATATTAGGAGCTATAGCTATGATTTGGCTAAAAAAGAAAGATATGTTAGATTAAATAAAATACAAAAAATGAAAAGTAATTTAGGGTAATTTTTTAATACAAAAAAGATAAAATACAAATTATATAAAAATTTTATATAATTTGTATTTTTGTATAAAAAGGTAAAAGATGCATATAATATGATTAAAATTATAAAAAAGGAAGGAAAGAGCTATGAAAGTTATAGATACAATTGCACTTGTTTTAATCATTATTGGTGCTATAAACTGGGGATTAGTAGGAATATTTAACTTCAATTTAGTAGAAGCAATATTTGGTGGATTATCTGTTATAACTAGGATAATTTATATTTTAGTTGGAATCTCAGGGTTATGGGGAATTAAATTAATATTTAATAAAGATTAGAAATGAAAGTCGAAATGACTTTCGTTTTTTTTGTTAAAGTCTTTAAAATCCTTTTGTCCGTAATATTCCTTTACAAAAGTTAAAAAATTGTATATAATACCAAAGAAGAAATTATCAAA
>CAVFFZ010000042.1:0-5069 GCA_963621995.1 Lachnospiraceae bacterium
AATAAAGGTCGATTTCAGTTGAAATCGACCCAGTGTGAGGAAGTGAGTTATCTAGTAATCAATCAGGTTATAGGTGTAGCATATATTATTTTAATACAGCCAACACATAATTCTCATACCAACGGATGTGTAACCAATATAGTGAATGGTGTAATCACCACTGGAAGCAAAATACATTTTGTAAACGCCTCCTTCACCATTATTGGTTGTGGGATCAATATACACATTGTTCTTAAAATAGTCGCCGTTAGGCTTTTGAACAGAGATGTACGCCCATGAATCGTTAGATTGAGATTCAACCTTTAAAGTGATACCAATAGTTCCACTATTCGGGGTATTTACAGAAAATGACCCAGAATCGCTCGAATCTAGCCAAACGGACTCATAAGTCGTAGCTTTAGCTGATGCCTGTTCCGTTTGGACAGATTCATCAACTTTGACTACTGTAACATCATCGTCTTGATAAACGATAGTTTCGTTATCAGGCAAAACGATAGAGTTAGAATTCGTTTCCGCAGCAAATGCGGTAGCGCTTACAGTGCTAAAGGTTAAACAGATGGCTAACAACAGAGTAAAAATTTTTCTTGTGAATTTCATATAGTTTTCCTTTCTTTGTAGCTACCTCACACCTAGATATTAATGAGAAATCTCATATAATATCATTGATAATAATAGCACAGAAATAAATTAAAATCAATAAATATTAATACAATAATCCACTTGTCGACAAAATAAGACCGTTTATCATAAAAATATTTACTTTTTTGATTTTCTGATATATTATAAAAAAAGGAGAAAAAATGAAATTAAATATTGAAAAAAATGTAAAATTTAATATGCCAAAAGATAAAATAAATATTACTTTGCAATTTAATGATGAAAATAAAGAAATAGAAAATTTTATCCAGTACATAAAAAGATATAATAATTCAGTATTAGTACAAAAAAATTATTCATTAAAAGAAATCTTTTATAATGATATTATTTTCTTCTTTAGTAAAGATAAATCAAATTATTGCCAAACATCAGAAGATACATATAAAATTAAGAGTAGACTTTATGAACTAGAAAGATTATCTACAGATTTTATAAGAATATCTAAAAATTGTATAATAAATATCGAACATATTAAAAAATTTGATACAAGTAAAACAGGAAAAATTCAAGTGATTTTAGATAATGATATAAGTTTGGAAGTATCTAGAAGAAGAATAAGAGATGTTTTAGATTTCTTTGATGAAAGGATGATATAACTATGAAAAATATAATAAAAACTATTGCTATGTTAATTAGTGGTGCAATTATATTTGAGATAATATGTTCTGGAACAGAATATATTGTGTTAACACATTTACAAGTAAAAGCAAACTTGTGTAAATTACTATTAGAAAATTTCTTTAGTAGCCTTATCATATATATTGTGATATGCTGTTGTTTATTTGCTATAAGTCGAATGTATAATTATTTAATAGTAAAGAAATTAAATAATAAACTTAAAGTGCTAAAGAAGAAAGGTGGTGAATAATTTGGAGAAAAATAAGAAAATTATTGTAGGCTTTATTTCTGTAATTGTAATTATAGCTATTTTATTTGGAATATACAAAGTATGTTCATCTTATTTATTTGAAGATAAAGATTCTATTTCAGATAGTAAAGTACAATTAATTGACAAATTAAAAGGAATAGAGAATGCAGAAGAAAGAAAAAATCAAATAGATTTTTCAGTAGAACATAATATTCTTACACAAGAAGAAGCAAATGAGCTGTATTAAAAACATAAGATTACTTTATATGAAAATATAGAGTAATTTTTGTATTATTAAAAAATATTAGTCATATTGAAAAATGATGTCTTAAATATAAATAATTAATGGTAGTTCGCATAAATATGGAAATTACAAGATTGCATCTAGGTAGTGTATTTCTATGCTATTTTTTATGATGCGGTTACAATAATAAAAATTAGAAAAGACAAAAAAAGGAATAAACAAAATAAGTAATATAACGCAAAATAGCACTTGCTAGATAAAATCTAGTAGGTGTTTTTTTTATGCCATTTTGTTTGGAGGTGGTTACAATGGGAAAGTTATAAAAAATTAAAAAATATGAAGTTAGAAAAATGCAAAATGAATTATCGTTAAATGAAATTTCTGACCAGTTGAATAATGATGAAACAGCAGTATTGTCTTGTGCGGACAATTATGCTGTTTTTTCTTTGCATTTAGAAGATATTGTAGAAGATGAAAAATTATATAATATAATTAAAAATCTTACAGAACAAGAAAAAGAGATATTGACTTTAAGTATTTTAGAAGAATGGACATCAAAGGAAATAGGAAATAAATTCGCAAAAAGTGATAGTAGAATAAGGCACATTATAAAAGACACTATTGATAAGATTAGAAAAGAGTATGAGGAGTAAATGTATGGAAGATTTATATTATGAAATTTTACTAGCAAAAGATGGCGATAGTATTGCAAGTCAAAAAATTATACAAAGATATAACAGGTATATACAATATATGATGAACAGATATGAAATTACTGATAAAAATACTTGCTATGATGAAGTAGTTAGAAACATAATAAAAGCAATCAGAAATTCATAAATTTTAATAGGAGGAACACCTATGGAAAGGAAAGAAGAAAATGAAAGTGAGAAAGTAACTTGTTTTTTTGATGAAAAACAAGAAGATTTAGATACAAAAATAACAAAAATTTTTGAATCTTATTTAGAAAGAGATTTTTTAAAAAACACTTAACTCGGTTAGACTTTATAGTAATTATAAAATATAATTTATATATGTGGTTAAGTGTTGCCGAAATGAAAGGGGGAAAAGTATTGAATCGGATACTTAACTAGAACCTGCAAAGTAGGTGCATATATAAGATTATCAAAAGAAGATGAGGGAAAGAATAAAGAAAGTGAAAGTATAACAAATCAAAGAGAATATATAAAAGAATATGCAGAAAAAAATGAAATGGATATATATGATTATTATGTTGATGATGGTTATACAGGTAGCAATTTTGATAGACCAAATTTTAAAAGACTTATAAAAGATATTGAATTAGGAGTTATAAATACTGTTATAACAAAAGATACATCAAGATTAGGTAGAGATTTTATAGAAACAGGACATTATATGTTTAAATTTTTTCCAGAAAACAATATAAGATATATTGCAATTTTGGAAAATTTTGATACAGCAAAACCGAATGGTGTAGAGGATATAATACCTTTTCAGACAGTAATAAATGACATATATTTAAAAGATACATCTAGGAAAATCAAAAGTATAAGACAAAACAAAATGAAACAGGGACTTTTTGTTGGTAGCACGGTATCTTATGGATATAAAAGAGATGAAAATGATAAATACAAATTTGTTATTGATGAATATTCAGCAGATATAGTAAAAAGAATTTTTAATATGAGATTAAACGGAATGACAGCATCTATGATAGCTAGAATTTTAACAGATGAGGGAATAGAGCCACCAAGTGTTTATAATAGAAAAAATATTAAAAAAACATATACAACAAACTTATGGAAAATATCTTCAGTAAACCATATATTGAATAATGAAGTGTATATAGGAAACATTGTTCAAAGGCAATTTGATAAAGTGAATTACAAGTCAAAAAAGAAAATAAAATTACCAAAAGAACAATGGATAATCGCAGAAAATATGCACGAGCCAATTATAAGTAAGGAAATTTTTGAACAAGTACAAAATATAAAAAAATTAAAATCTGGTGTTGGAAAAAAGAAATATGATTACTTATTAAAAGGACTTGTATATTGTTCTGAATGTGGTGCAAAAATGACAGTAAGAAAAAGCTATAAAAAGAACAAAAAGAAACCGTTTATTGATAAACCATATTTTTGTTGTAAAACTAATATTGATTATAGAAATGGAACTTGTTCATTACATTATTTTCAAGAAGAAAAACTTAATAAAATAGTATTAAAAAGACTAAAAGCAATGATAACAAGATATTCAAATAAAGAAGATTTAGAAAACAAATATAATTCTAAAAATAATGATATGTCTAATATTAAGCAATTTGAAAAGGAATTAAGTACATACAAAAACAAAATTGAAATAATGGAAAAAGCAATTAGTGATCTTTATATGGATAGAGCAAAAGGGGTACTATCTAATGATGATTTTTATAAGATAAAAACTGGATTAGATAATGATCGAATTAGGTATCAAGAAAAAGTAAAAGATTTAGAGGTTATGCTAACAAATAACAAAGCGAAGAATGAAGATGATAATCGAAAACAAAAAGTAATTGATAAATTTTTAAAATTAGAAAATCCAGATAAACAGTTAATTAGTGAACTTATTAAAAGAATAGAAATAGATAAAAACAAAAATGTAAAAATATATTTCAATTTTAATATCAATGGAGGTAGTTAGTTTGAAAATAAAATATAAAAAAATAAAACCAAAATAGATAAAAAAGGCATAGTACCCCCTTACCCCCAAGAAAGAAGTTAAGTTATGGGAGCAGAATTAACTGATTTAGAATTAATTAATGATAAAAGTTCTTCTTCAGTAATACCAAGAGATATAAGTTGTTTAGTTGACTGCAAGAAATTGTTTTTAGTGTATTTAATTTTATCTTTATCAGATGTTTCAACTTTTGACAGGTCAGAAGGGTTAAATGTTTCGCCTGTTGATAACATATGGTAAATTGCAACTAATATTTTTCTTGCAATAGCAATAATAGCACGTTTTTTACCTCTACGTTTAGAAAGTTGTTTGTATTTGACAGCATAATAATCACAATTTTTATCAACTACAGCAGCATGAGCAACCTCAACTAAAGCAGGTTTTAAATAAACACCAGCACGAGAAATTTTAACAGATTTCTTCTTGCCAGCTGATTCATTGCAACCAGGTGCAAGACCTGCCCAAGAAGCTAAACGGTAATGAGAAGAAAATTGACTCATATCAGTACCGATTTCTGCAATGATAGATATAGCAGAATTTCTATCAATACCAGGTATAGTGCATAAAAAATTAATATAACCCTCATAAGGTTTTACAACAATT
>CAVFFZ010000043.1:0-4675 GCA_963621995.1 Lachnospiraceae bacterium
AAGATATATCCGTTTAACATTCTTAATTCCAGAAATACTAGACATGGTAGATGAAAAGAAAATAGCATTTAGACCAGCAGTTGAAATATCTTACTTAAGTGAAGATAATCAATATGTGTTATTAGATATTATGCAATTTTCAGACATAACACCAAGTCTAGCACAAGCAATACATTTAAAAAAGCTAGAACAAGAAGGAAATTTAGATACGGACAAAATTGAAGAGCTAATGAGTCAAGAAAAGCCTAATCAAGTTGAAAAATTAAAATTTAATGCAGAACGATTTGAAGCAGTATTTCCAAAAAATATACAATCAAATCAAGAAAAGGAGGACTTTTTATTTATGTGTGTACAAGAACACAACCAAAGAGAAAAAGCCAAAAAAAGAGCATTGGAGAGATAGAAATAGATGTGTGTACACTTTACTTGATTTCCCCTTACAATCCCCTTAATATTACTAACTGTACTAGCTGAAATAATATATAATATTAATAAAATAATATATAAATAATTATATTAAAAAAATAAAAAAAAGCTCCTTAGGATTTGTACATTTGTATTTAAAATTTTATCAATATAAAATCAAATTAAGGGAGAGTGATCGATTATGAAATTTAAAATAATTATAGCTAGTATTGGCATAGCAATAACTTTAATAACGACAATTGTTTTATCTTTAGACAATCAAAACAAAAGTAAACAAGAAGATATTGCAATGCAAAATGATTTTATTGCAGAAAATAATTTACAAGAAAATTTACTTGAAAATAAACAAGAAAGTATACAAGAAAGTACATCAAATAACATTGCAGATGTTAATGAGGAAAATCAAATTAAAAGTGATAACAGGGCTACAGAAAGTAATTCTAGAACAACTAAAAGTGAGGCTCTAAAAGTTCAAGACAAATCTGAAATAAAAGAACAAGTAAAAAATAATTCAAATGCAAGTCAAATAAATGTAAAAAAAGAAACTAAAATAGAGCAGAAACAGGAAGAACCTAAAGTGCAAGAAACTGAAACAAAAACAGAAGAAAAAACACCTACAACACCAACAAAAAGTGATTTATCCTATTGGTGTGCAGAAGGTGGAAAACATCATGTCGCAGGAGATGGAGCAAATGAGCATGGGTATTATAACACTTGGGATGATGCATATACAGCTTTTGAAAATTATACAAAAGGATGGGCATCTGTTCAATATAAAATAAGTCAATGTACTTGTGGAAAGTTCTATTTCTGGGCAATTCAATAAATTAAATAAAGTATTGAGCTTTAACTAATATGTTAGGGCTCTTTTTAATTGGAAAGAAGGTAAAAAAATGAAAAAGAAAACAAATAAAATAATGGCTATAATATGTTTAGTATTATTGATATTAACATCATTGCCACTTAATACATTTGCAACTTTTATAACTGATATGAATTCTAATGCACATTTTGGAATAGTTAATGGAAGCCTTGCAAATTGTGGTCATGAATTACATTATGCTAATTATGATGGTACAACATATTTAACATTTTGCTGTCAAAAAGGAAAAAAATCTCCAAACGGTAGTGAATATACTTATAATGGAGATTTCTATGTTCAATATAAACAAAATTTGCCACAATATGAAAAAATAGCTGAAATGATTTATTTTGGTTATACCATGAAATACGGTTTAGGTGTACCAACAAGTGAGGAGGCTTATAGAGCAGCATGTTGCACTCAACAATATGTTTGGGAATATATACACAATAACATTGATAGTAATTTAGGAGTTTATGATAGAGATTCATGGAATGGAAATTATATGTCATCAGGATTATATAATAATTGGCTTGCTGAAACAGAAGGTTATTATAATCAATATCATGGAAATACAGCATTTAATGGTACAACAACAAAAGCTGTTTTAGGACAAACAGTTACTATTACAGATACAAGTAACAAATTGTCTGCATATCAATCATTTAGCCAGACAAAAGACGGTGTAACATTTAGTCATAATCAAGGAAGTAATGATTTAACAATATCTGTTTCAAATAATTGTACAGCAGATACAATTTCATTTAATTCAAGAGATTATGGGTTATATCAATTAATGCCAAATGGTTCACAATACAATAGTTCTACAATGTCAAATTATATGTATTTTACATTTACATCAGGAACTGTTCAAAACTTAATGTTTTCAAACTATGTTGATCCATCTGCATTTAGCATTAATGTTCAAGTAGAATATGGAAATGCTTTACTTATAAAAACAAATTCAGTAGGTAATACATTATCTGGAGCAAAATTTGGATTATATAAAGATGCTAATTGTACAAATCAAGTAAGAACAGGAATAAGTAATAGTAATGGGCAAATAGAATTTAATAGATTAGCTCCAGGAACATACTATGTAAAAGAAATATCTGTACCTAATGGTTATTTACTTGATACATCAGTTCAAAGTGTTGAAGTTAAAGTGAATGAGACATCTCAAGTTACATTTAAGAACTATGAACCAACAGGTGAAATTAAAATTACAAAAACTGACTGCGAAACAGGAAACCAAAATAGAATTGATGGAACATCACATCATGGAGATGCTACTTTAGATGGTACAGAATATACTTTATATGCAAAAGATAATATCTACAATTTAGCAGAAAGTATAAAATATTTTTCTGCAAATGAAGAAATTGCAACATATACATTTGATTCAAATGGAATTGCTGATATAAAAATTACAACAAAAAGTACATCAGCAAATTTAACTATTGATGGAAATATTTTAAAAGGACTTCCAATGGGAAACTATTACTCAAAAGAAACAAAAGTGTCAACAGGATATATTCAAGATAATAATACACATGAAATCACATTAAGATATAAAGACATGAATACGCCTGTTATTACAAGTAATAATACATTTTCAAATCAAGTACAAAAAGCGAAATTTGAAACAATAAAAATATCATCAATAACTAATACAACAGCACCAATAGTTGAAGGAGCAGAGTTTACAGCAATACTTACAAAGTATGTTAAATACTATGGCTCATTTGATGAAGCATTAAAACATTTAGATGAATATTCAGAAGATGAATATTCTGTATTTAAAACATCTAGCAATGGTCATGGTACCTCAGGATTATTAGCTTATGGAGATTACACAGTAAATGAAACATATTGCCCTTCAGATAAAGTAAATCCAGTACAAGAATTCTATGTAAAAATTGATAAAAATAGCTCTGGTGCTATAAAAGAATTAATTGAAAATGATACACCATTCCAAAGCTATATAAAAATGATAAAAGTTGATAAAAAGACTGGAAAGCAAGTTACTTTATCAAATGCAACATTTAGTTTATATAAATTAAATGAAACAACAAACGAATGGGAAAAAGTTTCTTGTAAAGTTGGTAAAGAAAGTTATGATACTTGGACAACAGACGAAAATGCGACTGCATATACAGAAACAAAATTAGATGCAGGAACATATAAAGTAGATGAAATTCAAATACCAACAGGATATTTAGAATTAGAAGAAGACTGCATATTTAATATTAATCGTTCAAATGATACATTAGAATATGATAAAGATTATAATGCCTACATTAGTGTTAAAGTACAAAATGAACAACCAACTGGAACACTTGAAATTAAAAAATCAGTTGTTTTAAATGATAATATAGATACTTCGTTGATAAATGATTTAGATTTATCTAAAATTGAATTTGAACTTAAAGCTAAAGAAGATATTATTGATTATGCTGATGGAGAAATAATCTATAATTCAGGAGATGTTGTTAAAACAATTAATCTTGAAAAAGATGGAACTTATAAATTAGAAAATATCCCAATGGGTGTATATTCATTAAAAGAAACTAAAACTCTTGATGGACTTGCACTAGATGATAAAATTTACGATATTTCATTTGTAAAAGAAGATGATAATACAAAAGTTTATACAATAACAAAAGAACTTGAAAACCATCCAACTATTGTAGAAATATCAAAAACAGATATAACAGGAGATAAGGAGTTGGAGGGAGCAAAATTATCTGTTTTAGATAAAGATGGTAATATTATTGATACTTGGATTTCAAATGATAAAACGCATAAAATTGAAGGATTATTAGTTAATGAAACATATATATTAAGAGAAGAAATAACTCCAGATGGATATGTAAAAGCAACAGATATTAAATTTACAATTGATAATGATTATAATATCCAAAAAGTAATAATGATTGATAAAGTTGTAGAAATCTTAAAAACAGATTTAGTTACAGGAGAGGAACTTGAAGGAGCAAAATTACAAGTAACTGATAAAGATGGAAATATTATTGATGAATGGATTTCAACAAAAGAATCTCATATAGTAAAAGGTTTAGAAGAAGGTAAAACTTATATCCTAACTGAAATTACATATCCTTATGGATATGAACAAGCTGAAAGTATAACATTTGAAGTAACAAAAGAAAAAGAAACTCAAAAGATAGAAATGAAAGATATGCCTATTTTGACAGATATTACTTTAGTTAAAATTGATAGTAATACTAAAGAAAAAATCTTAAAAGATTTTACTTTTGGAATTTATGAAGATGAAGAATGTACTAAAATTATTCAACAAATAGATTCTAATTCAGAAAAAGCAACAATAACTTTTAAAGATTTGAGATATGGTACATACTATGTAAA
>CAVFFZ010000044.1:0-4550 GCA_963621995.1 Lachnospiraceae bacterium
CTAACTTTTCTTATATTCGAAAAATTATACTCCCAAGATTGATTAAATCAACTAAATAGATTATATAAAAATCATTATTAATTTTCAAGCCAATTATTGAAAATAACAAAAGAAAATAATACAATATAGAACATATAGTAGTTGAAACTAATTGCTAAATAGTAAGTTATAGAACAGTCTATATGGCTGCTCGTATTACTGTCTATTTTAAATTTTGTTTAATACAATTAATAAGAATATCAGAAATTATTTCAGGAGATTCTTTACAATCATTATTTAGCCAATCAAAAACGATATGATAACTACCTTGTAAGATATATGTTTGTTTATAATTAAAATTATCTTTACAAGGTATTTTTTCATTTAATGATTCTAAAATAATCGGTAAATCAAAAATCTTTTTGGCAAAAGAATGATTTGTACTTGAATTAAATAAGATTTTATATACTTTTTTATTACTTTGCAAAAAAGATAACATATTACACAGATTTTTTGAATTATCACTTTTTATATCACATTTTTCTTTAATTTGTTCTAATAACTCTTGTTCCATTTCTGCAAGAACAGAGTATTGAGAATCATAATATTTATAAAAAGTGGATCTATTTATATCTGCTTTATTGCATAAATCACGTATATGTATTTTGCTTATATCTTCTTTTTCTAACATTTCGATAAATGTATCTTTTATAATTTTCTTAGTCATAATTACACGACGATTATTTTTTATATTCATAGATAAAATCCTTTCATTAAATATACAGATTATAAAATAGTGTTTATTTAATAACCATCATACAAAATCTGCTGGTTGAAAAAACAACACGTGTAGATTATAATTATAATATAGAAAAATACAAATGTCAAAGTATATAGAAATGAGGAATATAATATGAAATATCATAAATTGGGTAAAACAGATGTACAAGTACCAGAAATAGGTGTCGGAACAATGATATGGTTACCGAAAAATGAACAAGAAAAGGAAAAATATTTTGAAACATATAAAACTTGTCTAGACAATGGAATAAATTTTTTTGATACAGCTGAAATATATGGAAACGGAAAATCAGAAAGATTATTAGGGGAATTTCAAAAAAGAGATGGTCGAAAGATTTTGATTTCATCGAAATTTGCACCACCCTCAAAAATGAATCCTTTAACACAAAAAAGAAAATATGTAGATAAAAGTTCACCAAGAGCACTAGAAGAAGCACTTAATGGAAGTTTAGAAAGATTAGGAGTAAATTGCATTGATTTATACTTAATTCATGTACCACCTAAAAAAGGCAGCATTTCTGATTATATGGAAATCATGGCAAAAGAAGTGCATGAAAATAAAATAAAAGCTATAGGTGTATGTAATTTTTCAGCAAAACAAATAGAAGAAGCAGTACAAACACTAAAAAAATATGATATACCTTTGGCAGTTGTAATGGTAGGATATAATATATTAAGAAGGTATCCAGAAACGAATGGAGTGTTTGATATTTGTAAAAAATATGGAATATCAATTATTCCGTATGCTCCACTTGCTGAAGGTACGCTAACAGGAAGATATAGGAATAAAAGAGTTCCATTTATGTATAAAATGACATCATATTTTGGACATTTAGATATAACAAAAGAAAGAAATGATAATGTTCCATTCATCAAGAGGTTATTTTCATGTCCAAGAGAAAGTGATGTTAAAAGAATGGAACCATTAATGATAGAACTTGATAAAATAGCAAAAGAACATAACAAGACAATTGCACAAGTATCTATAAATTGGTTACTTACAAATCCTGATGTTGATGTTATTCCTATTCCTGGAATGAGAAATGTTAAACAAGTAGAGGATAATATTGGTGCAATCGATTGGGAATTATCAGAAAAAGAAAGAAAAATTATAAATGACATAGAGGAAAGAACACGATAAATTAGAATAATTTTATCTCTTTATGTTAGAATAACCAAAAAAGACAATCCTAAGTCATAACGACCTAGAATTGCCTTTTTCTTTTTGAATATCTTTATCAAAATTATTAATATTATTTTGTATGGATTTTATCCTTTCTTTTATGTCTTTACAATATTTGTCATACTTACGAAGTTCTTTAATTTTAGGCTGAATTTTATTTATTTCAGCGAGTATTTTAGATTTATTTTCTTCAGTTTTAATTTTGTGATATTGCTTCCAAAGATTTTCTCTTTTGTCCATAAGATTTTTATATTCATCATAATTGATTTCAGAAAAATTATTTAAGTCTTCTTCTGTTTCAATATTATTCTTTTTCATAAATACTATTTGATTTGAATATTCATCTAATTTTGTAATTTCTTTTCTAATTGAATATGGTAGATATTGCTTAGGAAGCTTCTTTGGAAATACACCCAGTAAATAACAGTAGTATAAGTATAAGCCATAAATACCTTTATGTGATTCATTAGTCTTTAAGTATTCTTCAAAAATGGATTTTTGAGGTATAGGCTTAAATACAATTTGTTTTGATAAATATAATCTTTTGTTAATGCTATTTTTAGAATATTCTTTGCCAAATGCTTTTTCTATTCTAACCTTGTCTTCATTATCTTTATAAATAGTTATAATACCATTATGAGAATAAATTTTATAACCTAGTGTTCTCATTCTATCAAAGACTTGTTTAAGTGTTACCGAATAGCTAATAATATTATCTAAATCTTCTTTCAATATTCTATAATAGTCATCACTTAATACTTTATTCTTGTAGGTGTTTTTATAGCCAATATCTTCATCTAAAGTTGGTAATCCATATTCAGCACATAATGAGTCTGATATATGTCTTAACTTAGCTAGATTAGTTCTATTGTTGTTATACTTTTTACCAGTTTTAAATGAAACAGAATTCACTATGAAATGATTATGAATATGATTAGTGTTTTGATGTGTTGCTACAACCACTTCAAAGTCTTTAAACATTTCACTAACAAACTTAACTCCAATCTCATGAGCAATATCAGAAGTAACTTCTCCTTCTTTAAAAGATTGATAACCATGAAACGCTAATATCCCATTTGTTTTTCCATATCCTTCTTTTGTAAAAAGCATATCTTCATAAGGATTTCTTTCAGAGCAGTTTATTGAACTAACATAACATACTTTTTCGTTTTTATAATTGTTTTCTGTATTCTCAATTTCAAGATAACTATATGAGTTTTTTCCATAATCTTTATTGATGGTTTTTTCGGGATTAATGATATAATTTATTGACTGTTTTAAATTATTCTTAATACTCCAAATAGAAGTAGTCGCCATAATTAAGGTTTAGCCTTTCTATATAGTGGATTTTTGGGGTGGGAGTAAAAATCCGTTGCTTGCTTATAGAAAGAATCAATCATAGATTAACTCTTTTAAAATAATTTCTTCAGCCATATTTCTATAATTATTCATCAATTTAACCCATTCAATTTGATTATTATCTTTACATTTTTCAGATAGTTTGTCGTCATTTTCAATATAGTTACTCATTAAAATATTGTATCTTTTAGAGCATTCAATACTGACCGAAAGAAGATGATTTGTTAATTCGTTTTTCATTAGTAATGACACATATAATCCTTTTTTATGATTTTTAATATAATCTAATCTTAAATATCCATACTTATTAATTTGTTTATAATCCTGTTTTTTAATTGTTAAATTTGGCAATAAATAGTCACCAATTTTTGTATATTCAATATTCATAATTTTATTATTTCCTTTCTAATTTTCTAATAATTTATTAGTTTTATAACTTATAATTCCGTATTTATCTTTAATATCTTCTGCCAATATTGGAAAATTATTTGAATTGGTAAGTGCTACAAATCTAATAATTTTTTCATCAATTTTAGGTTGATATTCTAATATTATTTCATTAGTTTCATCATCAATTTTTTCGTACATTTCATAAAAAGAAGTTTCAAAACATTCATTCATTTTATTTAAATATTTGTTTAATTCATCTTTTGACATTCGACTGCCTTTAATTATTTCTTCATTATTATTAATCATAACGGGAACAGCTACATCAAAGATTCCAGCATCATAAAATCTTATTAACTCTTTAATAAATCCATTTCTAAAATTAATTTTCTCAAGAATCAAATTTCCTTTATCATCCTTTTTAATTTCAATAGTATCAATAAATTTAGAAATAAATTCTTGTTTTTCTGACTTATCCATATCATTCCATTTTGATTTTAATAATGAATTTAAAGTATCAAGCCTTATCATTTTTTCTCTTTCTAAATCTCTTTCAGCAAGTAATTCGTGAGGTGAGTAATTAAAAGTTTCTAAATTAATTAGTTCTAATTTTTTACTTTCTAAGTTGGCAAGTTTATCTTGAATTAGTTTATAATCTTCTTTAAAATCATCCATTTCTACAATACCTTTAATATAGGCTTGTTTAATTCTATCTCGTTGTTTTTCCAAACTTCTAATTTCTTTATTAATAGAATTTGTATCAATTTTACTATTCTTATCTTCTAAAATAGGTAAGAAAAACTTTTTAACAGCCATATCATATTCTAATAAATCATAAATA
>CAVFFZ010000045.1:0-4269 GCA_963621995.1 Lachnospiraceae bacterium
TTGTTAAAAGAATTTGATAAAAATAATAATTTGACAATTAGATAGGAGAGAGAATATTGGATAAAGCAGTATTGAAAAAATTTGCAATAGAATCAAGACAAGATTTAATGCAAAGAATGGAAAACAAAATAAAAACATTCTATATTGATGAAGAATTTTCAAAACAACAAAGTGGAGATGTATATATTCTTGCTAATAGTAAACATAGCTTAAATTTGTCAAGAGAAGAATATACCAAAAGAGAACTTCTTATAAAAAGAATTAATGAATTAGGATTAGACCAAGTTATAGAAGAAGCTGCATATACTTGGTTTAATAGAATAGTGGCAATAAGATATATGGAAATCCATGATTATTTACCACTAACACGAGATAATCAAAGTTTAGGAATAAGAGTATTATCATCAAAAGATAATACTCCTGATCCAGAAATAATGAAATTTACAAACTTAGTAAATCCAGAATTGGATATTAACTTTAAAAAAGAAAAATATGTTGAACTAAAAGATGATAATGAAAAGTTTAAATATATTTTACTTTTAGTATGTAAGAAACTTGGAAGTATTATTCCTCAAGTGTTTGACGGAGTTACGGATTATATTGATATTCTTGTACCAGATAATTTATTAAATGAATCTGGCTTTGTAAATAAAATTATCACAGAAGTAGCAGAAGAAAATTACGAACAAGTTGAAATTATTGGATGGCTGTATCAATATTATATTTCAGAAAAGAAAGATGAGATTTTTGATAGTTTAAAGAACAATAAAAAAATAGAAAAAAATGATATTCCTGCTGCTACACAATTATTTACTCCTGATTGGATTGTTAAATATTTAGTTGAAAATACATTAGGAAAATATTTAAGAAATAAAGAGGAACTTAATTATTATGTTTCAAGTGATGAAAAAATAGAAGAAAATGATATTGAAAAAATAACATTTATTGATCCTTGCTGTGGGAGTGGTCATATATTAGTATATGCTTTTGAAATATTTTATAAAATATATATGGAAAGAGGCTATACCAAAGAAGTTGCTGTTGAAAAAATTTTAGCTAACAATTTATATGGAATAGATATAGATTGCAGAGCAGTACAATTAACAATTTTAACATTATGTTTGAGAGCAATAGAATATGATAAAAATATTTTTAATAAAGATATTATTAAAAAAATGAACATTATTACAATTTATGACAGTAACAATATTTCGAGTGAGTTAATAGGGTATAATATTCCAGAAAAATATAAAGAAGCTAACGATTACATAGTTACTACTTTTAAAAATGCAAGTCAATACGGTTCTCTAATAAAATGTAATGATAATTACGATTATGATAATTTTTACAAAGATATAAATATTAATAATTTTATAGGATTAGACTACTATAATATGCTAATTAAACAGGCAAAAATCTTATCTAATAAATATTCAGTTGTATGCACAAATCCACCATATATGGGAAGAAAAAATATGAATGAGTGCTTGAGCGACTTTTTATCAACTTATTATTCTAATAATAAATCTGAAATGTATACTGCATTTATAGAAAGATGTAATGAATTTACCGAAAAAAATGGGTATCAAGCAATGATAACAATACATACTTGGATGTTTATTGCAAGTTATGAATCAACAAGAAAATATATTTTAAATAGCAACACGATAGTTAATATGCTCCATACTGGACCAGCAACTTTCCCAGAATTAAGTTCTTTTAATGTACTGGCTACAGCATTTTGCTTAAAAAAAGCACAAGAAGATATAGAATCAACATTTATAAGATTAGTTGATTATTATAATCCAATAGAAAAAATAAATAATTTTAGAAATAAAAATTTATATTATAAAATAAGACAGGCAAAATTATATGAAATACCTGGTACACCATTTATTTATTGGATTTCAGATAAATTAAGAAAAGCCTTTATTGAAAATAAACAATTAAGTGAATATTATCAACCAAAGCAAGGTTTAGCAACTACAAATAATAATAAATTTTTAAGACTATGGTATGAAGTTTGTTTTAATAAGATTGGATTTGGATTAAATGATGAAAGCGAAACAATAAGTGATAAAAAATGGTTTCCATATAACAAAGGTGGAGATTATAGGAAATGGTATGGAAATAATGAATATGTTGTTAATTTCCAAAATGAAGGAAAAGAAATATGTGAATATATAGATAAATATTCAAAAGTTAACCATAAGGGAAGAGTAATAAATAGAGATAAATACTTTAAAGAAGGAATAACATGGTCTCTATTTGGATTTGAAAATTTTGGCGTTAGATACAAAGAAAATGGATTTATTTTTGATGTGTCTGGTTCTTCACTGTTTCCTAATCAGGATGATCTATATTATATTATAGGTTATCTTTGTAGTAATATTGCATATTATTTTTTATCATTATTAGCACCAACTGTAAATTTTCAGGTTGGAAATATTGCAAGTCTTCCATATAAAAAGATTAGTGATAAGTCAATTATAAATACATTGGTAAAAAGAAACATAGAAATATGCAAATATGATTGGGATAAATCAGAAACAAGTTGGGATTTTCAAAAATCACCAGTAATAATTGAAAATGAAACTAAAATTAAAAATTCATTCAGAATATATAAAGAAAAATATTCTAATTTTAGAAATGAATTGAGAAACAATGAAAAAAAATTAAATGAAATATATAATAATATATTTGAAGTACAAGAAGTTAATACTAATATAAACGATAGAGATCTTACATTAAAACCAATAGAAGATAATAATATAATCAAAGAATTTATTAGTTATGCAGTTGGTTGTATGTTTGGAAGATATTCACTAGATGAAGATGGTTTAATATATGCAGGTGGAGAATTTGATGAAAGCAGATATAAAAAATTCAAAGCAGATTCAGACAATATAATTCCAATAACAGATGAAGCATATTTTGATGATGATATTGTTCAGAGATTTAAACAATTTATTGAAGTATCATTTGGAAAAGAGACATTAAATGAAAATCTAGATTTTATTGCAGAAACGTTAGGCAAAAAAGGAACTGAAACAAGTGAAGAAACTATAAGAAGATACTTCGTAAATGATTTCTTCAACGATCATTGTAAAATATATCAAAAAAGACCTATTTATTGGTTATTGGATAGTGGCAAGAAAAATGGATTTAAAGCTTTAATTTATATGCACAGATACAATGAGAATTTAATTCCAAAAGCAAGACTTGATTATTTACATAGAGTACAAACTACTTATGAAAAACTATTATCAGATGTTAATTATAAACTAACAACAGATTTATCAATGGTAGATAAAAAAGATGCACAAAAAAGACAAGCAGACTTAAATGCAAAGCTTCAAGAAATTAAAGAATATGATGAAAAAATTGCTCACATTGCAAATCAGAGAATTAGTATTGACTTGGATGATGGTGTAAAAGTAAATTATGAAAAATTTAAAGATATATTAGGGAGAATAAAGTAAAATGTTATTTTTAGTTAATTTTGAATTAGGCAATATAGTAGAAATCCTTGCACTTGCAGCAACGACAATTGGGTTAATGGTATCCTTATATACAGCTCGTAAAGACAGAAAAAATAATACACAAATACAACTATTGGAAGAAAGACTGAAAACTTACAATGATTTATGCTTTACGAGTAAACAATTAGCCACTCCAATAGATATTAGGCTATATCAGAGTGGAGATATAAAAGGTTTTAATAATAAGACTAATGAAATTATTAAAGATCTATTTTTGTTAAATAATAAAATACGAGCATTATTTGATGAAGAATTATATAATTGGAGTAAGAATTTAATTGTTAATATAGAAAAAGAATCATCTAGAATAACAGAATTTCTACAAAAAGATATTTACGAGTCTGTAGATGTTAGTGATAAACATATAAAAGATTCAATTAAAAAGTATTTGTGTATAAAAGACAAGAGAGAAGAATTACAGGAAAATAATAATGTAAAAAAAATAGAAGAATATTCTAATGAAATTTGTAGTGAAGAAACTTATATGAAATATTTTAGAAAATATTTTAATGTGGAGGACAAAAATGTTTGATGAAGTTACACAACTTCTTTTGGATACTATAAATGGAGAATTTTCAAGAGATAACCAAAAAAAGAGAACTAGAAAAATAATATTCTGGTATGATCCAAAAGAAGAATATAAAGAACTAATAAATGAATTGAATATAAAAGATACAGAAATAATTGTATATGACAATAATAGTTTCTGGATAAGGTATCATATTGA
>CAVFFZ010000046.1:0-3907 GCA_963621995.1 Lachnospiraceae bacterium
TTTAATCAATCTTGGGAGTATAATTTTTCGAATATAAGAAAAGTTAGGGCTCCATAAAATACAACAACTTACGAACTAATAAAGTTTCGTAAGTTGTCTTTTTATTTTTATAAGATGATAAAAAATCATGAAGAATGAAAAGTAAATTATGCAATAGAAATGATAAAAAAGATTAACATAGAATATAGAATAATCAATGTCGATTTTATAAATTATCATTATATAATTTTTGATACTTCCAAAATTATGGAAATGGATTAAATATGAAAAAATAAAATTGCGTTATATATTGTTTTGTTGTATAAATTGTAAGAAATTTACAAAAAATATTGAAAATCTAATTCTTATGTGGTAGAATCATGTGCAAAGGTAATGGAATATGGAAAAAATAGTCGATGGAATGGGAAAAATAGAGTTTGGAAGATTTTTTAATAACAAAAATAGAATTATTTCTTCTTTAAATGAATCTCCAATTATTGATAGCAAAAAAGTACAAACTATTTCGATAAATCAGGTTGAAAATTTGATTAATAATGAATACATTTTTAATCTTATACCACATAGAGATGAGATTAATATTTATAGAACTAGTCCTATTAATTTATTATCTGATTATAGATTTGATATATTTGTAAAATACTACTATGTTAAATCATATATTGAAAATTATAATTTAAATGAAGCTACAGAAATATATTTATCACATATAAGAGCATTTAATAATTTTCATGAACCTGATGGTAGAAAAAACAATGCAAATGATTTTATAATAAAGTTTAATTCCCTTATAGAAAACGTCAAATCTTGTAAAAATTTAGATAAAACTATAATTCCAATTAGTACAACAGGAATACCTATTGATGGAGCTCATAGAGTTGCAATTTCTTTGTATTTTGACTTAAAAATACAATATTGCGTTTTTGATTTATTAGATGGAAAATATGACGATGCATTTTTTTTACAAAGAGGAATGCCATATAAACATGTTGAAAAAATAAAGAATATATCAAAAAAATATTAGAAAAATATGATAATAACTAATGATGAAGATTTAACTTAAAGTTATGTCTTCATTTTTATATATGGAGGAAAAAGTTATGAGTATGGTTGTATATTATACAATTTTAATTTTAGAAGTTCTTACTGGGGGTTGGTGTTTTTACAGGTGTTTGAAATATATTTGTAATCAAAATAAGAAAACTAAAAATATAATACAACGAAATGAAAAGAAATCTAATATTCTTATTGTTATTCCTTGTTTGAGAGAACAAGATATTATTATTCAAACGTTAAATTATTTTTTAGGATTAACTAAGCACTTGGATAATGTCAAAATTTTAATTGTAACAACGCAAAAAGAAGAATTCGAAAAAGAAATTAACTTGGATTTAAAAGATCAGTTTATAAAAGATATTAAAAATAATATGGAATTACAAAAATTAGTTAATAAATATAATAAAATATTATCTACAATGGAAATTAAGGAAATTTTAAAGTATAGCAAGCTAGAGAATATTGAAGAAATCATAAACAATAAAATCAAGAATTCTAAAACTACAAGTGTTTTGGTAGAAGAATTTATAATTCGAAATCATTTGGAAGAGAAAGTATATCATTTTCATTATCCAAATAATGAAGGAATTATGGCAGATCAACTAAATTATGTATTAAATAATTTTGAATTTAAAGATGAGAAAAATTATTACTTTTCTGTTTATAATGCAGATAGTATTCCTAACAAAGATACTATTAAAGAAGTTATGACATCTATAAATGAAAAGGATAGTCCTAAGGTTATACAACAATATTCGGTTCCAATAAGCAATTGGAATGAGTTATCTGATTTGATGAAAGGCTTCTCTATATATCAATCTAACTTTGAACTTAGGTATGGATTAATAAATTCATGTTTTCCTAATAAATTATTGTATACATATGTAGTTGGACATGGAATGTATATTAGAGTTGATATATTAAAGAAAATTGGTGGATTTGAAACAAAATATTGGTGTGAAGATATATATATGAGTTATGTATTAAGAAATAACGATATATCAATTCATCCTATAAAAACATTAGAAATTATGCAGTCCCCCCAGTATTTATCTATACTAACAAAACAAAATTCAGTATGGTTTAAAACTTCATTTGAATGTTTGAAAATTTTTAAAGATGTTTTTAAACGAAATAAAAGAATAAATCTAAATAGTATAGGGTGGTTAATACAAAGAATAAGAATGAATATAACATGGATTGGAATACCAATTGCATTTTTATATACAATTCTAATATCTATATTTAACCAAAACGTTATAATGCTTTTCCTATCTGTATTGTCTTATTTCATAATGATTGTATTAGAGTATGGGAGTACGATTAAATTTATTGAAAAATTAACAGGGGCAACTTTTAAAAATAAGATAAAAATTTTGGTTAATACGTTAATGGCAACTACGATTTCAAATATAGGACCAATATACTCTTTAATATCACGAAAGAAAGAAAAATATAAAACAGTAAGGTAGGAATAAATATGAATAGAGGAAAAATAATTGTGGTAGAAGGACCTTCTAATACTGGAAAAACAACAACTTGTCAAAATATGAAAAAATATTCTAATTGCATAGTAATTGATGAATGCATGGTATATGAAAAAAATCCTCCCAGACCATCTCAAAGCTATGAACAAGAAATACAAAATCAATTGTTCTTTTTCGAAGTGGAAAGAAGAAGGATGAAGAAAGCAACGGCACTTGCTTCAGAAGGGAAAAATATTATTTTAGATAGATGTGCATTATCTACAGTTTCAATTAGCTATGCTTTTGAAAAATTAGGAAAATATCCAACTTTTAAACATGCAATGCGGCCAATATGAAAAATTGTTTAAAGACAGTACATTGTTACAACCGGATGAGTACATATTTTTATATACTAAGAATAATAGTATAGTGCAAAGAAATAAAACGAGAGAAAAAGAATTATCAAAGTCATGGATTGATAGTTCTTTCACAGATTATCAAAATGAATTTTATGAAACAGTATCAAGAAAAATACCTAATAGTAGAAGAATATCTACTGATGGAAAAGATAAAATGTATGTAAGTAGAATTATTGCCCAGATTTTAAATGTTAAAGAGTTAACAGATAGAACTCTATAAAAGCATTGATAAAAAAGAATAAGTATAATAAAATGTAAATAACATTTATATCTTAATTATATTAATAGGAGGAATGAATATGGCAACATTTTATTTAATTAGACATGGTAAACCAGATTATACATATGGGGACACACACGGATTTATAGGACAAGGACATGATTTTGCACCATTGAAAGAAGATAGCATAAAAGATGTTATAAAAACATCAAAAGATACTAGATTAAAAAAAGCACAAATTATTGTAACTTCACCATATACAAGAGCATTGCAAACAGCTAGTATAATATCCAAGGAAACAGGGCTTGAAATTGTGGTCGAACCAGATATTAGGGAATGGCAACCAGACCTTACATATCAATACAAAAACAGTAGTGAAATGAAAGAATACTATAAAGATTATATTGAAAATAATGGAGTTTATCCACCTAATGAAAAAAGAAAATGGGAAACAAAAGAACAATTAAAGAATAGAGTTATGTCTGTTATTGATAAATATAAAGAAAAATATGATACAATAATTGTAGTTGCTCACAAAATGGCTTTTCAATCTATTTGTGATTGTGGAGACATGAAGCCTGCCGAAATTTTTGAGATTACTTTTTAAGAGAAAACAAGATTATTTACAAATAAGAGGTTCGTAACATGTAAGAATGCTGCTCCATTTGAAATCAACTTACGGACTTAATTGTTTGTAAGTTTTTATTTTATATAAAACTTTAAAAGTTCTCTTTCTAGAAAGGAGGACT
>CAVFFZ010000047.1:0-3568 GCA_963621995.1 Lachnospiraceae bacterium
AAATCTGGATTTTCTGCCCATTTTTCTCTAAAAATCCTTGATGCTACCCTAAAAACATTTATATCGACAACCATACTTGGCATATCAAAGCCTAATTCTAACATACAGTCCGCACTTTTATCTCCAACACCAGGCATTTTTAATAATTCTTCTCTAGTTTTGCTTACAGATTCTTTTTTTGCATTCCAAACATTACCATTATAATATTTTTGTATATATTCAGAAAGCTTAATTATTGTTTGAGCTTTTTTTTGTGGCATACCCGCCACTTTTATAACTTCTATCATTTCATTTTCATCTGCATTTAATACTTCACTAATAGATTTATATTTGCCCATAAAGGCTCTAACTGCTTTTTTTTCATTTTCTAAAGTTGTTCTTAACGACAAAATAATTGCAATTAAAGTATAATATGGATCCTTTCTTTTTTCTTCTATTGGATGAGATGGTCTAGGATATGTTTGATTTTCCACAAAAGAATACTTTTCACATAATCTTAATATTATAGTTAATAACTTCTTTGCATCTTCACTTTTATTATACATCTCTATGTTCTCAATAATGGCATTTTTAGCTTGTTCATCATTTTCTATCATTTAAAAACCTCTTTTATTTTTTTTTCTGAATAATTCAAGTAATATTGATTGTTTTCATCCTTATCCATTTGAGCAACAGTTTTATCAGAATCAATCGGTCTTAAAACATTACTTAAAGGATAGCTATTTTCTTCTATTTTTAAATTTCCATTATATTTTTGATATTTAAATGGAATTTCAGTTGTTACTGTCTTATATTCTCCTTTTTCATTCATAAAGCAATATGCTCTAACAATTTCAACTTGTTCTCCTTCAGATAAATATTTATCATTAATTATATCTTCTATATAATCTTTAACATTTTCTCTAAGAATTCCTCTCATTTTAATTCCATCATCTATACCGATTATATATTTAAAATTATTATCTTTGATGCTTGAATATATTTGATTTGCTTTATTATAAGCTCTCACTTCAATATTTCCTTCTTCTTTATCATTTTTTTCTAAATTTTTAATATCATACAAGCTATAATATTCATAACTCACATTATTTATTTTATTCAATATTTTTGTTACAATTTCAAATTTATCTTTGTTCTTGGTCGCTATTAATATCTTTTTCATTTACTTCTCCTTCTAATACCAGATTATAATTTTTGGGGTCCATAGTATAAATTCTCCCTTTTGATATTTCTTCTTGTTTTCTTTTATCCATATTTAGAATAATTTCATTCAATGGTAATACATTAAATTGATTCTCAACATACTCTAAATTATTCTTTTCCATTTCTCTTCTTGTCATATATTCTGTTGTATTTCCTTGTTTTCCATATGTAAATTTAGCAGGTCTTAGAGCAAAAGGAATAAAATTACATCCCAAGAATGATGATGCTTTAAATCCTAAATTAGGATTAATTGTAGTTGTTATTGCTTGTAAGTTCTTATTTACTTTACTTTGCTCTTTTAGTTTTTTCCACTCTTGTTCTACTTCATTTATTGAATATTGAAATAAAGAACTCATTATATTTTGTGGGGCTGAATTTGAACACCAAGCTCTTGTCATTTCTAATGTATTTTGAGGTTCAATTCCTAAATAATATAATAACTGTTTCTTATATTCTCTATCTTGTTTAGAAAATGATACCCATGCTATCGGCAATGCTTGTCCTCCAACAAATGCACCATATGATACAAATTCGTCGTCTCGCGGTGTATGTAAATAGTGACAGTTTCTAGCTATAAATTGACTAATTTCTTTATCAACTTTTTTATAAATAATATTTTTTAATAATATATTTCCTTTATTTTCAGAGTTATTCAATGTTGCCATAATCTGCTTTGTAGAATTATTATTATATAAATTACTTAATCTATCAATTTGATTTCGTATTTCTATATTGACTAATTCATAATTCAAGCTCACTCTTTTATCTGTTAAATACTTCATAAATATATCTAATTTATCTGCTCTATTATTTATTCCACTGTTTATTTCTCTAAGTAATGCTATATCACCTTTAAATAATTCTTCTATCTTATATGAACACATCTTTATTAAAACTTGATATTCTAAATCTGTTTTACTTATATATTCTTTTCCTTTTAAAAATTTATCTAAATTTCTATCTAAATATGCTTTTATAACTTCTAAAAACGGATTAAAAATCCATTCAAAATTCTGTCTATCTATTGAATTTACATCTTGTAATTGTTTAAAATTTTGTTTTTCTTTTTCAATTCGTTCTAGCTCTTTAGTTACTACACTTGCTACTTCATCTTCTGAAAGTTCAGTTGTATCTATATAAATTTCATTGTAGACTGAATCTATCAAACCTCTAGTTTTATCAATACCATCCCTATTATTTCTTTCTAATACTTCCTTATATGCATCTAATATACTTTCATAAGATTCAGGATTTCTATTATATAATCTTTCAGCTGCTTTTTCATTATTTATATCTAAAAAAATTGTTGTAAATTGTGCTGTATTCATTTCATTAATATTGTGACCTGTTAAAGCATAACATCCTTCTCTTTTTACAATATCATTGTTTATAAACTGTAATATTCTCTTTCTTATCAAATCAGATTTAGCAATTATAGCTACAATGCTATTGACTTCTTTGCTGTACAAACTATCTTCTCTCAGTATTTGCCCGTCTACATTCAGTCTTCCATCTAATATTTCTAATTCCTTTAAAGATTTTTCAATAGTTCGATTCCATTTGAAAACTTCTTGCAATATTCTCTTTTCTTCTCTAATATCATTTTTATATAAGCTTTCAAGATTAGGATTTATATTTGTTTTTTGAAATATACAAATTGCTATATATCTATACAATTGTCCCGTATCTAAAACATTAATATTGTACTTTTTCTTTAGATTGTCCAACAATGAATTTTTTTCCAGAAGCAACTGGTCCAATGATAAATAAATTTTGGTTCATATTTTCCTCCAACTAATTATTATAATAGATTATTTTCTTTAATTGAATTATTTATTGTGTTATGGCTATAATGTAGATATGGAAATAAATTCCATATCTACATTATAATACAAAAACATACTAAATTCAATATGTTTACTGAAAATTTAAGCTACACTAAAAAAACTTTATGTAATGTATTTTCTATGTGAATTTTTTACATTATTTTGATTAACCATAGCATACTCCATAGTAGTATCTATTTTTATATGTCCTAATAATTTTTGAACTTGTTCTATTGGCATACCTTTATCAATAGCCATTGTTGCCATTGTTCTTCTAAATTTATGTGGATGAACTTTATTTATATTCGCTTCTTTCCCTAAATTTCTAATTAAAATTTCAATCCCTGATATTCCTAATCTGTTATAAGGTTTTATAAGTGATACAAATAATGCTTCATTATCATCAGTTCTTGTTTCAAGATATTTCTTTATATACATTTTACTCTTTGCACTAAAATAAACTTCTCTTTCACTATTACCTTTTCCTAAAACAATACAACTTCTTTCTTGAAAATCCATATCTGATATATTTAATCTTG
>CAVFFZ010000048.1:0-3351 GCA_963621995.1 Lachnospiraceae bacterium
CAAAAAAATTAGATGTAAATTCATTTATTTACATCTAAAAGTATACATGTAATTTGTAGGGATAATTATTTTTTATTTAAATGAATAAAGAGACTAAATATAAATCATATCTAGTCTCTCCATAAAACATTATAAATCTTTACCCAGTTCTGTTTTTTTCATGCAAAACTGACTTAAATAGCATTCATCACATTTAGGATTTGTTGGTCTGCAATATTCTCTGCCTGCCACCCAAAACGGAAGAGTTAAAGAACCAGGAAATTCATTGCAAATTTTTCTTGCACTTGCTGTAACATCTTTGATATTGTCCTTATCAGTAAGTCCCATTCTTAAAAAGATTCTTCTAATATGGACGTCATATGCAATATCAATGCAATACAAATTTTCAAGAGTCACACCAAAGTCACGAACAAGCAACAAAGTTCCAAGTGCTGCTTTCTTATGGCTGATTCCTTTAAATTCTTCCAATTTTGCTACCACTTGTTCTGCATTCAAATCATTTTTCCAAATATTTTCAACATCTGAATTATATTCTTTAACAATTTTATTAACTGCAAAGAAAATGTATTCAGCCATTTTTCTTGGATAACGATGTAATGCAGGTTTTTCTTTTATGATAGTTTCTAAAGATTCAACTGTTTCCTCTTCTGCGATTCTGCAGAAGTCAAAATGTTCTAATCTTTTCGAAAGATAATAAGGTAATCTCCACGCTATTTCTGCCTTCACAGATTGATCAGAAACTAATCCAATCAAAAATGCATTCCAATCTGAAAGTAAGAATTCTTTTTCCTCTCTTTTCAGCATATTATCACTTAATATGCTATTATCTTTGATAACCTCCTTAGCAACCTCTTTGCATTTTGCGTTTAATTGTTCATAGTATTTTTCCATTGTTTGTACCTCTACTTTCTAAATTCTATCGGCCAATTGCTTCCGAGTATTTCTTCTTGTTCCTTGCTAGTCAATGCCCACATTTTGGACTTATCATATTTAGGAACTTTAATGTCACCCCAATCAACAATTTTTACTGCTTTATCTGTATAAACAGTATTTAACATATACAGCTCTGCCAAAGTGTTTTGGTCAAGTTTATTTAATTCAGCTTCTAAATTAGTTGAATCAATACACAACCAATACATATCAGATTTAGCAAGTAATGTAAGTCTATCTTTTAAATATCTAGTTCCATTATCATCAAAACTATGATATAAAAAATAACTTAAAATGTTCTGAGGAGAAATCGGACACAATCTTTCTTTATATGCTTGTACTCTTGCCCAATCAATATGTTTATAATTCACAAAATTTGCTCCAATATAAACAGTTTGATGTGTTTTCATTTTGTACGGAGTCAGCAGACTATTAAAAATATCATTTCTGAATTTTTCATCAGTCATCTTATTCAGCCATTCTTTTACTTCCAAATAATTCATTTCAACCATTTTTTGTCCATAAATATTTGGAATAAATGTGGCTTTTTTGTTTTTAATTTGACTCCATAAGAAAATTTCTGCCATTATTCCTTCCGATAAAAGAGTATCTGTTTTTCCATATACCCATAATCTATCAGAAAAAATTGTAAGAGTCAAGCAGTCAGTCATTACATTAATCTTCTTTCCACCTAAAGTTTCAGTAGAAATATAATACCCCAAAGCCATCTCTGGATTTAATGCAATCATATCATGTTTCAATACTTGGTCACAAATAGCCAACATATGATGCATGTCATCTCCATCAAAAGAAGTATAGACTACTTTCCGTAAAGGTTCTTCTCTGAATTCCTGAATGATTCGTTTAATTTCTGGTGTTAACATTCCATAAATTTTGTCTTTAAACATTTTAATCACTCCTTATTTTCTGTTCAATTAACTGTTGCAATAAAAGACACGACTTTTCAGTATAATCATTAGTTATAACAATATCAAATAATTTTCTATTGCTATAAAAAAATGTCAACTCGTCATCGATATCTTTCAATCTTTTGCTTAAATCACTCGCCTCCAGTTTTCTTGCTTTCAGTTCTGCCTTAGTTCTCTCAATGTCAATTGGAAGAACGTATACACTTAAAGCATTAGGAAACTCAATTTTAAATTCTTGCACATTTTTATAGAATAATTCTGTGATCAAATTTATTCCACTATCACATAACTCAATTTGTGATTCTTTATATGCATACCAGTTTTCAAACACTTTATTGACTGTACGAAGCTTCCCTTGGTTCTTTTCTTTTTCAAAATCCTCTAATGAATAGAAGAACTTGTCAATCCCATGCTTCTCTTTTTCTCGAGGTTTCCGTGTTGTCCCCGAGATTAAAGATTGAAAGTCAGGCTTGTTCGCTAAAATGTAGGTTTTTAAATGGGATTTTCCTATTCCAGAAATCCCTGATAAAGTTACAATTTTTCCTTGTTGCATAGAATTTTCTCCTTTCATAACTTTAAATAGTTTTATAATGTTTTATGGCATTCCTCCTTTTAAAAGTTTTAATTAGCAAAACTTTTGTATATAATAATTTTACTAATGGCATTATTATACAATATTTTTCCAGAACTTTCAAGCATTATGTAAATTATATTTCTTGACTATTTTACAAAAAATGATATAATATAAAAAATTATTGATTGGAGTGAATAAAATGAGATTAATTTTAGCATCAAATTCTAAAACTAGAAAAGATATTTTTGATATGGTTGGTTGGAAATATGAAGTAATAACAAGCAATACAGAGGAAAATAGCAATAGCACTGATCCAAAACAATATGTAATTGATTTGTCAAAAGATAAGGCAAATTCAGTGGCTTCTCAAATAACAGATAAAGCACTAATAATATCCGCTGATTCAATTATATATATGGATAATAAAAAATTCGAAAAACCAAAAAGTAAAGAAGAAGGTTTTGAAAATATAAAAAAAATGAGTGGAAAAGTCAATTATGCGATAACTGGTGTAACAATTAAAGATTTATATCAAAATAAAGAAATTTCTTTTACGGACATTACCGAAGTTTATTTTAAAAATGTTTCTGATAAAGATATTGCCTGGTATGTAGAAAATGAAAAATATTTATTAAATAGAGCTGGTTATTCTATCGCTGGCAAAACATCCATTTTTGTTGATAAAATTGTAGGAGATTACTATAATATTTTAGGAATGCCTATTAGCAAATTATATTCTAAATTAAATGAATTAGGTTATTCTATTAGTGACTTTGAAATGAAATCATAATTTTTAAAGAGGTGAATGTATTAATGATTTCACCTCTTTTTATATATTAGATTTTCTCTAAGTAATAAATTTCCTATGTGAATTTTTCACATTATTTTGACTTACCATTGCATATTCCATTGTCGTAT
>CAVFFZ010000049.1:0-2997 GCA_963621995.1 Lachnospiraceae bacterium
AAAGTCAGGGGGTGTAAAAATGGAATTTACAGACGAAGAAATAAAGATTATTTATTCAGTTTTAGAAATATCTATTCAAGCTGTAAGCTGGAAAAAGAACAAAAGTAAAAATGATATTATAGCATTACATAAGATGGAAAAAGTTAGCGAAAAAATTAATAATTATATGGAGGGAAGAAAATAATGGAATATCAAGAAATGTTTAAATTTTTAAAGTTGGAGCAAGTAAAAAGAAAAAATGCTGATGAATTATCAGAGGGAGAGAAATATTTTTATACTATTTATTTGTTAGATAGTAAAAATAATCCTTGTAGATTTTTCGTATTTAATAAAGATTTAATTAATAAAGTTTTAAGTTTAAAATTACAAGGTTTACAAGACGTAGTATGTAACATTGGTGTTGCATATTCTAACGATAGTTGGAGAGTAAACTTGTTAGATATTAATTAATATATATTGCTTTTAGCATTGAGCATATCAATGTTCCCTAGTTATTTATTATATTTTATCTTATTGTTAAATAAGAAAGAAAGGAGATATTGCCTTATGACTAATGAAGTAACAGAAGCATTAACAGGTGTTAGTACAACATTAACAACATCTATTAACCCAGGAACAATCGCTGCGGTTATTGGTCTTGTTTTAGCATCATGTGTAGCATTATACCTAACATGGTTTGGTTTAAGAAAATTAATCGGTGCTATTACACGTGCATTAAAAGGAAGACTTTCTGTTTAGTAGAAGGAGTTTTTACTCCTTCTTTACTCTATATAAGGTAATTAAGGTTTTATGTTTTTAAAAATATTTTATTTTGTAAAAAGATTTTTTTATGTAATATATAGATTTTTAAATAAACTTTCTTATTTTTTGAGAAATATATTAAGAATTATTGTTTTATTAATTATTATATATTGTTTTATTAGATTAAAGGGGTGTTTATAGTGGGAATAGATAAAAGTTTATTAAATGGTTCTTTAAATGTTTTTAATATAGCAAAAATTGCTAAGTTTAAATTAGATTTTGTTAGACAACACCCTTATTATTTTAACAATTCGGGGTTATTAATTTTTTGTGGTTCTCAAGGTTCTGGAAAAACTTTATCAGCTGTGCAGTATTCAATAAAGTGTTTAGACAAATATGAGAAAGCTGTTTTTTGTACTAATGTTGAAATTAAAGAATACCCAACAAATTGCTTTTATAGAAGACGTACTATAAAAGAAAATAATATTGAAAAGGTAATTGTTGAGTATTTTACTCTTGTTTCTTCTCAATTAGTGCGTAGAGTATCTAGTTATTATAAAAATGGGGAGCAAATATCAGAAATTGAAGACTTTGACGTTATTGGTTTTAATGGACGAATTGTTATTGAATATAATGGAATTGATTGTTTAAAAGAACTAGAAAATGGAGAATATGGAATTTTATTTTTAATAGATGAAATTCATTTAGAATTTAATTCATTGGAAAGTAAAAACATTCCTATTGAGGTTATGACTGAGATATCACAACAAAGAAAACAAAGGAAACATATTGTAGGAACGTCACAAGTTTATATGAGACTAGCAAAACCTTTACGTGAACAAATTAAGAATGTAGTTATTTGCAGAAACTTTTTTAATTGTATTCAATTAAATAGACTGATTGATGGTGAGACTTCTCATGAAGAGAATGGAAAACTTGCATTTGATACACAAAAATACATTTTGTGGATTCATACTACAAAATTATATAATTCTTATGATACGTATAAAAAGATGAAAAGATATAGCAAAGAGTGGAATGGTGTAAAAAATAATAATATTTATAGCAATGCAAATGTTGTTATAAAAAATGATATTTATAGTTAGGAGGAAAGATTATGTCTTTAGATTATAGTTCTATTTTTAAAGTTTTTGTTGATTTATGTACAACAGCAGTACCAATTTCAATATTTTTATATTTATTAGATATATTACTTAATTTCTTCTTTTCTTTTGCTTTTCCTAAGCGATTTCGTAAGGGGGAGTAGTTAATGAATGAAGAAACTAATATTATTACGAATGAAGTTGTTGTAAAAGATACACCAGAGACTATTTATGAAGTTGCTTTGAATATTAATACTATACTTTCTGTATTAACTTTTACAATTATTATTATATTTTTATATAGATATATTAAATGTTGTTTTAGAAAAAAATAGGGGGTTATATGTTAGGGAAATATAAAAAAATATTTTTTATAATTATATTTATTTTAATATTATTATGTTTAAAAAAAGTTTATGCTACTACCAATATATCTTTTAAAGATAATACTAATTATGATTATAATGTTTTATTTGATGAAGATTTGTCAGAATATTGTATATTAGAGTGTAATAATGATAAAAATTCAATATATCTTTTAGACTTTAGTGAAAGTTCATCTAAGATAAATAATGATGGAGAGCTTTGGTGGGAATGTACAGGAAATTTTGAAAAACATCCTTTTTATTATTTTTATAAAAATTATGGTGGACGTGTTTATGCAAAAATGTATAGTTTTGATGTTTCTACTAACACCTTTACTTTTGTTAGTAGAGCAGACGGGGGTCAGCTTACAAACAGCAAGATTTCAATTTTATTTAGTACTTTTGACATATTATTAAAATGTGATTATAGTGGTTTAAACGAAATAGGATATATGTATAAAGTTTTATCTCCTACTTTTTATTGTTTTCCTAACAAAGAAGATATAACTTTAGAGAATTTTAAATATTCACAAATATTAAGTGTGGCATATTCTAGCGAGAATTATAATAATTATACTGCTCAAATTTCTCTTGATGGAGAAAATTGGACTATTATGAATAAAGAATATCAAGCTTTAGATAATAGTACTTTTATTTTTTATTGTGACGTTTTTGAAAATGGAACTTATCAAGTAAAAGTTTTTGATGATAATACTGGTATATATGTTTATGATAACGTAGTAGAGGTTGATAATATACCTTTTTCAATTACGTTAGAACCTAGTGAA
>CAVFFZ010000050.1:0-2624 GCA_963621995.1 Lachnospiraceae bacterium
AAAACAGAATGAAAGCTGTTGCTTCTGTAACATTCGATAATGAATTCGCAGTACACGACATTAAAGTTATCGAAAGCCAAAATGGATTATTCATTGCTATGCCAAGCAGAAAAACTCCAAACGGAGAATTCAAGGATATAGCTCATCCAATTAACGCTGAAACAAGAGAGAAAATTCAAAAAGCTATATTAGAAGCTTATGAAACTCCAGAAACTGAAGAAAATTCAGAATCAGCAGAATAATATAAAAGTAAAAAACTTCATTTTTAAAATGAAGTTTTTTGTTTTTTATATTATAGGAAGGTTCTCCTAATATGCATATAATATAAAGATGCTTTACTAGACATTCCACACGAATTTTATTACATAAAATTTGGCGGTCGAACAAAGACGAAGCATGAAGAATTTTCTAAAATGTCTAAAAATATTAATCATGCTTCTTTTGTTCTCTATTTCATTAATTCATAAATTGCATTTGCGTAAATATTAGTAGCTAACATTAATTTGTCAATATCAATAAATTCGTCAACTTGATGACACATATCTTTATCACCTGGAAAATTCATACCAAAACAAACAAAATTATCAAAGGCTCTTGCATAAGTAGCTCCACCGATTGCTATAGACTCAAAATCAGTTCCACAGGTTTCATTAAATGTTTTACATAGTTTTTGTACAAGTTCACTTTTTCTATCTATAAATAGGGAAGGTTGAATACGTCCTAAAGTAACTTGATTTGGAAAGTTCTTTTTAAAGACCTCAATTATTTCATCTGGAGTTTTAGAAACAGGTACTCTTAAGTTAATGCCTATATATACTTTTCCATCTTCAATATATAATCTAGAAGCATTTAAAGTAAGTGCTCCAGATTCATCAGTAATATTTAAATTCAAATTTTTGCCTGTATAGTCGTCACCAATTAATTCACTAAAGCTTTTAAAAAGTGGAAAACTTATATTAAAATTTTTAAACAAATCATTTAAAATAATAATTAATTTAGTAATAGCATTATTACCAAGCTCTGGGTGGGCACTATGAGAAGCTTTTCCATAAGAACTTAGTTTTATATGATAATCGTCTATTTTATATAAATCTATTTCATAAGAATATTTGCTTATTATATTTTTACAAGTATTAATAACATTTTTTGTTATTTGAGGGTTCTCTGTTTTTAAAATAGCAGAACAAAATTTAGGAACTACATTAATTGCATTTTGCATACAATCTAGATTTTCTATTGTAATAGGAATAGTAGATATATACATTCTATTTTTCATATTATATGTAATATTAGAAAGTTCTTCAGATAAAAATAGAGATATAACAGATTTTTCGGCATAAATACAAGGGAAATCTGCATCTGGACTAAAACCTAAAGAAGGTATTTCTTCGTGAGCTTTATAATATTCTATACATTTCCAGTCTTTTTCTTCGTTTAGACCTACAATTAATCTTACTCTTTTATTTAATATAATATTATTTGCATTTAAATAGTCCATAACAGCTTTCATTGCATAAAGACTTGAAACAACAGGACCTTTATCATCTATTGTACCTCTACCATATATGCGATTATTTGTGATAGTAGGAATAAAAGGGGAATATTTCCAATCTCCTTTTTTAGCAGGTACAATATCTAAATGACCAACAATACCTATTAATTCCTCACCTTCTCCAAATTCTGCCCATCCACAATAATCATCTACATTTTTCGTTCTAAAACCTAAAGAACTTGCTAAATGTAAGAAATTTTTTAAACAGTCACTACAATCTTTTCCAAATGGAAAGGGTGAGTTTGGTTCTTCTATAGAGACACTAGGAAAAGTTATTAAATCACAAATACTTCCTATAATATTTTGTTTATTATCTAAAACATAATTTTTAAACATACTAAAACCTACCTCCTATAGCAATTATATTAAATGAAATGTATTTTATGACTAATTAAGAACAAAAGAGGCATGATTAATATTTTTAAACATTTTAGAAAACTTTTCATGCCTTGTTTTTGTTAGAACGACGGATTTTATGTAATAAAATTTATGTGGAATGTTCAGCAAATCTTTTTTATGAAATAGAAAAGATTTGCTTTCCTGTTGCATAGAAAAACACTCATCTAAAATTTAGATGAGTGCTAAAAGTTAAATAAAAAAATTAAATAAAATCTGTTTGCTTATCAACCAATACTTTTCTTAAAGAATTGGACTTTATGGAAATAACATAAATAATATATCCTCCGCATTTCCCGTTTATCCGTATTTGGTAATTTTTAATTTTAAGTTCTTCTAGGAACTTTAAAAAATCCAATTCTTTGTCAACTGCTACAGGTGTTTCAAATTTTACAGATTTTTTTTTCATATAAGGTCTCCTTTTATAATAATAAGAATTAACTTGAATATATTTATTATACTACAATATAAAATAAATTGCAAGATTTAACCAAAAACTCGTACTTTTTTCTAGAAAAATATGTTGACAACCAATATATTTTATTATAAAATAAAAACGTAATGAAGCGAAAACAAAGGAGAAAACATGAAAATGGTAATGCCTGTAAACCTTGAGGCTGTACACACACTTATAGTTCATTTAAAAAACAAAAATAGAAAAAGAGAAGATAGCTTT
>CAVFFZ010000051.1:0-2575 GCA_963621995.1 Lachnospiraceae bacterium
GAGCATTGAAAAATGTAAAATATTGAAGCTTTAACATTAAAAGAGTTAATTCAAAAATTTTTAATCAAAATGTTTATATTCTAAATATCAAATTCAATTATTAATTTACACATTTGAACTATCTGAAAATAGTCGTTAATATAACACTATAAATGATAGAAGGAGTGTGATTTTTTTATGTTTAAGTTCTTTAAAAGAAAAATCAAATTAGAAAGTTTTGAAGTGAGAATTATTATTAATTCTTTAAAAGCGATGCGTAATAAATTAATAGAAAATAATGAAGATACAGAATATGTTGATGAAATTCTATTAAAGTATTTATGTGTTCTTGATAAAATGTAATGTGATTAAATCTTGATTAGTATTTTATACTAACTTTTGTTGTGCCTCCAAATGAGAGGAGAAGTTATGAATATAAAAATTTTAGAAACAAAATTACAAACAATATTTGAAAATGATTTGTTTGCAGTTACAGAAGAAAACATAAAAGAAAGAATACTAATAGAATTAGATTTTATTCTTCAAAGGATAGCAGAATATTATGAAACAATTGAAATGATAGCAACAATAAAATTAGGTGCAAGAGAACATATAAAAGATGAAAAATATGATTTGGAAAATTTAGGAGAAATCATAATAAAATGTGATAATATTCTTGATATGTTGGAAAATGAATCTATTTATTACAAGGAAAAATTAATTAATTTTACAGAAGAAATATTTATTAATCAGGATTTATATGACTTACTAAAAAAAGACATGCCTTCAATTAGCAAACTATTAGATAAACTTATTTTAGAAAATTCAAATTCATCTCTTGATAATTTTTTAAATTGGTTTGATAATGAAAGTAATTATATAAAAATAGCAAACCTAGCAAATGTCGATGCTTATCAGTATATAAACAAATTGTGCTATGAATATTGCGAAATATTAAAATCATATCAAAAGTTAAAATTAGTAAAGAATGAAACAGGTGGTTTAAATGATGAAAGAACAGGAAGCAATTAGTTATTTAGAAAGCCTTGAAAGAGGACAATATGTAACAGTAAATATTCCGATATCAAAAAATGACAACCTACCAATAACGGCAATGTATCTTGGCAAAGATGAACAAGGTAGATACAATTTTGCTGATAGTGGCAGATTTGTTTTTTCAAAGGAATTTATTGAAAAAGGAAAAATAAGTTTAGATAAAGAATATGATGGAGACAAAGCTTTTGAAATATATGCTAGTCTTCAAAAAGAAATTAAAAAAGAAAAAATAAAAAAAGATAGAGAAAGATAAAGAGTTGATTTTAAAATTGACTCTTTTTTGATTGGAGGAAACATGAATACAGAAACAAATACAATAGAAATTCCTCAAAAAATTTTTAAAGAAATTAGATGGCATTTAATTCATTTTTACGAATTAGATGATTATATAAAAAGACGTGAAAATCAACTTAGAGAGGAATTATTTGATTATTATCATTTTACAAATAAGAACTGTTTGAAAAATATAAATTCTTATGGTTATACATTAGAAAATTGCATTATAGCAATTGAAAATGATAGAAAAATAAAAAGACTTAAAACCTGGAAAAAATTAATAAGAAAGTATATGAACGATGTCGATAATAAAAATGATTTTATTGAATATTGGGTAACAAAATATACTTTTTTTGATAAAAGAAATATAGGATTTATAAAAGAACATTTAAATCTTGATAAACAACAATTTAAGAATGAAATATTACTTATATTTAATGAACTATATCGCAGAGCAATTGAAGGAAAACTTTACAAGGAGGTGGCTTATAATGTCTGAATGTAAGGTAATAGCAATTGCAAATCAAAAAGGTGGGGTTGGTAAAACAACTACCACTTTTAATTTAGGAGTAGCATTGCAAAATCAAGGAAAAAAAGTATTAGTTGTAGATGCTGATCCACAAGGTGACTTAACTACCTATATGGGATATTCAGAAAATGAATTAAAAACAACAATGGCTAATTTAATGGAGTCTGTAATATATGATGCTCAACTAGATACTAACAAAGCAATACTTCATAGTGATGAAGGAATTGATTTAATACCTTCAGACTTGGATTTATCAGCAACAGAAGCAATGCTTGTAAATGCAATGAGTAGAGAATTTACAATTAGAAATGTATTAAATAATGTAAAAGAAAATTATGATTATATTTTAATTGATTGTATGCCGTCACTTGGTATGCTTACGATAAATGCTCTAGCATGTAGTGACAAAATTATTGTACCAGTACAAGATCATTTTTTAGCTGCAAAAGGAATGGGACATTTATTAAAAACTGTTTCAAGAGTAAAAAGAACTATAAATCCTAAATTGGAAGTTGGAGGAATTTTGCTTACTCTTGTAAATAAAAGAACTAATTTATCTAAAGAAACAATAAATGATTTAAAAGAAAATTATGGACGTGCAATTAAATTATATAATTCACAAATACCTTTAGCTGTTAAAACAGCAGAGTCAACCTCAAGAGGAAAGAGCATATTTAAATATGATAAAAATAGTAAAGTAGCAATAGCATACGAAAATTTTGCAAAGGAGGTGTT
>CAVFFZ010000052.1:0-2428 GCA_963621995.1 Lachnospiraceae bacterium
TATTTATGATTTATTAGAATATGATATGGCTGTTAAAAAGTTTTTCTTACCTATTCTAGAAGATAAGAATAGTAAAATTGATACAAGAGGATATGGCACTTGAAGATATTTCTAAATTATGCTTAAATTTTGAGTATGATGGTAGCGATTATATACCATCTGAACAACAAAACGGATATATATTAGAAAATTCAATACATATATTAGAAAATTTTAGTAATTTACAAGAGATAATTAATATTATAATAGAAAAATTGACTATAGATTCAAACGAGTTTTTACAAGACTATTTATTTGATAAATATTTTTTATTAATAATTAACAATAGTTCAAACAAGTATTATGACTTAATAGATGTTATATATGATACATTAAGATATAAAAATAAACCCATGTGGTATAACAAGGTAAAAAAAATAATAAAAGACTTACCTAAAGATAATTATTGGTATACAAGTCTTGCTAATGGATTCGGACTTGAATTATCAGACAAAGATCAGTTCGAAGATTTTGATATTTCTAAAATTCCTCAAGAAGATTTACCATTTTAACTATTTTTTATTGACTATCACCTGAAATAAATATAACATCTGTTATAATTAACTCAGTTGATTTAATCAATCTTGGGAGTATAATTTTTCGAATATAAGAAAAGTTAAGGCTCCTCTCTTGTTTCGTTTTATTTTGGCTTTAGTGCCTTTTTTATTATAAAGTTATATAGTTTTATATCTTTAAATTGTAGATAAAAAATTTCCATAAAAAAATCGCTTTAGACTTTTTTATCTAAAACGATTTTTAAATTTGGCAACTGCGGTTGCAAAATTATCTATCTAATAATTCAATTTATTTATTGTTGTATTTCCCAATATCCACTTTTATTATTTCCCACTCTTTTTATAACTTGTCTTCTTTGCAAATTATTCATATTATTAGTTATTGTCCTTTTTGATACTCCTATTTTTTCGCTTAGTCTTGCTTGAGAAATTGTTGGTTCATTTTTTATTGATTCTAATATTTTAATCTCTATATCGGTGAATCTATTGGTGAAATTATCAGTGAAGTTATTGGCGAAATTGCTATTATTATTTTTTGTATTCATCCCATTTAATACTTTAATATATGTTTTTGATGGAATACATTTTAACATAACACCATCACTATTTATTTTCACATTTGGCAATGGTATCTCCCTAAATCCGATCTCTTGGCATCATATATTCATCTATCCTTTGCATCCCTTCATAATTTTCTTAACAAAATTTCATTATTGATTTCTACTTCTTCTTTTTTTAATCTACCACTTTCTACTGCCTTTTTTCTAAATACTTCAAAAGCTTTTTCACTTAAATCTTCAAAAGTTGCATCTTTTACAGATAGATTCTCCCATCTTTTACCTATTTTGTTTAATAAAAATTTATCAAGTTCATTCCCAGTAACCTCATTATTATTACTACCGCTTCTTAAATAGAATTTCCCTTGATAACTTATAGGTGTTGGATATTTATCTATCTTAATAATTATATATAATAATTCATTTTCTTCTTCTATTTTAACTTCTGGTATAATTCCCATTGTATCTTTTATTTTATTTGGAATTTCTTTTACCAATTTAATGGCATTACTTATACCTACTGTCTGTCCTTTGTCATCTTTTCCTATATATATAATTCCACCATTTGCATTTGCCATTCCACATATCCATTTTAAATAGTCATCTTTCCAAATAGTTTTAAATTCAATGTCTTAATTTTCTATCATATTTTCCCTTCTTTCTAACTTATATTTTTTAAATCTATTCTGCCAATTTACTTTCTCCTGTCGCATAATCTATAATTATTCCTGGTTGAACATTATACACATATACATAATAATGTAATTCTTCACCTTTATCTTCTACAGATGCAATTTCAATTGTCACACCACTTGCAACCTTATTTTCTCCCTCATAAAAAGGAATTACTCTATATAATACATGATTTTCCTCATTTTCTTTTAAATAATTTAATACTTTTAGTTCAAATGGCAACATTCCACTAACATTAAAATATCTTGTTCCTGTTATAATATTTTCTGCATTATCATTTTCAGCAGATAAGCTAAAAGCAATTAAATGACATTTATTATATAATTTACTTCCACTAACAATATCATATTTTGCATCACTCCACCCTGTTGGTATTATATTATCTAATGACTTTCTGCCTTCATCTTCTTTTGGCATTGTTTCCTTACTTAAATTTGCAAATGCAAATCCACATCTACCTAAATCATCTAAGTCACTATAATATTCAAATGAATCAGTTTCAAAATCTTTTTCTTCAAAATTAGGTTTATTGTTATTAACTACGACAAACGGACTTGTAGAATATTCAGGTATATTGTCCAAACTATATGATATTTCTGTTATAACATTTGTATTGGTATCTAT
>CAVFFZ010000053.1:0-2418 GCA_963621995.1 Lachnospiraceae bacterium
TAATTGCACTAAACTGCTATCGCAGTGGTCGTTTAAGTTAGTATAACACTAAATAAAAAAAATTGCCACTAAATTAGATAAAAAACTTGTAAGTGTTGAAATATAAGTAAAAACTCATTAAAATAGATATTATGTAGATTATATCTACAAATATTTATTGAAAGGAGTTTTTTTATGTGTAATGAAAAAATAATAAAACACATGGAAGAAGATATGACATTTAGAGGACTGGCAGAACGTACAAAAGATTCATATATTTTTAGAGTAAGAAGATATATGGAATTTCACAAAGGAAAAAATATTGAAGAACTCACAGAAGATGATATTAGAAACTTCTTAAAATATTTAATAGAAGATTGCAAAAACAAAAGACGAGATGTAAATACATATAACAGTGCAATAAGATTTATGTATGGAACAACTTTAAATAAAGTATTGAATTTAAAGAGAATACCATTATTTAAAATACAAAAGAATAAGCCTGAAATGTTTACTAAAGCAGAATTAAAAAGATTTTTTGAAGCTTGCGATAATGAGAGATTACGGTTTAAAATATAAAGCAATGTTTATGACAGTATATGGAGGAGGGCTTAGAGTATCAGAATTGTGTAATTTAAGAATACAAGATATAGATAGTGAAAATATGAGAATATTAGTACGAGAAGGAAAAGAAAGTAAATATAGATATACATTGTTATCACAGGTTAATTTAGAAATATTAAGAGAGTATTTTAAAGTATATAGACCAAAACACAAAGAAAATTATCTATTCATTTCTCAGCAGACAAACGATAAATATACCGTATCTGGACCAGAAATAGCATTTAGAGAAATAAGGAAAAAAGCTGGAATAACAAGAAAAGTAACGGTACATGGATTAAGACATAATTTTGCAACAGATTTAATAGAAAATGGATTAGATATATTACATTTACAAAAGTTGCTTGGTCATTCTGGAATAAGATCAACAATGGAATATTTACACCTTGCAAATGTAGAAAAAGATATAGTTAATCCATTAGATAGATTGTATGGGGCAGGTGATAAAAATGCCTGAATTACAAAATATATTAAAACAATACGGAAATCGATATAAAGAAAAACATGATTTGCCAATATATGTAAAGAAAACATTAAATGCAATTGAAAAATGTAGAACAGTAGATTTAGGAGCACATGAAGATATATGTGATCATTGTGGGCATAAGAAAATTAGTTACAATTCTTGTAGAAACAGACATTGTCCGAAATGTCAAACATCAGCAAAAGAAAAATGGATATATAATCAAAAATTTAATGTATTAAATGTAAAATACTTTCATGTGGTGTTTACAATACCAGACATATTAAATAAGATTGTATATTACAATCAAACCAAAATGTATAATATAATGTTTAAAGCAGTATCAGAAACATTACAAGAATTAGCAAATGATAAAAAATATTTAGGGGCTCAAATAGGGTTTACAACTATTCTACATACATGGGGGCAAAATTTAAAAGATCACCCTCATATTCATTGTATAGTTCCAGCCGGAGGACTTGATGGTTTAGGAAAATGGAGAAATAGTAAAAAGAAATTTTTCATACCAGTAAAAGTGTTATCAAAAGTATTTAGAGGAAAATTGATATACTACATGAAGCAAGAAAAACTTGATTTTTACAAAGAAATTGAAGACCTAAAAATATCACAAGAATTTGATAAATTGATATCAGCATTGTATGCTAAAGACTGGGTTGTATATTGTAAGCCACCATTTAAGAATGCAGATAGTGTAATAGAATATTTAGGAAGATATACTCATAGAGTAGCAATTTCAAACAGTAGAATATTAAATATAGATAATGGAAAAGTAACGTTTAAATGGCGAGATTATAGAGATAAAAACAAGATGAAAACAATGGTACTAAGTGCAGACGAATTTATTAGAAGATTCATATTACATATATTACCACCTAGATTTATGAAGATACGACATTTTGGATTATTAGGAAATAGAAATAAGATAAAAAAATTAACACTTTGTAAAGCACTAACAAATACAAAAGTGTTAACTAAAGAAAATGTTTCCCCACTCGAAATACTAAAGAAAAAGTCTGGAATAGATTTTAATTTATGTCCTATATGCCGAATTGGACATTTAATAAGACCTAATCTAGAATAAAATATTACAATTTCATACCCTCTCAAAATTGCCTCTTTATTGGGGAAGGGGAACCTATGTCTATTTTACTAAAATTTTAAAGAAATTTCAACTTGTAAATTGATATATTTAATAAAGTGTAGTAAAATAAGAAAAAAAGAATAAGAGAGAAAGTTTAAAAACTCCATAGACAGTTCCGCAGTTTGTGCAATTAAACTAAACGATGTAAGTTTTATCGCACAAGAGCTTCTAGTGGAGTTTATTTTTGAAACTT
>CAVFFZ010000054.1:0-2274 GCA_963621995.1 Lachnospiraceae bacterium
GTTCATACCCGGCAGGTCATGTGTTCGAATCACATCTTCGCTACCATTAAAAAACTAGCTTTTAGCTAGTTTTTTTGTGACTATACATATTTTGTATGTTTGTTAAAGGTGTATATTGTATTTGATTAATCATATTCATTTCATTTGCTAAATGTAAATAATTTAGAACCATATTAAGAGTAGTATGTCCTAATATTATTTTCAAATTTGTTATATCTCCACCATTCATTAAAAACATTGTAGCAAATGTATGTCTTAATAAATGAGGATGAATATGTATTCCCAGTGTTTTTCTTAATCTTCTAAATAATAATGAAATTGTATTTTTAGTTGCGTCTTCTCCATTTATGTTTTTTATAAGCTGTTCGCTATTAACTAAAACTTTACCGAATGTTAAGAAATATTGATACTTATATAACTTAACACTTTCGCCAATTGCTGGAGTTAATGGTACAAATCTTTCTTTTTGACCTTTTCCGTCTACTTTTATTAAATTATTTATACTATTTATATCTTCTAGTTTTAACTTAATAACTTCTGATAATCTCAAACCACAATCCAACATCAAAGAGACAATGAGATAATCTCTAGCACCTAAAAAAGTACTTTTATTAAATGAACTTAATAATATGTCTATTTCCTTTTTATTTAAAATTTCAATAACTTTTTTCTTATACTTAGGCATTTTTATGTTCTTAGAAATATCTTTCTTTAAATACCCTTTTTCATACGCAAAAGTTAGAAATGTTTTTAATGCAGATACATAAGTTTTTATAGTTCTACCAGACAACTTTTGCTTTTTACCTTTAAATCCACTACTTTCTTTATATTTATTTCTTAAGTATACAATATAATCTTCATAAACTTCATATGTAATATTATTTATATCTTTATCTCCAAAATACTTTATAAAAAAACCAATATGTGTTTTGTAATGTCTAATTGTACTGTCTGTACTACCTGATATATTCTCTTTTTTTATAAATTCTTTTAATACTTCGCTAATCTTCATATCATGATACCTCTCTACACTCAAATGGGTTAAAATCTATAATTTCATTTTCCTCTACTAATTTATATTTTTGATTAAAGTCAATATTTAATTCTTTTAATAAATTAATATTATCGTAAAATGTAGAACTTGGTGTTCTTGCTTTAACAATGTTTAATCCGTCAAGAACAATAGAGGTATAAAAGTTATATAAAATTCTTGCTTTTCTTTCATTATTTGAATATGCTGTATATATTCTTCTTTCAATTTCATCTTTAGTTCTTACTATTGTTAAATCACTTTCAAAAAATTTTAATAACTTCATAAATTCTTCACTCCAAACACTTTTTAAATCTTCATAATTAACATTTATAACTCTAATATATTTGCTTTTAAAACAATCTTCTAATTTTTTCTTCTTTATTTCGCATTCAAATCTTATAAATCCTTTAATCTCTTCCAAATAATTATCAATATTAAAATTAGAATTAAATAACTTTTTCATATCATGTTTTTTGAATTCTAGCATTTTATTATAAATCTTTAATGTTGTTGTAGTACCAGTACAATATATACTTTCGTCCTGATAATGTTTTATATTTCTTCTAGGGTAATTGCAAAAACTTAAATTATTTATATACTTTTTAACTTTCTCATTTGAAGATAAATCAAAACAAATTGCAATATCACACCTTTGAAGAAACCAATGCCTTAAACTCGGCAATTTTATTTTATAAGCATATTCAACAGCACCAATTAAATATTTAACTATTTCAGATAAATTATAAAATCCATTGTGAGAATTATAACCTCTCATTATTTTGTGAAAACTACCCTCAAGTTCAAGATAATACATATTTATAAATTTATATTTTACTCCTGAACCAACACGAACAGATAAACTTGAACTATAACTCCCCTCTAGCTTATCGTTTACTATTTCATAAAATATCTCGCCGTCTTTTTGATTATAGCTTGTCTTTAGTATAGAATTATGATATATTTTCTCATATGTATCTTTATTAATCATAGTATAAATTTTTATTGTATCTATCATTTTCGACACACTCCAATATCAAAAATTTTTCAAAAAATTCCGGTGCACCGGACACTCGGAGGGTGTTACTAAGAACCCTCCAACTTTTTATTTATGTCAATTAGTATATTTTAAATAATTTAAATCCCAAAAACTTATTAATTTTTAATTTATTTCTCCTAGATTTTTCTTTTTTAAAAATTAACAAAGAATCATTCAATAAAATGTCTTCCATATTTTGAACAAA